>NZ_JARLJK010000132.1:0-1407 GCF_031291215.1 Silvimonas sp.
CAGCCGACGGATATGCGCAAATTAAACGCATCTCTCCTCTACCGATAGGAGGGTGATGCGTTGCCAAATAACGAATGGCAAACCGATCAAAATCGCGGACAGAGCCGTCGCGCAACACCGCAATCACCACCGTTCCAGATCTTGAGACCTCAAGTTCCTGGCACAAATCCGTGAAAGCCAGCCGATCCACCCGGAGCCACGCCAAAACAACTTCCATCTTGGAAGATTTTTTGAGTTCCCATGCCACGATGAGCGCGCTCAGGACGATGCAAGGCTGAGCATTCGCAGCAGCTTCAACCCTGCTCAGCCAGCCTGACCCGTCCCAGAACTTGAGATCTCAAGATGTTGGCGGCCTGCTCCAGCAACTCCCGAGCCCGCCCAACTCCAGAACCTAAGAAAAGTACATTTCCTTAGGTTTTTGGCTATGTCATTGATAAAACGCGTTTTAATGATCGCTGTCTGGGCGCTGATCTCAGGTCGTCCAGCCATAACCTAAGGAAATACACTGCCAGCGTTGGAACGATGAGGTTCCAGGAGCAGGCAGATGCCACAGGCCAAGACGCTATCACCCAAAGAGCTGCGCAGGGTGCTGGATTACGTTGCGACAAAGAAACATGCAGCGCGAAACAGGCTGATGATCCTGATGACGCATTTCTCCGGCATGCGGGTGGGCGAAGTGGCAGCCCTGTTGAAGGGTGATGTTCTCAACAGCGATGGCACGGTCAAGGACGAGATCAGGCTTTCAGCCGAGCAGACCAAGGGCCGGCATGCCCGCACCGTGTTCGTGAACGAGAAGCTGCGCCGGGAGATCGCCGCATATTTGAAGACCATCCCCAGGCGTGCGGACACGGCCCACCTCTTTGCCACGCAGAAGCGCTCGGCGTTCTCGGCCAACACCGCTTGCCAGACCCTGAACATGATCTACGAGCGGGCTGGCATTGCGGGTGCGTCATCGCATTCTGGCAGGCGCAGCTTCATCACCACGCTGAGCTCGCGGGGCGTTGGCGTGCGCGTCCTCGCCAAGCTGGCCGGACATCGCAGCTTGGCCTCGGTGATGCCTTATATAGATGCGTCGGACGACATGCTGCGCAATGCGGTGGAATTGGCGGGCTGATTGCGGTTGGTGGGCGCGGCGGGCAGACCACGGCAAAAGCCAGGCAGCCGCAATCAGTTTGGAAAAAGCCCTGGAAAATCAACAGGCTTATCCGTTTGTGTGCAAATACAAACACTGTCACGGCGTCGTCGGACAGCGTTGATTTAGTTGTAAAAATCCGGCCGAAAGGCCGGATTTTTCGTCTCTGACACCCAACGAATTCGGCTGATTTCCAGGCACATTCCGTGCACGTTACGGCATGGAAGATGCTGTGTGTCTGGAAGATGGAAAGCTGGTGCTGTTCAGGCGTAGCG
>NZ_JARLJK010000133.1:0-1096 GCF_031291215.1 Silvimonas sp.
ACCGTTCGGCTCGATCGTCAACTGGGATCTGATCCCGATGAACGCGATTTCCGCAGTCGAAGTCCTGCCCGGATCAAACCCGTTGTTCGGGCTGAACACCTTGGGCGGCGCGCTCGTGCTGACGACAAAGAACGGGGCGGAAAACGGCGGCCTTGGTGTGACGGTGCAGGGGGGATCGTTTGCCAGACGTGCCATTTTGGCGGAAGTGGGCGGTACACTTGCTGGAAAAAGCCTTGATTGGTTTGTTTCCGGAAATTTTGATGACCAGAATGGATATCGTTGGCACATGCATACCCGCGTCAGCCAGGGCTATGGCAAGCTGCGCTGGCAAGGGGGCGCGACGCATGCCGAGCTTGGCGTGTTGTGGGCCGATACCTCGCTCAACGGCACGCAAAGCTTGCCGTTGTCGATGCTGGGCACGCCGCAAAGCGCCTATACCTGGCCCGACAATGTCTCGAACAACCAACTGGTGATCAATCTCAAGGCCGATACGCGTCTGTCAGACGTGCTCAAGCTCAGCGCAAACCTGTATTATCGTCGCTCGGATTCGCATTCGAGCAACAGTAACGCCAGCCTCGGCGGCGCTTGCGACGGCGTCGCGTATGATTGCAGCGCGCTTGCACCGGGCGGGACGGCGCGCGATCTGTTTACGACGAACCCGTTACAGAGTGCGGCTTTTACCGCCTATGCCGGTGGCTTGCCGATTCACGACTATACCAGCGGCATCAACACCACGCTGGTCACCTCCGACGTTTATCAGCACAGTTTTGGCGGCAATGCGCTGATCGATCTGGATGCGTCGCTGGGGCGGTTCGTCAACGATCTCAATCTCGGTGGCAGCTTTGAAATCGCGACGATCCGCAGTGATCAGGCGACCGGTCTGGCGCAACTGGTGAATTACCAGACCGTGGCCATGGCGTCGAACCCGCTTTATGGCAGCTCGACCGGGTTTGCAGGCAGTCCGCTGATCAACGCGGTGGCGGTTTCGTCGCACAACCGGGCGCTCAATCTGTTTGCGCGCGACATGGTCAAGCTCACGCCCAAGCTCAGCCTGACGGCATCGCTCAGCTATACTTTGACTCACCTCGATCTTTTC
>NZ_JARLJK010000134.1:0-1764 GCF_031291215.1 Silvimonas sp.
GGTGACAGCAACAAGCACGGTGACAGCAACAAGCGCTGCATCAGCCACTCCGTCACCGACAGCAACAAGCACTGCTACCGCCTCTGCATCAAGCACGCCCTTGGCCTATCCCCCCGGCCCCATGACCGCCGCCACAACCACACTCACCTCCACCTACGGTAGTGGCACGTACATTGCAAGTGCATCGTCCGAGTATGAAAGTGGCTTTTTATACGAGTGGAAACTGTTTGACAAGTCCAACTGTGACGGGAACCCGTACTGTGTGTGGGCCACCGCGACTTCGTCCTACACTGGGTCAGGCGGCGCGTATGTCGGCGCACTGAGCACAGTGGTCAGTGGCACAGCATACAGCGGCGAGTGGGTACAGTTACAGCTGCCCTCCACCATCCAGCTCACCGCGTACACGTTTGCGCCGCGCCCGTCGACATGGATAGTGCAGAGTCCCATCAGCTGGGTGATGGCCTCCTCTAGTGACGGCAGAACGTGGGCACTGGTGGATTCGCAATCGGGCCAGACTGCATGGGCATCCAGTGGCGCAAATGTGCAGATCGTGCTGGCCACATCCGCGGCAGCAGCCACTTACTTTCGTTGCATCATCCGCAATACGGCATCTGCGTCAAGCGGCCACGCAGCAATAGCAGAGTGGATCCTGTATGCGGCGGTGCCTGCCGCTCCCTCACCGTCATCCTCGCCCACTGCATCCCTGACCATTGGCGCCTCACCCTCCTCCACCTCTACACTGTCCCCCACACTCTCCACATCCCCCTCGCCATCACCCTCACCCTCCTCCTTCCCCGTCTGTGTCACTGCAGCAGATGTGGGCTTGTCATCGGGCACTGCCAGCACTGTGAACATCAACTGTGCCGGCGGCACCTTCACCTCCGTGCTGTTTGCAAGCTACGGGACGCCCCCGGGAGTGTGTACCAGTCAAAGCCTCGCGGTGAATGCTGCGTGCCACTCATCCAACTCCACAGCAGTGGTGCAAGCGGCATGTGTTGGCCACAGCTCCTGTTCCGTGTATGTGGGCTCCACGACATTTGGAGGCGACCCTTGCCCTGGCACGTCCAAGTGGCTGAGCACGAGTTTGGTGTGCTCCTCTGGCCGGTCCACGTGTGCCTCGGTGCCGGACCCCCAACTGGCGTCCCCGTATTTCGGCGTGTCCTTCCAGTGTGACACGGGCGCATTCACCGGAGTGACATTTGCGAGTTATGGGACGCCCACTGGGTCGTGCGCCACCTCCTTCGCCAACAGCAGCAGCTGCGACATGGGAGGCCTGTCCACACTAGTGGCCAACACTTGCGTGGGGAAAAGCTCCTGCACACTTGACTCCGCCAACGTTGCTTACAGTGACCCTTGTCCTGGCACACAGGAATGGTTGGCAGTGAGCCTGGCGTGCCCGTCTGAGTCGGCAAGCCCGACGCCCTCCCCCACCGCCACCACCACTGCAACAAGCACAGTCACTATCACGAAGTCAAGCACGCCCACGGTGACAGGCACTGCTACCACCACTGCATCAGTCACTCCCTCATTGACAGCAACAAGCACAGTCACCCCCACTGCATCGATCACTCCCTCACTGACAGCAACAAGCACTGTTACCATCACAAAGTCAAGCACGCCCACGGTGACAGCAACAAGCACGGTGACAGCAACAAGCGCTGCATCAGCCACTCCGTCACCGACAGCAACAAGCACTGCTACCGCCTCTGCATCAAGCACGCCCTTGGCCTATCCCCCCGGCCCCATGACCGCCGCCACAACCAC
>NZ_JARLJK010000135.1:0-2352 GCF_031291215.1 Silvimonas sp.
GGTCCCGATATCCACCTTCCTTGGATTTGGGCTATGGAACTGTATGGTCTTGCCATCCAAGCCTTCGATGATTGCGTTCTGCACCCGCGGGAATAAGTCCTGATTCCCCAAGAGGAGCCCGATAGCGCGGCGGATGTCGTAGTAGGTGTATCCGCTGGACCCGACCAAGTGGATTCGGCGGCCCCCAACTTCGATACTCTTGACGGCCTCTTGTCGGTGGATGTCCTCGAAGGCAGTAATCTTGGCAAGCTGCTCTCGGTCAGCCGTTTCAAACTGATCTGTGTTGATGCCGGAGAACAGGACGATGGTCCCCTCATCGTTGGTCTTGGATAGAGCTGCCTCGATGGATGCAAAGAAGCTGTTGGCGATGAAGGCGACTTCATGACCGATGGCCGGTGCGGATGCATAGGAGTTGGCGATTTGGAGATGCTGGGCCGAACGGATTCGCTCCTCTGATGGATCAATTATTTGGATATTGATGTTTCCGAAAAAGTGGCGGCAGGCCATGGCAGCCAGACAACCAATTGGACCGCAACCATAGATTGTAAAAGGGTTATTATAGTATGCGTGCCGAGAATTCAGGGCGCTAAGAGCTTCCCTGGCGTGAAACAACCCACGTGTCACGCAGGCGAGCGGCTCGACCAAAGGCAGGAGATCTTCAGGTAATGAATCCGGCACAGCCATGACACACTGTTCAGGAAAGGCCATAAGAGTTGCCATGTTGCCGTTGATATGGAATCCCATGTGGCGCAAATTTTTGCAAAGGTTAGGCCTGAACGTGCTGCAAGACGGGCATGACGCTTTGCTGCAGGTGAGATGAGGTAGCAGAACGACCTTCTGCCCCACCTGATAGAGGTCGCTGCAGTGACCGGGATCCAGGATGTAACCGCCACCTTCGTGGCCGAGCACGAGTTGTTCCATAGAGAAATTGGCAGGTTTGGTGCCCCGCATGACTCTGCGGTCTGATTGGCAAATTCCAGCCGCGGCCACCTTGACGACGATATTTGGCTGGTTGCGTAAGGTCGTCCGACGTAGTTCCCCAAAATCAAATTGATTCCGGTCCAAAACAGGGTTGAAGCCAGATTTATCGTGGGCGGGCTTCGGATAGAGGGCAAGACCGGTGCCAGGGTTTCCCAGCATAGCCCGGATTCTCCGATGTAGTGCCAGTAACTCCAAGCTGGTCAGGGACCTCGTCCTGGCAGCAAGCAATTCCTTCTCGATTTTCTTGACGGTGGCCAAGTGATGACGCTGGGACGGGCCCGCCACGAAATGCGAATGGTCATGTCTGTTGAAATACACTTTTGACCCCGTCGCGGCATCTGAAGCGATTTCAAGGTAGGTGTTCTGTTCCACGGTTGCTCCCGAATGCACAGTGGGTGTTTGGCCAAGCCCCTTTGGTTCCCCGGATTTTATAATTTTTAATTAATACTTGATCTTTTCCGTGAGCAATTCGCGCCCATCCCCAACGCGCAATAGCTGCTCATGGATTCCTTCCCATTCGTGCAAAACAAGTAGTACAGAGGGCTCCAGCAAAAAGCATGGGCGGCCCGGCCTAACCAGTGCGTTCGACCCCGGACCTCGCCCTCGGGCATATCCTTTTTGCTTGACTCCTCATCAACCCGCTCATCTCCTGCGGTCGCGCGGCTGGGCGAGGCCGGTCAACGCTAGCGTTAGGCCCAAGCGGGGCGCCGACCCACCGAGACACGCACTGTGGCAGCGTTTCGTGGCTTGCTGCGCTGGGCATGCTCTGGTGGCGATGGTTCCAGTGAAGGGCCGAGCCGGCTTGTCATCATCACCACTGGGAGGTGGTAGACGGCGACAGGCCGGCTTTCTGCGAGAGTCAAAGAAAGGTGGCAGGTCCCAATGAGCGACCGAGCCAGCTTGTCATCATCACCAGTGGGAGTTGGGGAAATATGTCGGGCCGCGGGTTTGCAGAGACGTCAGGCGCAAAACCAAGAGAGGCACCGTGAATCCAAAGGCGTACTGTCCAGGCATTCGCCTGGCGCAAACCTAACAAGGCTGCAGGTTTGCCGTGGGTATTCGTTCAATCGAGGGTCGTGGCTACCATCTCCTTGTCCGCCATCAGGCGCAACCGGGTCCGTAGCTGCGGTGCACGGGCTTGGAAGCCTGGCTCCAACTGCCGTTCCAAGGGGCAGTGCCCGAGCTGGCTTGTCAGCATCAACCATGGGAGCAGGTTCCGCGTCAACGCAGCCGCTGATCGATGGGCCATCAAATCGTCAAAAATCCAATTGTGCCGCGGGTTTCAGCCAAGAAAACATGGCCGTACTTGCCTAACCTTGGATTCGACTCCGGACACAGCCCTGGTTGTGATCCAACCAGCCGCCGTCATCA
>NZ_JARLJK010000136.1:0-415912 GCF_031291215.1 Silvimonas sp.
AGGAACATGCGACGAACTGGATGTGGACTTACAATCACGAGCGGCCGAATATGGCGCTTGGAGGAATCACCCCGAAACAGAAGTTGGCATTAACCGAATGACTTCTACTTCTGACCCCGGTTAAAAACGGGGGGATTACCGCTGTATGTACCGTATTTTCTAAGTTGTTCCGGTTTGGTTATCGATTCGTGTACCTATTCGTGTACCTAAAATTTTTTGCTGCCCCTTTTTAGCGGCTGTAAAAACTATATTATTGGTACCAGAGCTGGGTCACCTTTGAATTAAAACTATTTCACGCGGGTGGCGCAGCCAGGTCAACTACCTCGAAGCCACGCTTCGATGGCATTTCATCTGTCCCGTGACCTTCTACTGCCCGCTTGCCGCCAGATTCGTAGAGCAAGTATTTTCCTGGCTGTTCATTCCCTTCATTCGGAATCAATACTTTGATGCTGGTTTTGTTCAGGTATACCCAGCGAGGTAACGCCCGTTCAGCAAAATCGAGCCGTTGTATCCGGTTGGCTCCTTGGTCATAACCTACGACGACCCCTTGGGTGTAATTGGAAGAAAACTCGCCGGCAACCATGAGCACACCGCGCGTGGTCCCGATGCACCGACTCGATATGACGCTGCCGGTGGAAGTGGACAGGCTCCCGAATAGAGGCTTCTGTTTACCATTCTGGACGAGGTAATAGACACCAACATCTTGGGTAATCTCTTTGCCTTTAATGAGCTGGATGGTTTTACCTGACCCCACTTGGCACGAAGTAACTAGGGTGTCGGCGTAACTGGCCGCCAGTGCAAACATGCCGAGAGCAAGAACAAATGCATTCATTTTCATTATCGTGGTCCAACGCAGAGGCATGCAGCAGGCCCGGCCGCAAGCGGCCCGTGGGCTTCTACCGCACGACCCGGTGCGCCGAACGCACCCCGGAAGGGGCACCCACGGCCCCAGTGACAGCGACTAAACTGTGACGACATGGCCCGCTGGGCATTTCATAGGTCTCTCAATCTGTCTGGTCGCCACGCCGTACCTTTAGCGTTAATCCCCACAGGTATTCATCCAATGCGTTACGAAAGCATCATGAGGAGTCTCACCAATTGAGTTCAAGGTTAGACATTCCGTCCCCTTGCGATAATGCGTCTGGCACTGAGTAACACCACCAGTGCATGAGTCGATCTCATGAATGCCCGCCTTATAGAACACCATTGCTCCCGCATCGATGAAATCATCGCCAGTCGTTTCAGTGCTGGGGTGTTTATGCAGGACAATTCCCTTCCAGCCCGCCTTGAACAAAGCTGTTCGTGCATCCATAAGCATCATGCCTCGGTAGAGGTCTGTAGCTGCGTTAGCTGCCCCTGCAATTAGGAGTACACAGACTGTACCAACAAGTATCTTTTTCATTTTACGGTGCCGCCCCCTTCAACAAACCAAGCCTTAAGCACTGCGTATGTGTGCTTCTGAAATGAGGACCACTGCGCTGGAGCTAGTATTTTGATCGGCGTCTCAATATTGCCAGCAATGATAAGGTCCAAGCACTTGAAAGCGCGTAGGTTTTCAACAGCGATCAGGTCTTGGGTTTGTGGTGAGAAGTCCGTGAGGCCCTGCGCCCGGATACCCATCTGCGTCCAGCATGCCTTGTTGATCTGGTACATGCCCGCAGCGGTTGTTGATCCATCTTTCCCTAGCCCAGGGTGTGTGGATTCGTCGGTGAAAGTCCACCCATTGCGGCCTCTGATCCAGCCATACATTGCGTGGTAGTCCCCGCCCTCTGATTTTTGGATCATGTACAGAAACGCTTTCACGTTGGGGTCGTTCAGGTACGCCAGATTCTCAGTTCTGCGTGCATTCTGAGCAGAAACAACCCTCAACTGCTTCGCCGCACTATCCTCTTTGCGCGTGGTTGTCCTCTTGCCGACACGCCGCAATTCCTTGCCGGTTGGTGAGATCACAGTATCGTTCATGCTACTTCCATCCCGTTGCAGTAGAAGATAACTTCTTCTGGATTGTCTTGGTCGTCCACAAGATGCGTGTAGCCCTGACTGTCGGTTACACCATGCTCAATCTCCCCAGTTTCACGTCTGACTGCATATTCAGTGCCAGCAAGTGGCTGGCCTGTATGGTCGTCCAGCAACTGGAACCTGTCGTTATAAGTGGCTGGATCAGCGAATGACGCGGACAATGCAGCATGCGGGCTGACGACTTGATTCGTTGGTGAGGCGGGATCGTTGTAAAAGCTGGTCGAGTGGGCAATCACCCGGTTGTACTTGCAGCGGCACAGGACACGATCCCCGTTCTGTACCATGGGCACCCCATTCTCAGCCCAATGGATTGCGGTACCGCTAACGGGAAATGTGCCTTTACATGCAGGGCAGTACGCCTGATCCCCGCTGCGACACATAACCTTCCCCGAGTCCATGTAGGTGGACGTTGCGGAAATTACTTCCCCACCGGAAGTTGTCCGGTCTCCCATCCCTGCAAGCAGGCCCGACATTGGTGATCCCCTTCTTTCGTGATTGATCGCACAAACATAAGCACGGCAAAACGCTGGACTCAATTAACTAATCACACAGAAATTGCTGGTGTGGTGCGATCAGCCAAAAGAAACGCCGTAAAAGAATAATTACGAGTGCCGTAGATTTTTTTATGTCAGTCAAAAAAACCTTGCAGGCTCAGAGCGTTGGGGTGAGGGGAAGTGACCCGGAATGTCGAATATTTCCCCAGGCCACTATCTATATTCATAGTGGGGAAATAATCGGGGAAAACGGGCTTTTGGGTGCGTACCACGCTGCGTACCTCGGTTTTGCATACCTGTTCTTTCGCGGTAACAACGGGTCTGTTGCCAAGCAGAAACAGCGTTTTCCGTGGCAACCAGCGTGGCAACCATAACGCATGGCAACCACCGATTTGCCCCCTGTCCTATCCGGAATCACATTCTGAAAAACACCGGAAACCGTGGAAACCTTGGCAGTGGAAACCACCGTTACCGTGGTAACCAGCTTGGTAACCACCGGGCTGGTAGCCAATGCGTAATCATTACGCCAAACGGTCCAGCAGGCCTAGCCGTGAGGGTAAAGAGTGAAATCCCGATCCAGCCAGAGAATGAAGAATGTCGCCTCCCGCCGATAGCCAACCATTGGCTTCTTGCCGGAAAACCTGAAAGCAATGAAGTCCACGTCTGATCTCCCCCCGCAAAACCGGAGCAGCGAAAACCAGGGATTTCTGGCAGATTTGATGCCTTCACGGGCAGGAGATTGGCCATGAAAACGTCGAAATACACGGAAGAACAAATTGCCTTTGCGCTGCGCCAGGCCGAGTCGGGCACCGCCACGGCGGAGGTCTGCCGCAAGATGGGTATTTGCGAGGCCACGTTTTATCTCTGGAAAAAGAAATACGCCGGGCTGGGCGTGAGCGAATTGAGGCGCTTGAAGCAGCTGGAAGAGGAAAATGCCCGGCTCAAGCGGATGGTGGCTGACCTGAGCCTGGACAAGCAGATGCTGCAGGAAGTCATTCAAAAAAATGTATGGTCCGCCCCGGCTTTGCAAGATGGTGTATCCATGACAGAACAGTTTGCCTTAATGTATCCGGCCTCTCGCGAGTGGGCTGTTGTTACAGCCAGGCCATGATGAAATACGCGCGTACGGTTTCTAAATAGCGGTTCGGGCTCAGAACCCGCTTTTTTTGCAAGATTTACCGTGCGCCGTTTGGCTGTTTTGTCATCAATACAGCCCTGTAGGGTGCGCATTGATGCGCACCGTCTCCCTGGACTAGCCGATTTCACGAACATCTTGTCAATGTGTGAAGCTGAAACCGGAGGTAGTTTGTTGGAGCAAGACGGCAATTCGCCAGGGAATTCAGATTCAAATTTGAAACAATAAAGCGGGTCAGGGGATGGGGCTGCGGCTGAAATCGGCCCCCCCATCGTGAGGACTGCTTTATTGCTCGCGTGCAGGGTCAATTTCCTGGGCGCGCGTTGTTTTGCGGGAGCGCCAGGTGGTTTCCGCTATTCCTGCAATCGCTACCAACATGCCAATCAGCACGGCCCACAACCCAACTTGGGAATACATCAGCAGCCCAATGGCGATACCCCATGCGGCGTTGAGCAGTAACTTTTTTGTGCTGATTTTGGGGTGTTGGGTGGGCGTCATGTTCTTGTTTATCAAGTTACTTCTCCATGCCCGGACCACAATCCAGGCCCGCAAAAACAAACGCCCGGAACCGCATAACGGCGCCGGGCGCTGAAGTGAAACTGGTGGAGCCG
Source organism: Silvimonas sp. (assembly GCF_031291215.1). Lineage (NCBI taxonomy): Bacteria > Pseudomonadati > Pseudomonadota > Betaproteobacteria > Neisseriales > Chitinibacteraceae > Silvimonas > Silvimonas sp. The sequence goes on from NZ_JARLJK010000136.1 coordinate 4,260, forward strand.
GTGGGAGTCGAACCCACGTCCGAAAGTCCTCTACGAAGAGTTCTACATGCTTAGCCTGGTCAACTGGATTTAACCTTTAACGAGCCGACCGGCAGGCTTGTTTCGGGCGAGTCACCTTAGTTTGACACTGCATCAAGTGACCCGATGCAGCGCGATCCCTTCTATATGACTCTGCTACCGGTTGCCCGGTCTACCCGAAGGGAGAAGTAGTGCAGAGCCTAGCTGGTTAAGCAGCTAGGGCGTAAGTTTCGTCGTTTGCAACTAACTTGGTTCAGTGTTTTACGGGTAACTGAGAACCCGGCATGCCCTCATCCGCTTTGTAACCCCCGTCGAAACCATGGCGGCCCCAGATGAAGAATGTCTAGTATACCTCGAAACCGCGTTTCGGCGCAGCCCACCGTGTGAGCGTTGTTGGTGTACGGGTGACTGGTCCGGATTATTGGGTTTGATTCTGGGTTTGGTTCTGGCCTTGCACCCAAGCAACAATCCAGTCGGGTAGCGGCGGTGACGGGTGGGTAATGCCGCCCAATGCCATCAGGTCGCTGGTGAGTACAGAGCCGCCGGTTCTGCGCAAAAAGCGGGCGGCGACCACGGCTACGGCAATGATTTCGCCTTTACGCTCTATGCGGTGCTGCAGAAATACGGCCTTTTCATCCCAGCCCAGTACGTCGGTTTGCACTTCAAACCGCTGCCACACAGTCAGCGCTTTGCGAAAGTGGATGGTTTCCATTGCCACCACCGGAAACCAGCCCGCCTGCTTGACCTTGTCGGCCAGGCCAGAGCGAATCATCAAGTCGGTGCGGGCCAGGTCGAGCAGGGTGAAATAACGGCCATTGTTCACGTGCCGCAGGATATCCAGATCATTGGGGTAGACCTGATAGGGCGTGCGACAGGGGCCGAGTACCGGGCACACTGGTCTGAAGCGCGCAAACAGCATTTGCCAGATCAAACGAAAATAAAGATTCATGTTTTGGGCCAGAAGGACGGGTCAGGTCAAGGAAGGGTCAAAGCAGGATCAGAATTCGCAAAAACCGCATTGAGCGACGGTTTGTTTTGCGTGCACACTGCCATGCAATTCATCGCGTGTTATGCCGTCGTACTTTGTCGATTGCGCAACACGCAGTAAATACGGCAAAACCGGAGGCCCCATGTTTAAAGCGTTATTGTTGAACCAGTCAGATGCCGGGTTCTCGGCGCAGGTTACAACGCTGGATGAAGCGGCATTGCCAGAAGGCGATGTGCAGATTGATGTGCAGTTCTCAACACTCAATTACAAAGATGCGCTGGCGATTGGCAATACCAGCCCGATCGTGCGCAAGTGGCCGATGGTGCCCGGCGTGGATGGTGCGGGCATCGTTACCGCATCGCGCCATGCGGATTTCAAACCCGGTGATGCAGTAGTGCTTAATGGCTGGGGCGTGGGAGAGCGCCATTGGGGCTGCCTGGCTCAAAAGGCCAGTTTGTCGGGAGACTGGTTGATTCCGCTGCCTGCGGCGTTTACACCTGCGCAGGCCATGGCCATTGGCACCGCCGGTTATACCGCCATGTTGTGCGTGCAAGCGCTGGAACGGCACGGGCTTACTCCGGCAGACGGCCCGATTCTGGTTACCGGTGCGACTGGCGGCGTGGGGTCGATTGCGGTGGCCTTGCTGGCTCGCCTGGGTTACTCGGTGACAGCGCTTACGGGTAAAACCACGGCGAGCGATTATTTGCAGCAGTTAGGCGCTACCGAGGTGCTGGATCGGGCCGCGTTTGCCGCTGCGGGTAAACCATTGCAGAAGGAACTGTGGGCAGGCGTGATCGATTCGGCCGGTAGCCATACGTTGGTGAACGCGTGTGCCCAGGTGCGTTATGGCGGCGCGGTTGCCGCATGCGGGCTGGCGCAAGGAATGGATTTGCCGGGCACCGTCGCACCGTTCATTTTGCGTGGGGTGACGCTGTATGGCATTGATAGCGTGATGGCACCTAAAGCCCGCCGTATGGCCGCATGGCAACGGCTGGCGCAAGATCTGGATCACGATTTGCTGCGTGCGGCGACCACGCAGATTGGTCTGGCCGATTGCGTTGATGCCGCGCAGGACATTCTGGCCGGGCGGCATCGCGGGCGGTTTGTGGTGGATGTAAACCGGTAAACCACTTACTTGAGGCAAGACGCTGTACGCGCCTTGCCTCAATTATTCATCCGCAGTTGGCTGTGCTCAGGCCGGTAGGTGCGCCAGCAAATCCAGCGGGTGACCAATGCTCAGGTCGGCGCCCCAATTTTCGGGCTGGTCGGTGCTGGCGATATAGCCGTAGCTGGCAATGACTGTTGTCATGCCCACTCGGCGGCCGGCCTCGATATCGCGTTCGGCATCGCCCACATAAATGCAGTTGGCAGGGTCCACGCCCAGCGCTTCGGCAGCGTGGTACATCGGCTTGGGGTCTGGCTTGGGTGCGCCCACGGTATCGCCAGACACCACCACGCCTGGCGCGAACGGCAGCGGCAGCAGGGCCACCAGCGGGTCGGTAAATCGCGCCGGTTTGTTGGTGACAATGCCCCAGCGCCAACCGCGCGAAACAATCGCTTCGATCAGCGGAGTGACGCCATCAAACAAAATGGTGTCATCGGCCAGATGTAGCGCGTAGTGCGCCAGAAAACGATCCCTCAAGGCGATGAATTGTTCGGGCTGCTGTGGAGTGATGCCAAAACCTAGCCCAATCAAACCACGCGCGCCGTGCGAGGCAATCGGGCGAATGGCCTGATAAGGTTGCAGCGGCAGACCTTCTTCGGCCAGCAAGCGGTTGAGCGCGGCGCCCAAGTCTGGCGCGGTATCGGCCAGCGTGCCATCCAGATCAAACAAGACTGCGCGAACGGGGTCGGTCATTGCGAGTGAGTTCCTGATATTGCTGAGCGCGCCGCCGCCGAGTCAGTTGGCGGCTGGATGTGGCCGGTTGCGGATATGTTAGAGCGGCTTGCGGCAAGCCACCATGTAATTGACGTCAGTATCCGCGCCCAGTTTGTAAACCTTGGTGAGCGGGTTGTATGTCAGTCCGGTTAGCGCCACGGTTTCGATGCCGCTGGTGCGGGTCATGCGGCCCAGTTCAGACGGCTTGATGAACTTGGCGTAAGCGTGAGTACCGCGTGGCAGCATGCCCATGATGTACTCGGCGCCGAGTACGGCCAGCGCATAGCTCTTGGCGTTGCGATTGAGCGTGGAGAAAAACAGCCAGCCACCTGGTTTTACCAGTCGTGCGCAGGCTTCAATAATGCTGGCGGGCGAGGGGACATGCTCCAGCATTTCCATGCAGGTCAGCACATCGAACGATTCGGGCGCTTCTTCGGCCAGCGCCTCGACCGCAACTTTTCGGTATTCCACACTCAAGCCAGATTCATGCAAATGCAGCTTGGCGATTTTGAGTGATTTGTCGGCCAGATCAATGCCGGTCACCTGCGCGCCACTGGCCGCCATGCCCTCGGACAAAATACCGCCACCGCAGCCCACATCCAGCACCTTTTTGCCCGTCAGGCCAGCGTGCTCATCAATAAATGCCAAGCGCAGCGGGTTGATGTCATGCAGCGGTTTGAACTCGCTGGTTTTGTCCCACCATTTGTGAGCCAGCGCCGAAAACTTGGCGATTTCGGCGGCATCGGCGTTCAGGATGTTGTCGGGCGCGGATTGGGGTTCTGTCATGATTTCTTGCCTTCCATGCGCGCTTGCCAGCGGCGGGCGCGGGTGAGGATTTCCTGGCGATTCAGGCTGGTGTGCTGGCCATTGTGATACACCGTGCGGCCAGCAATCCAGACGTGGCTGACCTGGGTGCGGTCGGCGGCGTAAACCAGATGCGATACCGGATCGTAACATGGCGCGGTGCCTGCCGCAGAGAGGTCAACGGCGATCATGTCCGCCTGTTTGCCTGCCACCAGGCTGCCGATGCGGTCCTGCCAGCCCAGTGCTTTGGCGCCATTGAGGGTGGCCATTTCCAGTGCTTGCCACGCGGGCAGTGCTTCGGGATTGCCGCTCTGGCCCTTGGCCAGCAAGGCGGCCATGCGCAGTTCGGCGAACATATCCAGCTTGTTATTACTGGCAGCACCATCGGTGCCGATGCCGACGTTGATTCCGCCAGCGATTTGATCGGCAATGCGGGCAAAGCCGGATGCCAGTTTCAGATTCGATGCCGGATTGTGCGAGACGTTCACCCCGTGCCGCGCCAGCAGCGCGATTTCTTCATCGGTGGTGTGTACCATATGCGCGGCAATTAACTGGTTGCTTAGCAGGCCCAGCCCGGCCAGCCGTGCCAAAGGACGCGTGCCGTGCTCTTTGAGGCTGCCAGCAATTTCGTCCTGGCTTTCGTGAACATGGCAATGAATACCCACGTTCAGTTGATCGGCCAGCATGATCACATTGCCGAAGGTGGCATCGCTTACCGTATACGGCGCGTGTGGTGCCAAGGTGAACCCAACCAGTGATTCGCCGCGGAATTCATCCATGCAGGCGATAGCTTTGCGGATGTAGTCGTCGGCATTGCTGGCATACGCTGTGGGGAACTCCAGAATCGAGCAACCCACCATCATGCGAAAATCGCTGGTCAATGCAGCGCGGGCAACAGTGCTGTGGTGAAAGTACATGTCGTTGGCGCAGGTGGTGCCGCCAGCAATCATTTCCGCGATGGCCAGTTGCGTGCCATCGAAGACAAATTCATCAGATACAAACTTCCCTTCAGCCGGCCAGATGTGCTCGTTCAGCCAGGTCATCAGTGCCAGATCGTCGGCATAGCCACGCAGCAAAGTCATGGCTGAGTGAGCGTGCAGATTGATCAGCCCGGGCAGCAAGGCGTGATCCGGCAGGTGGATGCGCCCGGCTTGTGGATACTGCTGCAGGGCCTGAGACACCGGCAGCAGGGCGCGGATATGTTCCCCCTCCAGCACCAAGGCATGGTCGGTTAGAACCAGCGCTTGCGGTTCAATCGGGATAATCCAGCGCGGAATGATGACTTGTATGGGCATGCGATGCTTGCAAAGGCAATATTTGAGAGGGAAAGGCGGCTGAGCCAGCCTTGAAGATTCGGGGCGCTAGCTTGATAACTGGATATTACAGACTGTAGAAAAGCAAAAAGCCGACCAGTTGGTCGGCTTTTTTGCTTGCGCGCCGTGAATTACTTGGCAGCGGAAGCGTCCGAAGCAGCAGCGTCGGAAGCAGCAGCAGGAGCAGCAGCAGCGTCGGAAGCGACGTCGGAAGCAGGTGCAGCAGCAGCGTCGGAAGCGGCCGGAGCAGATGCTTCAGCAGCAGGAGCGGATGCATCAGCAGGAGCTTCATCTTTCTTGCCGCAAGCGGTGAGTGCGAGGGCCAGCAGGGCAGCAACGAGCAGAGACTGTTTCATTCTTCTTACCTTTAGCAGAATGGGGGGTTGGACAAGTAAATTACAAATTACAGCGTTGTTAGGCTATCGACCGTGATCGATGGCTATTTGGAAACCAGTTACATCACTGACGACCGACGGGCGGAATTCTAGCACGATTTGAATAAAAGGGTAGCCTGGGAGGCGCACCAAACTGTAGCGCGCTGAGATTTTTACAACAAATGTCAAACGCTCATAAATCAAGCCTACGCCAATCTGGCGTAACGTTCGAACATTCCCACGCCTTATCAAAGGCTTGTCGCATTTTAGCGACGTCGCGCGCATCGTCTGCGCATTCACTTTTCGGCCAATCAAAGTGACAACGTCTTACAAACCGTTGCATATCGGCCAGAATAAATGGCGAAAACAACGCTGGCATATCCGGATTAGCCAAATGCATCTGTAATCTTTGATTCTGGCGATTCTCCAATTCCAGTAGCAACGGACATTGGCTGGCAATGAATTCGGTTGAATGCGCCAGAATGCGGATCTGCGCTGCGGGATTGCGCGCCAGCAAGGCGGCCATGGCCTCGGTCATGGCGCGGCTCTCAAGGCCGCACTGGCTGAAGTCTCGTTCGTACATCATGAGGCTGTGGCTGGCGCCCTGAATCAGCGCCAGTGTGGCCTCACGATATTCTTTGTAAGTCTCAAATTTTGCCGACATGAAGGTAGCCATAGTCGTAGCAGGTATAGAGCGCTTCGAGTACTGCATCGTCATATTGCACCGCTGGCAGGCGGCGGCTATCGGCCAGGCGACGCAAGGTTTCCACCGCGTCTGCTTCGGCCTCCAGTTCTTCACCATTAATAAAGAGCTGTTCTCCTTCATAGAGCATGAGGGATTTCAGGTCCAGATAAACGCCCTGTGCCTGCGCTTGTGCGGCAAATTCGTCAAAATCCAGCGCGTCATCCGGCGCGGTGTAGAACACGTGTGGTTTGGGTTCGGTAAAGTAACGGCCAACAAACTTGCGAACGTCGGCGTCGGTCCAGGTTAGTTGCGTGAGCATGGATTCGATTTTGCCCACAAAGGCCAGATCAATCTCACCCGGTCGAGCAGTGGGTTGACGCTCGGGATCGCCATAAACGCCGGTCAGACGCAGCTCGTCCTGCAGGTATTCCAGAAACTTGCCGACGATTTCCTGTTCAGTGGGCGCCCGAAAACCGATCGAGTACGTCATGCCAGGTTCCAGCGCCACGCCGTAGTGCGCGTATTTGGGCGGCAGATACAGCATGTCGCCGTGATCCAGAATCCATTCCTGTTCGGATGAAAAATCGCGCAAAACGCGGATGGGCGCGTCTTCAATAAAATTGCCCGCGTCATCGCTGGAAATCTGCCAGCGCTTTTTGCCGCCCACCTGCAGCAAGAACACATCATAAGAATCGTAGTGTGGGCCAACCGTGCCGCCCGGTGGGGCGTAGGAGATCATCAGATCGTCCAGCCGGGTATACGGCAAAAAATTGAATTCATAGAGCAGATCAGCAATATGCGGCACGTGGTGATTCACGCTCTGCACCAGCACTGTCCAGTCGGTTTCTGGCAACCGGTCAAAGCGGCTGGCGCGAAACGGGCCGTTTTCTACCAGCCAGCGCTCATCACGACGCTCAATGAGCCGCGATTCCACGTCATCTTGCTGAGCGAGCGCAATTAACCTGGGTAAATCAATCAGTTCTGGGAAATCTTGCCAGGCATTGCGGATCAATAACGGCTGCTTTTGCCAGTAATCTGTCAGAAATTGCTCTGCAGTCAGTCCACCCAGGAGTTGTTTGTTCATTGGCTCGGCTATAACGGAGAAAAACGAGGCAATCATTATCCCACTACGCAAGGGAGCTGACATGCTCAAAGACGGGGAAATTGCACCGGACTTTGCATTACACGATGCCCAGATGCAGTTGATCCGGCTATCGGATTTGCTTGGGCAACATCATGTGGTGCTCTATTTCTTTAACAGGGATCACTCTCCTGGCGGAGTGACCGAGGCCGTAGAGTTCAGTGATCGCGCCGAAACATTTCGGGCGCACGGCACGCTGGTGTTGGGCGTGAGTCTGGATGACTGTCTGGCGCATGAGGCTTTTCGCGATGAACACGGCATCGAATTTCATCTTTTGTCTGATGCGGAAGGCGAGGTGAGCCGGCTCTATCATGTTTTGCGGGAATGGGTGGGCGCAGGCATGGTAAAATACGGGATTGAACGCTCTACCTTTGTGATCGACCGGCAGGGCGTGATCCGCCACGCGCTGTATCACGTGCTCCCGAAAGGGCACGCGGCGGAAATACTTTCACTTGTTAAACAGTTAGGATAAACCCGATGCAAATCGCCAAAGACACGGTCGTAACGCTGAACTACGAGATGTTCGACACCTCGGGCAAATCGCTCGACAAAACCGAACAGCCTATCGTTTATCTGCACGGCGGTTACGACAACATTCTGCCGCTGGTAGAAGAAGCACTGCATGGCAAGGCCAAGGGTGATTCCATTGATGTCACCATGGAACCCGATGATGCATTTGGCGAATACGAGCCAGAACTGGTGCGTAAAGAAGCCAAAGACGTGTTCCCGATGGAAGTTGAAGCCGGCATGATGTTTGAAGCCGATGATCCTGCCACTGGCGACGTCATGCTGTTCCGCGTAACCGAAATCAACGGCGGTGAAGTCACCGTTGACGCTAACCACCCGTTCGCAGGCGTGAAAATCCGCTTTGTGGGCAAGGTGGAAGACGTCCGCGCGGCAACTGATGAAGAAATCGCGCACGGTCACGTGCACGGCGAACACGGTCATCATCACTAAGCCGTAGCGCAAGGTGTGCAGGGCTGGCCCGATGCCTTGATGGCATGCGAGCGCTGCAAAAGGCGAACCAATGCGGTTCGCCTTTTTCTATTCTGTGGTGGGCGAAAGGGCTTCATTAGCCCAAGGCATCTCAATTTGTCCTGGTTTTGTAGCTTCGTAGCCCGGATGAAGCGAAGCGGGAATCCGGGATTGCGATGCATCAACAAACCGCCGACATTTGAAATTTTTCAGAATTGTCACCCGGATTTCCGCTGCCCCCACTGCAATTGTCATATGTAACGCCCAGTGGCGTTGCGGCGGAACCCCCGAGGGGCAGCTCCATCCGGGTTACGGGCAGAGGTTCGCCATTTTTACGTTGCATCACTGATCGCAAAAACGCCTCTGAAAGGCACTGTTTTGGCGCTTTCAGAGGGTCTGGTTTTACCCGTTTTGGTGCCCGCCCAAGCATCCTCGCAACACCGAATATCCGCTTTCGACAGGCTGTCTCAATCGTGCAACGCCTCCTATGCCGCATGAATAAAGGCTTCCCGTTATGCATTGCAAATATATTTCCGTTTGTCGCCTTATCACATCTTTTTCCGGTTGCGCTAGCGCTGGGTCTTCCCCTAGTATTTGTGTCTGAACGTTGAGACGAACACAAGATGTAGTGGTTCTTCACAATTTATACACAGAATTGTCCACAGTGGGTCGGTCCACTCCCAAGTCTTTGATTTGTGGAACAAACCGGCCACAAATAACACCTAGCCAGAAGGAAGCACGCGCAAATGTACGCCACACTGGATAGCACCGCAGGAAGCCGCATGACCGAAGCTGTAGATCCCCAAGTTGCCACCGATAACACTCGCTACGAGCAATATAAAACCATTCGCCGTAACGGCGCTGTGGTGCCGTTTGCGCCGTCCAAAATCACGGTAGCCGTGACCAAGGCGTATATCGCTGTGCATGGGAATCAAGCTGCGGCCAGTGCAGCGGTGCGTGAACGGGTGGAAGCGCTGACCGAACAGGTCGTCAACGCGCTCATGCGCCGCAAGCCTGAAGGCGGTGCAATCCATATTGAAGATATCCAGGACCAGGTTGAACTGGCCCTGATGCGTTCCGGCGAGCATGACATCGCCCGCGCTTATGTGCTGTATCGCGAGCAACGCAAGTCGGATCGCGCCGCCAAGGGCGAAAGCCACGAGATCACCACCGAGCAACACGGCAGCATCAATGTCGCGTTTGATGACGGCAGCCGTCGTCCGCTGGATATTGCTCGTCTGAAGGCGCTGATTGCTTCGTCTTGCTCCGGTTTCGAAAAAGAAACCAGCGCATCGACCATCCTGGCTGAAACGCTGAAGAACCTCTACGACGGTGTGCCGGTTGAAGAAGTGCGCAAGTCGGCGATTCTGGCGGCACGTGGCCGTATTGAAATCGACCCGGCCTACAGCTTTGTCACTGCGCGTCTGCTGCTGGATGTAGCACGCCGTGAAGTGCTGGGCGAAGAAGCCAGCCATGAAGAAATGGCGACCAAATACGCTGAAGCGTTCCCGCGCCTGATCAAGAAGGGCATCGAGAACGAACTGCTGGACGAAAAACTCGGCCAGTACGATCTGGCGCGCCTGGGCGCAGCGCTGGATCACACCCGCGATTACAAATTCGGCTACCTGGGTCTGCAAACCCTGTATGACCGCTATTTCCTGCACGTGCACGGCACCCGCATTGAACTGCCGCAAGTGTTCTTCATGCGCGTGGCCATGGGCCTGTCGCTGAACGAAGTGGACCGCGAAGCGCGCGCCATCGAGTTCTACAACGTGTTGTCGACCTTTGACTTCATGTCCAGCACGCCAACGCTGTTCAACTCCGGTACCCGTCGCAGCCAATTGTCCAGCTGCTACCTGACTACCGTGGCCGATGATCTGGAAGGCATTTACGAAGCACTGAAAGAAAACGCGTTGCTGTCCAAGTTTGCCGGTGGTCTGGGCAATGACTGGACGCCAGTGCGTTCGCTGGGCAGCCATATCAAGGGCACCAACGGCAAATCGCAAGGCGTGGTGCCGTTCCTGAAAGTGGTGAACGACACCGCCGTGGCGGTGAATCAGGGCGGCAAGCGCAAAGGCGCGGTCTGCGCGTACCTGGAAACATGGCACGCAGATATCGAAGAATTCCTGGAACTGCGCAAGAACACCGGTGATGACCGCCGCCGCACTCACGACATGAACACCGCGAACTGGATTCCGGACTTGTTCATGAAACGTGTGATGGAAGGCTCTGACTGGACTCTGTTCTCGCCAGCTGAAACGCCAGATCTGCACGATCTGTACGGCAAGAAGTTTGAAGAGGTCTACACCCGCTACGAAGAAAAAGCGGCGCGTGGCGAAATGCGCGTAGCCAAGAAGCTGCCGGCACAAACCCTGTGGCGCAAGATGCTGACCATGTTGTTTGAAACGGGTCACCCATGGATCACGTTCAAAGACCCATGCAACATCCGTAGCCCGCAACAACATATTGGTGTGGTTCACAGTTCCAACCTGTGTACTGAAATCACTTTGAACACCAATGACAGCGAAATCGCGGTATGTAACCTGGGTTCCGTGAACCTGGCGAACCATCTGAAAGACGGCAAGCTGGATTCCGAAAAAGTTGGCCGCACCGTGAAGACTGCGATGCGCATGCTCGATAACGTGATCGACATCAACTATTACGCTGTGCGCAAGGCCCGTAACTCCAACCTGAAACATCGCCCGGTGGGTATGGGTCTGATGGGCTTCCAGGATGCGTTGCACACCCTGCGTATGCCGTATGCCTCTGACGCCGCCGTGCAGTTTGCTGATGAATCGATGGAAATCATCGCTTATCACGCTTACTGGGCTTCGACCGAACTGGCACAGGAACGTGGCACCTACCCAAGCTACAAGGGCAGCCTGTGGGACCGTGGCATTCTGCCGCAGGACTCCAACCAACTGCTGGCCGAAGAGCGCGGTGGTTACCTGGAAGTGGATACCAGCTCACAACTGGACTGGACATCGCTGCGCGAACGCATCGCCACCTACGGTATGCGTAACAGCAACTGCCTGGCGATTGCGCCGACCGCAACGATTTCCAACATTGTTGGCGTAGATGCTTCGATCGAACCTACTTACCAGAACTTGTTCGTGAAATCGAACCTGTCTGGCGAGTTCACCGTGATCAACGATCACCTGGTGCATGACCTGAAAGAACGCGGTCTGTGGGATGAAGTCATGATCTCCGACCTCAAGTACTTCGACGGTTCCGTGGCCAAGATCGACCGCATTCCGGCTGACCTGCGCGAGCAATATGCCACTGCGTTCGAGATGGACCCGAAATGGCTGGTGGAAGCCGCATCGCGTCGCCAGAAGTGGATCGACCAGGCCCAAAGCCTGAACATCTACATGGCCGGTGCCTCGGGCAAGAAGCTGGACGAACTGTACAAGCACGCATGGTTGCGCGGTCTGAAGACCACTTACTATCTGCGTACTTTGTCTGCCAGCAGCGCTGAGAAGTCGACAGGTCGTGGTGGTGAACTGAACTCGGTGCCGGTGGATGGTGGCTTGTCTGCACCTCCTGCCCCTAACGCACCGGCAATCCCTTCGGCACCCGCAGCGCCAGCCGCGGTAGCAGAAATGGAACCCGCAACCGACATGAAGTTTTGCTCCATCGACAACCCTGATTGCGAGGCTTGCCAGTAAAGCCGCGTGACATACCGCCCCGCTTTCGGGGCGGTGTTATTGTCAGATCAGACAAAGCTCGGACAGATCGAAATAGCCAGGCGGAACAACGTTTTGCCTGTAGACAGGTCCAAATGGTTTGCCCAGAGGGTTTGCCACAATGCTGAAGCGGCTGTTGCTGTTATTGACTTGCATCGTGCTGTTATCGGCTTGCGCCACCAGGCCGCAACTCTCCACCACTGGCATTATGGTGCCGCCAGCGGGGCAGGCTTATGCGGTACTGGCCATTACGTTTACCAGTTTTGATCGCGACACCACCAATACCAGCGTGGTGCTGCAAGGCCCGATGGGCCAGAAAGAATATTTTGCCCAAGTCATGACGGACTTTATCCGCGACGCGGGCGATATCCCGGATACGCCGGGCAAGCTGCACCTGATTACCTTGCCGCCGGGCCACTACACCATGCCGATGGCTTGGGGGCGCTGGAATGACGGCAGCGATACGATCATGTTCAGCCACCATGTAGACCGGATACCGCTGAACCTGCAGTTTGATGTTGCAGCGGGCGAAGTGATTTACCTGGGCGATGTGCATCTGGATTTGAACCTGCGATCCAGTGCGCGGTTAAGCGATCAGCATGCCCGGGATTTCAACCATATAAAAACCATCTGGAAAGTGCCGGATACCTCCAGCATCCAGATTCGCTTGCCGCAACCGATACCGGGAACGGCAACGCCAGCAGTACAGTCCGCGCAATAGCGGGGCAGCATCGCCACTGATGCATGCAACTACGGCAACAAGAAGAGTGCCAGAAATACACGAACGAGCGGAGTGCGCAGATGAATCACTTCATCGCTATCTGACTGATTCAAAGTACATAATTTGATTTTTACTCATTCTGATTAATTTAGAGTTATTTGAAAGGACCAACCCATGCTGAGTTTTGACGACGACATCGTTTCCGCCCCGGCCCCCAAGCCTGCTGCCCCCGCTGCCAGCACTCATGCTGTACCGGCATCGGCCATCAGCAACCGTGTGCGCGCCGACGACAAACGCGTCATCAACGGCACTACCGACGTCAACCAGCTGGTGCCGTTTAAGCACAAATGGGCGTGGGAAAAATATCTGGCGCAGTGTGCAAACCACTGGATGCCGCAAGAAGTGAACATGCAGCGCGACATCGAACTGTGGAAAAGCCCCAATGGCCTGACCGACGACGAACGCCGTTTGGTGAAGCGCAACCTGGGCTTCTTTGTGACCGCCGATTCGCTGGCTGCCAACAACATCGTGCTGGGCACGTATCGCCAGATCACCTCGCCAGAATGCCGCCAGTTCTTGCTGCGCCAGGCGTTTGACGAAGCCATTCACACCCACGCTTACCAATACATTGTGGAAAGTCTGGGCCTGGACGAAGGCGAAGTGTTCAACGCCTACCAGGAAGTGGCGTCGATCCGCGACAAAGACGAATTCCTGATCCCGTTCATCAATGTGCTGACCAACCCGGAATTCAAAACCGGCACGCTGGAAACCGATCAGCAACTGCTGCGTTCGATCATCGTGTTTGCCTGCATCATGGAAGGCCTGTTCTTCTATGTCGGCTTTGTGCAAATCCTGGCGTTGGGCCGCCAGAACAAGATGACCGGCGCTGCGGAACAGTATCAATACATCCTGCGTGATGAATCGATGCACTGCAATTTCGGCATCGACTTGATCAACACCATCAAGCAAGAAAACCCGCAACTATGGACTGAACCGTTCAAAAACGAAATCTATGACCTGTTCAAAAAGGCCGTAGAACTCGAATATGCCTACGCCGAAGACACCATGCCGCGCGGCGTGCTGGGCCTGAACGCCAGCCAGTTCAAAGAATACCTGCGCTTCATCGCCAACCGCCGCCTGCAACAAATCGGCCTGGAAGCTTTGTTCCCAGGCGTCTCCAATCCATTCCCATGGATGAGCGAGATGATCGACTTGAAGAAAGAAAAGAATTTCTTTGAGACTCGGGTAACTGAGTATCAGACGGGTGGGGCGTTGAGCTGGGATTGAGGTTGTGTGTTTGAAGAAAAAAGCCGCTTTATGCGGCTTTTTTCTTTTAGGTTTTTAGAAAAGCATCGTAGCCCGTATGAAGCGCAGCGAGAATCCGGGGTGGCAATGTATCACTGGTTCATCTGCATATATCTTGGCGAATATGGCAACCCCGGATTCCCGCCTGCGGCTTCGTCCGGGCTACATGATCGAGTCATTTCTGTAGCCCAGATGAAGCGTGGCGAGAAGCCCGCCCGTTTATTCCTGCGCCGGAGGTACTACCGTTGCTGGCGCAAAACTCGTCGGCTGGCTGGCCACGGTTACTCCGCCATGAATGCGATGCTGGTGGTTGTCGGCAAACATGTAATACGGAAACGGCCGGGCTGGTTCGCTGGCTTGATCCAGTCGCGCAACCAGTTCGGTGGGGATATCGAACTCCAGCGAGCGCAGGGTTTGCTGCAGCTGTTCCGGTTTGGTGGCGCCGACGATCACGCTGGCAACGCCTTTGCGGTGAGACAGCCAGTTAAGCGCCACTTGCGCCATTGGGCGGTTGAGTTCGTTGGCGACTTTTTCCAGCTCGGCCACGATTGCAAAATTGCGTGGGGTCAGTTTTTCAAAGCCGGGCGAGGGTTTGTCTGCCACTTGCTGCAAACGCCCATCGCCAAACTGGCCGCCCTGGCTGGGTTTGTATTTGCCAGACAACAAGCCCATCGCCAGCGGGCTCCAGGTGACCAGGCCCATGCCCAGTTCAGTAGCCAGATCAGCAAATTCAAGCTCGGCGTTGCGCTCAATCATCGAGTATTCCAGCTGCATGGCGGCGACCGGCTCGTAGCCGCGCCACTGCGCAATGGTTTGGGCGCGACCAGCATACCAGGCAGGCGTATCGGACAAACCCACGTAGCGGATCTTGCCTGCGCGCACGGCATCGTCCATGGTACGCATCACTTCTTCCACTGGTGTCATGCGGTCCCACGTATGCAGGTAGTAAAGGTCGATGTAGTCCGTGCCCATGCGCTTGAGCGAGCCATCCAGCGCGCGCATCAGGTTTTTGCGATGGTTGCCGCCCGCGTTGGGGTTGCCGGGTTCGGCGTTGTAGCTGTATTTGGTCGCCAGCACGATCCGATCGCGCACGCCGCGCTCGGCAATGAATTCACCCAGCCATTGCTCGCTGGTGCCGCCGGTGTACAGGTCGGCGGTATCGACAAAGTTGCCGCCATGTTCCAGGTAAATATCAAACAGACTTTTGGCCGTATCGCGTTCTGTACCCCAGCCCCATTCGGTGCCAAAGGTCATGGTGCCCAGTGAGAACGGGCTGACGCGCAAACCGGAACGGCCCAGCAGGTTGTAAGTGGCGGTAGTCATGATGTAGCTCCTTGAATTGGCGAGAAGAAGAGCCATCCCGGTGGGCGACTCGGTGTTGACGGAACCCATATTGCTCTGCTTAATTGTGAAGAAAAATGCCATATGGATTGATAGACCATGAAGAAAAACTTCAAAATGGACGCCGCCCAATTGCCCGCATTGCTGGCCTTTGAGCGAGTGGCGCGACACGGCAACTTCAGCAAGGCGGCAGATGAAATGGGCGTGTCGCCGTCGGCGTTGTCGCAAACCATCCGCAACCTGGAAGCGCGCACCGGCATTCATTTGCTCAATCGCACCACGCGCAAGGTGAGTGTGACGGAGGCGGGCATGCGCTTGCTGGCCGGAGCCGCTCCCGGGCTGGCGCAGATCGAAGCCGCGCTGCTTGATCTGGAAGACTTTCGCGATCAGCCCGCAGGAACGCTGCGCATCAACCTGCCGCGCATTGCCTATCGCACCATCATTGCCCCGCATCTGGCCGGGTTCATGCAGACGTATCCCGATTTGCGGCTGGAGTTCCGTATGGAAGAGGGGATGAGCGACATTGTGGGAGACGGTTTTGATGCGGGCATCCGCTTTGGCGAAAGCGTGGCGCGCGATATGGTCGCCGCGCGCATTGGCGGTCCGCGCCGCATTGCGGTTGCCGCTACACCCGCGTACCTGAACCAGCGTAGGCGTCCGCAAACGCCTGAAGACTTGCTGCAGCATGATTGTCTGCGCTATCGCTTTGTCACCAGCGGGCGTTTGTATAACTGGGAGTTCACGCGCGACGGGCGCGAGTTTGAAATCGAACTGGATGGCCGGCTGGTTTACAACGACATTTACGACATGATCGACGCCGCCCGCCACGGCTTGGGGCTGGTGCACGTGACCGAAGACGTGATCGCCGCAGAACTGGCCAGTGGCGAACTGGAGCGCGTACTGGAGCCTTGGTGCACGCCCTTTGCCGGGTTCTTTTTGTATTACGCCAACCGCACGTGGATGCCACGCAAATTGCGGGTTTTCATCGACTGGTTTCAGCAGGCTAATGCCGCCAGCGTCTAGATCCAGACATCATTCTGCGCGGTGCGCTCGCCGCCGACCTCGCCGGTATTGAGCACGCCGCGTGGTTCGATCAACAGCATCTGTACTTCGCTTTGCGCATACGGTTTGTGCTCAACGCCCTTGGGGACGACATACATTTCGCCCGGCCGCAGATGCACCGCGCCATCACGAAAATCAATACGCAAATCGCCAGCCAGCACGATGAAGGTTTCGTCGGTATCGGCATGCGAATGCCAGACAAAATCGCCTTCAATCCTTACCACCTTGAACTGGTAATCGTTCATTTCGGCGACGACTTTGGGCGCCCATTGCTCGGCAAATAACGCCAACTTCTGCGCAAAATTGATGGCCTGGTATTGCTGTGCCGTTGTGCTGATGTCTGACATGGTGATGTGCCCATTTCTCGAAGTTGAACAGCTAGAACCCGAACCGGATTAATCCCGGAGAGGATCGCTCAGCGTTGCCTTTGCACGATGACCAGCACAATCCCGCCCAGAATGGCGACAGATGCCACCAGCAGGCGAAAACCAAATGGCTCACCCAAAAACAGAATGCCGCCCATGGCCGCCAGTGCGGGCACACTCAATTGCACCGTTGCTGCGGTAGTCGCTTTAAGCCCGGGCAACACGGCGTACCAGATGGCGTAGCCAATGCCGGAAGCCAGCGCACCCGATGCCAGCGCATACGCCAGACCAGCCGGGTCTACGCTTGCGCTGCGCCACTGCAGCAAACTGCAGAGCAGGGCAATGGGAACCGCTCGCGCAAAGTTGCCGGCCGTAACACGGGTAGGATCGCCCGCCCCGCGACCACGCAACGAATACACGCCCCAGGCCACGCCTGCGCCAATCATCAGCAAAGAGGCTTGCAGCGGTGGTGCAGTCAGACCGGGTAACAGCAGACCGATCACGCCCGCCGCCGCCAGCAGCAATCCCAGCCATTGCATGGCTCGCAGCCGTTCGCCGCGCCATAGGCCATGGCTAATCATGCTGATTTGTACCGCGCCGAATAACAGCAAGGCGCCCGTGGCTGCTGGCAGATTGACATACGCAAACGAGAAGCCCGCTGCGTAAATCAGCAGCGCTACCGCAGACTTCCAGCTCCCTTGCCCTCGTGCGGAGCTGGTTCGCGTACGCGCCAGCAAATACAACACAGCTGCACCGGATGCCAGGCGAACACTGGTAAAGCTGGCCGGATCGATAGTGGTGTGGCGCAACGCCATGCGGCAAAGCAACGAATTGCCAGCAAAGGCGATCATGGCCAACAGGGTCAGACAGGAAACGCGTAATGGAGACATTGTTCGTTATGAACTTTGATCTGGATAAACTGCGCCAGCGTAGCAGTTTGATCCGGAACAGAGTAGGGCGCCGAAAACCGTTCAGCGCCGATCAAGATATGTTGATTGAATAAAACGACCGACCGTGCTAATTTTCAGCGCATGGGCAAAGGCGAACAGAAACGGCAAGACATCATCGAGCACGCATTGCTGCTCGCGGGCAAAGTCGGGCTGGAAGGCCTGAGCCTGGGCGGCCTGGCGGCGAGCATGGAGATTTCCAAGAGCGGGCTGTTTGCGCATTTCAAATCCAAAGAGGCGCTGCAGTTAGCGGTGCTGGAACTGGCTTGCGAACGGTTTGCGGCCGAAGTACTGGTGCCAGCAGTGGCTTTGCCACGTGGGCAAAAGCGCTTGAACGGCTTGTTTGAGCATTATCTGGCCTGGATACGCGGCCAGACCAGTCAGGGCAGTTGCATCTTTATGGCGCTGGCCCACGAATATGATGATCGCCCCGGCGAGATTCGCGATGTACTGGTGCAAAGCTGGCGTGACTTTGGCGGTTCTGTGGCGCGCGTGGCCGCTACCGCTATCACCGAAGGCGAGTTTCGCCCGGATTGTGACCCAGCCCAGTTTGCCTTTGAGTTCGTCGGCATTGTCATGGTGTTCCAGCACGCACACAAACTGCTGGGAGAAACGCAGGCCGAAGCGCGGGCTCGTCTGGCCTTCAAGCGCTTGATGCGTTCTTACCGCATTGTTGAATCCAGCCCGTCGCCGCGCAACGTACCGTTTGATGCGGCTTGAATGCGCGCGCAGCGATAGTAAAACCAGACCGTCATATCGAATCCCGTTCCACCCAATTACGGAGCCGCACCATGAACCAGGCCGACGCCAAAGTGATCTCTGCAAAAAATAGCACGACCGGTCGTTCTTACGAGCCGCCCGCGCCGAAGTGGCTCAAAACCGGCCTGCGGACGCTGGACGTGGTGATGCCGCGCACCGCAGCCAGTGTGTTGCAGCGCTTGTTCACTACTCCGCCGCGCCCCGCGCTACGCCCGGACGAAGCTGCCGTGCTAGCGCAAGCCCGGCGCTGGCAGGGTCGCGTGCGCGGCATGGCGATGTCGGGCTATGAATGGGGAAATCCGGACGACCCGGCCGTGTTGTTGATTCATGGTTGGGGCGGGCATGCCGGGCATATGTCGGGCATGGTTGAGCCATTGCTGGCGGCGGGTTATCGCGTGCTGGCGGTGGATGTGCCGGGTCACGGCGATTCACCGCCCGGGCAAGTGGCATTGCCACATTTTCACGAAGCCATTGAAGAAATGGCCAGCCGCGCCGGGCGGGATTCGGTACAGGGCTTGATTGCGCATTCGTTCGGCGCAGCGGCAGCAACCTATGGTTTGTCGCGGGGATTGCAGATTCCGCGCGTGGTATTTGTCGGGCCAATGACGCAATTTGGCGCGCTCTGGGCGGCGGTACAGGCGCGCACCGGCGTTTCGCAGCGTTTGGTACAGCGCATGATTTCCCGTATGGAAGCACGGTTTTGTCTGGGCTTTGACGAGATCGAGCCCGTAGTGCTGGCCGGGCAATTGCAAACCCCGCTACTGGTGCTGCATGACCTGCATGACGACAAGGTGGCGATTGGCCAAGGTGAAGCGCTGGTGGCCAACTGGCGTGGGGCAGCGCTGCGCACCAGCTCACAACTGGGCCATCTGAAAATACTGAAAGACCAAGCCAGCGTGGCAGCGGCAGTCGGTTTTTTGCAGCGCGCCTAAAGCGGGGGTGATGTTTGATCAATCTGGTCTAACATCATGAGACTAACCCCCGGAGCGCTGGAACCATGACCATGAGTTGGCTACTGGCTGCGATACATCTACTGGGCGTGTGCATTGCCTTCGTCGCAATCTGGTGCCGCGCCCGCGCGCTGGGTCGGGTACACGGTTACGCCGATCTGGCGCCGGTCTTTGCCGCTGATTCGGTCTGGGGACTGAGTGCGCTGCTATTGGTCCTCACCGGCCTCACCCGGGCATTTGGCGGGTTCGAGAAAGGCACAGAATACTACGGCCACCAGCCGTTCTTTCATATCAAAATGGGCTGTCTGGTGGTGGTTCTGCTGCTGGAAATCTACCCGATGATCACCCTGCTGCGCTGGCGCATCGCCCGCAAGGACACGCGCCCATCCAACTTGGCCGTGGTGGGGCGACTGGCGCAGATCAGTTATGTGCAGAATGGGTTGCTGGTGGTGATGGTGTTGGCTGCAACGGCGATGGCGCGGGGGATTGAGTTGTAGCGACTTGCGCGTGAGAGTGTGCTTTAAGTGCCTATCGGCACGGTGTTGAAATGCGTTTGATACCCCGGGGTGCCGGGGAGCACGTTTCTTTCTTTTGCGTCGCCAAAAGAAAGAAACCAAAGAAAAGGCGACCCGGGCGCAAGCGCCGACGGGGCCCGAAGTCAAAAGCCGAAACGAACAGACTGCTTGCCAGGTATCTTTACGCGCATTCTGTGTTCCCTCGATCGGCCGGAGCCTAAGGTCTCCGGCTCTCGGTCGGCGTGTTCTGCGGTTTTGTCTGCCAGGTAAAAACCAAAACCGACGTAGCGTAGGGTGGATTCGGAGTAAAGCGGCAATCCACCAGTTGCTGACCCAACCTATAGCCCGGATGAAGCGCTAGCGGGAATCCGGGGCAGCAACGCTACAACAGGCCACTGGCGAAAAGTATTCCAGCGGAATCAACCCCGGATTCTCACTGCGTTCCATCCGGGCTACAGGGTTTGCGTGGGCACTGACCATGTGAACTGGGCCGCCAATCAAACCGCCGCCACCCGCGCCTGCAGCGCCATCCTTCGCACAATCTCAATAAACTCCACCCCAATCCCACTCAGCGTTTCGCCTTTACGCGTCAACAACCCAAATGGCGCCAGATTCTGCCCAATGGCCAAGGGCAGGGCGGTGAGCAGCTTGGCTGTGAGGTGGTCGCGCAGAACAGGTTCTGCCAAAGCGGTGACTGCATCGCTGCGTTGTACCAACTGCAACGTCGCGAAGATCGAATCACATTCAACGGTATTGACCGGTGTTGCGGTGTGATTATGTTCGAACTCGCGTTCCAGCACTTGGCGTGCCGGACTGGCGAGCGGCTGTAGCACCCACGGCCATTTGGCCAGTTCGGCCAGCGTGATGCTGTCACGCCCGGCCAGCGCATGGCCGCTGCGCACCACCACTTTCATCACTTCATTGCCCAGTGGTTCAAAGTCCAGCCAGTTGTGCTGATTCAGCTCAGAAAACCGCCCAATCGCAAAATCCACTTTGCCTTGTTCCAGCAGATCAATCAGTTGATCGCTGGTTTCGCCTTTGATGCGGATGCGCAGCAGTGGCTTGCGGGTTTTGAGTTCCGAGACTGACTGCGCGACCAGATCTGGCGCTGCGCCCATGATGGTGCCGATGATCAACTGCCCAAAACCACCTTGCTGCCACAACTGCAGGCTATCGGCGCAACGCTGCAAGCCGCCCAGGGTAGTGCGGGCAAAGCGGATGACCTCTTCGCCCACCGCCGTGGGCCGCACACCGCGTGCTAGTCGCTCGAAAAGCGTGCAATCCAGAAACTCTTCCACTTCTTGCAGCATGCGCGTGGCTGCGGGCTGCGACATGGCTAGCGTTTCCGCTGCCTGATGCAAGTTGCCGTGGTCGGCCAGCGACACCAGCAAGAACAAATGTTTGTAGCGCAGGCGATGTAACAACGATTGATAAAAATATTGTTTGAGCATTGCGGTGCACCATTCCAGTGGATTGATCTGTCTTCAGTGTATTGATTTGTATGATTTAAATTACAAATGCTGCGGTCGCATAAAGTGATTGTGCGATACCTTTTACTTATCGAATATAACCAAATTCGCATTGGTCAGGTATTTCACGGCGGGTTAAAACTGTAGCCATTGCAAACGAACTACGTGTTTGGCCGACTCGATGTCGGTGCATCGCACGAGGAGAAGCTTGATGAAATTGCTGCGTTTCGGCCCTGCTGGCCACGAAAAACCCGGTCTGGTCGATGCCAATGGCGTAATCCGGGATCTCTCCGCGGTGGTCGATGACATTGGCGGCGCCACGCTATTGCCGGGCAGTCTGGCCAAACTCAAGGATGTAAAACCCGAAACGCTGCCGACCGCGCCAGCCGGTGCCCGAATCGGGCCGTGTGTGGCGGGCGTGGGCAAGATCATTTGCGTGGGGCTGAACTACAGCGACCACGCCAAAGAATCAAATATGGCGATCCCGACCGAACCGATCCTGTTCATGAAGCCGGTCAGTTCCATTTGTGGGCCGAACGATCATGTGGAAATCCCGCGTGGTGGCGAGAAGACCGACTGGGAAGTCGAGCTGGGCGTGGTGATCGGCAAAACCGCCAAATATGTCGAGAAAGAACACGCGCTGGAACACGTAGCCGGTTACTGCGTGGTGAACGATGTGTCCGAGCGCGCTTTTCAGCTGGAACGTGGTGGCCAGTGGGACAAGGGTAAAGGTCACGACACTTTCGCCCCCATCGGCCCTTGGCTGGTCACGCGTGACGAAGTGCCAGACCCGCAAAACCTGGCGATGTGGCTGGACGTGGATGGCCACCGTTATCAGAACGGCAGCACCCAAACCATGATTTTTGATGTGGCTACGCTGGTGTCGTACATCAGCCAGTTCATGACGCTACAGCCCGGCGATGTGATTGCCACCGGCACACCGCCCGGTGTGGGTCTGGGCCAGAAGCCGCCGGTATACCTGCACGCCGGGCAAACCATGAAATTGGGTATTGCCGGTTTGGGCGAACAAACGCAGCTAACCGTGCCAGCGAAAGTGCCGGGTCGCTAAGGCGACAGACAGGTAGGGCAGGCACAAGCCGCCTTTCAAGATCGCAAAGGAAACCAGATGAACCAGCTAGACCTCAATAACCGCGTTGCCATCATCACCGGCGGCGCTCGTGGTATCGGCTACGGCTCGGCCCAACGCATGCTGCAATCGGGTGCCAGCGTGGCGCTGTGGGACATCGATGCCAAACGCCTGGATGAAGCCGCCAGCGAGCTCTCCAAGCTGGGCAAGGTCAGCGTACATGCGCTGGATCTGACTGACACCGCCGCCGTAAATGCCGCCGCTGAGGCCACCGTTGCTGCGCACGGCAAAATCGACATTCTGGTCAACAACGCGGGCATTACCGGCGGCAACGGCCTGACTTGGGAACTCGACCCCAAAGGCTGGGCGCGGGTGATTGAAGTTAATCTGGTTGCGCCGTTCCTGGTCTGTCACGCGGTCATCCCGAAAATGCTGGAAAACGGCTATGGCCGGATTGTGAATGTGGCCTCGATTGCCGGTAAAGAAGGCAACCCGACCGCCTCGCACTACAGCGCCTCCAAGGCCGGTTTGATCGGCCTGACCAAATCGCTGGGTAAAGAGTTGGCGACCAAAAACATCATCGTCAATTGCATTACCCCAGCAGCCGCCAAGACCGAAATCTTCGATCAGATGGCGCAGCAGCATATCGATTACATGCTGTCCAAAATCCCGATGGGGCGCTTCTTGCAGGTGGATGAAGTCGCCGCATTGATTGGCTGGCTCAGCTCTGAAGATTGCTCGTTCACCACTGGGGGTGTGATCGACATCTCCGGCGGCCGTGCAACGTATTAAGCGTTTGTAGGGTTTGCACACTGCATGTGCGAACGCGGGTAATTGAACGGTGCGCACCCGTGCGCACCCTACCGTAATAAAGGGCGAAGCATGAGCATGCCAACCATCAAACATATCCGCGCTTTCACCGTGCGCGGCGGCGGGGCGGATTACCACGATCAGGGCGGCGGTCACTGGATTGACGACCATATCGCCACGCCGATGAGCAAGTACGAGCAATACCGCCAAAGTCGCCAGTCCTTCGGCATCAACGCGCTTGGCACACTGGTGGTTGAGGTTGAGGCCAGCGATGGCACGGTGGGTTTTGCCGTAACTACGGGCGGCGAAATTGGCGCGTTCATTGTAGAGAAACACCTGGCGCGTTTTATCGAAGGCCAGAAGGTGACCGACATTGAAAAAATGTGGGACCAGATGTTCAACGCCACGCTGTATTACGGCCGCAAAGGCGTGGTGATCAATACGATCTCCGGCGTTGATCTGGCGCTGTGGGATTTGCTGGCCAAGGTTCGCGGCGAACCGGTGCATCAATTGCTGGGCGGCCCGGTGCGCGATCAACTGCAGTTTTACGCCACTGGCGCGCGGCCTGATCTGGCCAAAGAAATGGGCTTTATCGGCGGCAAGATGCCACTTCATCACGGCCCGGCCGAAGGCGAAGAAGGCCTGAAAAAGAACCTGGCCATGATCGAAGACATGCGCAACCGCGTGGGCGACGACTTCTGGCTGATGCTCGATTGCTGGATGAGCCTGGACGTTAACTACGCCACCAAATTGGCGACCAAGGCGCATCAATACGGCCTGAAATGGATTGAAGAAGCGCTGCCGCCAGATGACTACTGGGGCTACGCCGAACTGCGCAAAAACGTACCCAAAGGCATGTTGGTGACCACCGGCGAACACGAAGCGACGCGCTGGGGTTTTCGTCTGCTGCTGGAAATGGGTTGCTGCGACATCATCCAGCCGGACGTGGGCTGGTGCGGCGGCATTACCGAACTGATCAAAATTTCCGCCTTGGCCGACGCGCACAACGCGCTGGTCGTGCCTCATGGCTCATCGGTCTACAGCTATCACTTTGTCATTACCCGCCATAACAGCCCGTTTGCCGAGTTTTTGATGATGGCGCCCAAGGCTGACCAGGTGGTGCCGATGTTTAACCCGTTATTGCTGGATGAGCCGGTGCCAGTGAATGGACGGATGTCCGCCAGCGCGCTGGATAAGCCTGGGTTTGGGGTGAGGTTGAATCCGGAGTGCAAGTTGTTTAGGCCTTATGAGCATTGATTTTGCGTAGTTGGTTTTATGTGCCTTTGGCACAAGTAAAGGCATTTGATACCCGGGGGTGCCCGGGAGTACGTTTCTTTTCTTTGCGTCGCCAAAGAAAAGAAACCAAAAGTCCCGCAGAGCGGGATAGCAAAAGGCGACCCCGCTGCCGCAAGGGGGCCCAAGTTCAAAAACCGAAACAAACCATCTGTTTGGCGGGGGCTTTTACGCGCATCCTGCGTTCCCTCGGTCGGCGTGGTTTGCCGCATGGATTGCCAGCGACAGAGCAGTAACCGTGATGTAGACCGGATGAAGCGTGCCCCTCGGGGGTACCCCTACAAAGCTCTTGGAGAACACGTATGACTGTTGCAGCGGGGAAGCGGGAATCCGGGGTTGCGATGTAACAATGAACAACGGTGGCTGAATTTTGCCCATTTCGTCTCCCGGATTGCTTCGCGAATCCGGGCTACAGATGCAGAACGCAACAAGAATTCGCTGGAGAAACACATGCTGTTAAAAGACAAAACTGTCATCGTCACCGGTGGCTCTCGGGGTATCGGCAAGGCTGTAGCCATTGCCTGCGCTCAGCACGGCGCCAACGTGGTGGTCAGCCATCACAGCCACGCCGATGAAACCGTCGCGGCGATCAAGGCGTTGGGCCGTGGCGTGGTGGCGGTGAAAGGCGATGTGGCTGATCCGCAAACTGGCCACCTGCTGGTACAAGCTGCCGTGGAGAACTTTGGCGGTGTCGATGTGTTGGTCAGCAACGCGGGTATCTGCCCGTTCCACGCTTTTCTGGACATGCCACTGGAAACCTTCCAGCGCACCATGGAAGTCAACCTGCACGGCGCGTTCTACGTGACCCAGGCCGTGGCTAACCAGATGAAAAACCAGGGCCGGGGCGGGGCGATTGTCGCAGTGAGTTCGATCTCTGCACTGGTCGGCGGCGAGTTCCAGACCCACTACACGCCGACTAAAGCTGGTGTGCATTCGCTGATGCAATCGTGTGCGATTGCGCTGGGTAAGTACGGCATTCGCTGTAACTCGGTGATGCCGGGCACGATTCTTACCGACATCAACAAAGATGATTTGTCCGACCCGGAAAAGGTTGCGTATTTCGAGAAACGTATCCCGCTGGGCCGCTTTGGCCAGCCGGAAGACCTGGGCGGTGCGGTGGTGTTTTTGGCATCGGATATGGCCGCGTATGTGACTGGTGCATCGCTGCTAGTGGACGGTGGTTTGTTTGTGAATTTGCAGTAAATCCCGGGATGTAGGGTTTGCACGTTTTTTGTGCGAACGCGTTCAAAGATTTTCCGGGAGTCACGGTGCGCATAAATGCACACCCTACAAAAGCATTGAAAACGGAAAACAACATGCAAACCCACGCATTCCGAATGCAGCTCAACCCTGGCATGAAAGCCGAATACCAGCGCCGCCATGACGAAATCTGGCCAGAACTGGTAGACGCGCTCAAAGCTGTCGGGATTAGCGATTACTGGATTTTTCTGGACGAACAAACGCATAGCCTGTTTGGCGTGCTCAAGGCGACTGAAGACCACAGCATGGACGATTTGCCCAAGCTGCCGATCATGCGCAAATGGTGGGATTACATGGCCGATGTGATGTTGGTTGAGCCGGATAACAAGCCGCAGCAATGGGCGCTCACACCAGTGTTTCACCTGGAGTAACAAGGTCATGACGCTACAGATTGTTGATCCTCATATTCACCTCTGGGCACCGGGCACGCTGCGCTACCCGTGGATGGAGAGTGATGCGGTTGGTTTTAACGGTGACACGGCGGCCATCAAAAAACCGTACTTGCCGGCGGATCTGCTGGCTGATGCCGGGGACGCAGTACAGGTGCTCAAGGCCGTGCACATCGAAGCGATCCCCGAAGATCAACTGGGCGAAACCCAATGGGTGCAATCGCTGGCCAACGATCCAGCCAACATCCCGCTGGCGATCGTCGCGGCGGCAGATTTATCACAGCCAGACGTGGAACACCTGCTGGCTGCGCACGCTGAATACCGCAATGTGCGCGGCATTCGGCAAATTCTGAACGTGCATGAAAACCCGTTTTATGACTACGTTGGCCGCCATTACATGAACGAGGTGCAGTGGCGGCGCAATTTCAAATTGCTGGCAAAGTACAAGTTGTCGTTCGACATGCAGTTGTATCCGTCGCAAATGCCTGCCGCCGCCGTGCTGGCGCGAGACAACCCGGATACGACATTCGTCATTAACCACGCTGGCATGTTTGTAGATCGCAACAGCGTGGATGGCTGGCGCCAGTGGCACGAAGGTCTGATGGCATTGGCCGCGTTGCCGAATGTGTCGGTCAAGATCAGCGGGCTGGGGATGTTTGACCACCAATGGACGGTCGAAAGCCTGCGCCCGTATGTGCTGACAGTGATCGAGATTTTTGGGGCAGAACGTTGCATGTTTGCTTCGAATTTTCCGGTCGACAAGCTGTACAGCAGCTACCCGGCGATCTGGCAGGCGTTCGCGCAGATTGTGGCGGATGCCAGCAATGAAGAAAAAGCGCAGTTGTTCCGGCTGAATGCCGAACGGGTTTACCGGATTTGAGTTTTTGATAGCCATCGCCGTTTCAAGGGTTGGCGGGTATGCAGGAAGTAGGGTGCGCATTCATGCGCACCGAACATTGAATGCGTTCGCACGCAGTGCGTGCAAACCCTACGTATACCAAGGAATATTTGATGGATTCGAGTGCAATGCAACCCCGGCTGGAATTACGCGGCGCCAGTAAAGCGTTTGGTGAGGTCCAGGCCTTGCTCAACGGCTGCCTGTCGCTGTATCCGGGCGAAGTCCATGCCTTGTTGGGCGAGAACGGCGCGGGTAAATCGACGCTGGTGAAGATTCTGGCGGGTGTACACAAGCCCGATACCGGCGCGTTGATCATCGACGGGGTGCAACGCCATTTTGCCTGGCCATCGGACGCGCTGGAAGCCGGTATCGCAGTCATCTATCAGGAACCGACGCTGTTTGCCGATCTTTCGATTGCCGAGAACATTTATATGCGGCGCCAGCCGGTGGACAAGTTCGGGCGCATTCGTTACGACGAAATGAATCGCTGGACCCAGGAAATGCTTAACTCGCTGGGCGTGTCGCTCAAGGCCACGCAACTGGTGCGCGGTTTGTCGATTGCCGATCAGCAAGTGGTGGAGATTGCCAAAGCGCTGTCGCTCAACGCCAACGTGTTGATCATGGATGAGCCGACCGCCGCGCTCTCCAAGCCCGAAGTCGAGCGCCTGTTTGCGGTGGCCGAGCGCTTGCGCGGCACCAACGTGGCCATTCTGTTTATCACCCACCGGCTGGAAGAAGTGTTCCGCCTGGCGCAACGCATCACCATCATGCGCGACGGTGCGGCGGTGCATTTTGCCGAAACCCATGAAATGAACCACGACAGCATCGTCGCCAAAATGGTCGGGCGTGATCTCTCCACCTATTACCCCAAGGCCGAAGTCGAATTCGGTGAAGTCGGCTTGTCGGTGCGCAATCTCACGCGTCCCGGCGTGTTTCGCGATATCTCGTTTGATGTGCGCAAAGGCGAAATCGTGGCGTTGTCCGGCTTGGTCGGTGCCGGGCGCAGCGAAGTAGCGCGGGCCATCTTTGGGGTCGATCCAGTTGAGTCGGGCCAGGTGTGGGTGGAAGGCAAACAACTCAAGCTGGGCCAGCCGTCCACCGCCGTAAAAGCCGGTGTGGCACTGGTGCCGGAAGACCGCCGCCAGCAAGGCTTGGCGCTGGATATGCCAATCTCACGCAATGCCTCGCTCACCGTGTTGCAACGGCTGGTGCGTTACGGGCTGATCTCGGGCAAATCCGAACGTGATCTGGCCACCACTTGGGGCAACAAACTCAAACTCAAGGCCCACACCGTCGATGCGCCTGCCGGGACGCTCTCTGGCGGCAATCAGCAAAAAGTGGTGCTGGGCAAATGGCTGGCGACCAATCCGCACGTGTTGATCATTGACGAACCTACTCGTGGCATCGACGTCGGTGCGAAGGCGGAGGTCTATCAGACCATGACTGATCTGGTGAAAAACGGCATGGCGGTGTTGATGATCTCCAGCGAACTGCCCGAAGTGCTGGGCATGGCTGATCGCGTACTGGTCATGCACGAAGGCCGCATCACGGCGGATATTCCGCGCAGCGAAGCTAACGAAGAACGCATCATGGCCGCCGCGTTGGGCCAGATGGAAAACGGCGTGAGGCAAGCAGCATGAACGTGTCCTCGATCATTCATCCCACTCCTTCGGTTCACTCAGCAGGCGCACCACCCATGCCACAGAAACAACAAGAACCGCAGCGCTGGGCATTAACGCTTGCCCGCAACCGTGAAAGCACATTGCTGGTGGTGCTGGTGCTGTTGATTGTGGGCACTTCGCTGGCCAACCCGGCCTTCCTGAGCTGGCATAACGCGCGTGACGTGCTGTTGAACGTGGCCATCACCGCCATCCTTACCGCTGGCATGACCGTGGTGATGCTGATGCGGCATATCGATTTGTCGATCAGTTCCACGCTGGGCATCACCGCCTATGCCGTGGGCTCGTTGTTTATCGCGATACCGGGTTTGCCGATTCCGCTGGCGGTGTTTGCCGGTGTATTGATCGGGCTGTTTGCCGGTTGTATCAACGGCGCGCTGGTCACGGTAGGCCGGGTGCCGTCGCTGGTGGCAACGCTATCTACGCTCTACATCTTTCGCGGCATTGATTATGCGTGGGTCCACGGCGGCCAGATCAACGCCACCAGCTTGCCAGACGCGTTCTCGCATATCGCCAACGGCAATTTTTTCGGCCTGCCGCTGCTGGTAATCATCGCCGCCGTGGTGCTGATTGCGGTGGGCTATTACCTCAAGTTCTATCGTGGCGGCCGCGAGTTTTACGCCATCGGCTCCAATCCTGAAGCCGCTACGCTGGCCGGTATTCGTGTCAACAAACGGGTGTTCAACGGTTTTGCTTTATCTGGCGCACTGGCTGGTTTGGCCGGGGTGTTGTGGCTGGCGCGGTTTGGTACGGTGGATGCCAGCACTGGTAAAGGCGTGGAGTTGCAAGTGGTTGCTGCGGCGGTGGTGGGGAGCGTGGCGATTACCGGTGGTGTGGGCAATGTGTGGGGTGCCACGCTGGGTGCGCTGCTGCTGGGGGTGATCAATATTTCGCTGGTGGTATTGCGGGTGTCGTCGTTCTGGCAACTGGCGATCCAGGGCGGGTTGATTGTGCTGGCGATTGTGGGGGATACGTTGTTGTCGCGGCAGATTGCGAAGTGGTCGGTGAGGAAGCGTGAGCATGCTTGAGATTGTGGGGCGTAGGGTGGATTCGGCGCGAAGTCCGTAGCCCGGATGAAGCTGCCCCTCGGGGGTCCCCCACAAAGTCGCTGGACGTTGCGTATGACAGTTGCAGTGGGGTAGCGGGAATCCGGGGGCAGGGTGTCAATAAGCTGATAACGCTGACTTGTTAGTGCCTTCGGCACGGTTTGATTGAGATACCCGGTGGTGACCGGGAGCACGTTTCTTTTCTTTGAGTCGCCAAAGAAAAGAAACCAAAAGAAAGGCGACCCGACAGCGCAAGCGCAAACGGGGCCCAAGGTCAAAAGCCGTGCCCCTCGGGGGTACCCCCACAATGCCGTTACGCGTATCGGATGCAAGTTGCAGGGGGAAACGAACAGTTTGTGTATCAGGGTTCTTTGCGCGGCTCCGCCGTTCCCTCGGTCGGCCGGAGCCTGAGGTCTCCGGCTCTCGGTCGGCGTGGTAAGCATGGATGATGAGCCTGGAAGGAACAGCAGATATTAGTCCCCCTCTTTTTCAAAGAGGGGTTAGGGGAGATTGGGTTTTGGAGTGGACCAGGCCGCAGTGGTTAATCCCCCATTGCAGCCATCTCCCCCAGCCCCTCTTCCAGAAGAGGGGAGCTAAAAGCAACAGCAACAGCAACAGCAACAGCAACAGCAACAGCAACAGCAACAGCAACAGCAACAGCAACAGCAACAGCAACAGCAACAGCAACAGCAACAGCAACAGCAATGGCAGAAACCTTTGGCAGCACCAGAGCCTCGTCATTCCCGCGGAGGCGGGAATCCAGTGCAACAGTGAACGGTTGTGGTAGCAACGAAAAACAATGGGCACTCGCCAACAGACGAAATGCTTTTAACCCCCCGGATGCCACTGCCGAAGGAGTGTCGGGAAATCTTAGGCTCCCGGCCACCGCCGGGTATGAAAACACCGTGCCGAAGGCACTTAAGAATCACCAGTAGCAGATACACAAAGGCACAACAAATGCTCCAAACCCAAAAACTGCAACGCACCTTCGGCTGGGAAGGGATGCTCTGCGTGGTGCTGGTTCTCTCGCTTTCGCTGGGCCGTTTGCTGTCGCCAGAGTTCCTGGGCGCAGCCAATGTCTCCAACTTGCTGGCGGACTTCACCGAAATCGCCCTCATGGCATTGCCCATGACGCTGATCATTGTTGCGGCAGAAATCGACCTGTCGGTCGCGTCAGTCATGGGTATGTCCAGCAGCCTGATGGGCGTGCTGTGGCATATGGGTTTGCCAATGCCCTTGGTCATTACGCTGGTACTACTTGGCGGCATTGCGGCGGGGTTGTTTAACGGGTTGGTGATTGTGCGCCTGGGTTTGCCGTCGCTGGCGATCACCATCGGCACCATGGCCATGTTTCGCGGGTTCTCTTATTTGCTGCTGGGCGATCAGGCGATTGCGGATTTTCCAGCCAATTACACGGCGTTTGGTATTGGTTCGATTGGCGATACCTTTTTGCCGCAGCCGTTTGTACTGGTGATCATCGCCGCGATCCTGTTCACGGTGTTGCTCCAGTCCACCGCTTTTGGTCGCAGTTTGTATGCCATCGGCAGCAACCAGACTGCTGCGCATTTCTCCGGCATTGATGTCGCCAAAACCAAGATCAAATTGTTTGTGATGTCCGGGCTGATGAGCGCCATCGCTGGCGTGGTTTATACGCTGCGCTTTTCCAGCGCTCGCGGCGATAACGGTGAAGGCTTTGAGTTATCGGTCGTCGCGGCGGTGCTGTTTGGCGGGGTGTCGATCTTTGGCGGCAAGGGCTCGCTGATTGGCGTGTTGTTGTCACTGGTGATTATCGGCGTGCTGAAAAACGCGCTGACGCTGTACGACGTTTCCAGCGAAGTGCTGACGATTGTCACTGGCTTGCTGTTGTTGTCGTCAGTGCTGGTGCCCAACCTGGTCCAGCGCGCGAAAGAAATGCGGCAGAAACGGGCGATTGCGGCGCGGGCTGCAGCGGTGATCACACCGTAGCCCGGATTCCCGCCTGCGGCTCCATCCGGGCTACGGGACACGTTGTAGGGCGGGTGCAACCCGCCATGCAGGCACCACAAAGAACAAGCAGTAAAAAACTCAAGGCCGGAACAAGGCTGGGGGTAGTACCCAAAAACCACGGTCGGCATTTTTGACCGCACCACTGACGAGGAGTCGACTCATGCGTAGAAACATCAAGTTGCTTGCAGTACCGGCACTACTGGCGGCGTTGCTGTGTGCCACAGCGTTTGGCGCAGGTCTGAAAAAGGATCTCAAGATTGCGTTCCTGCCCAAACAGATCAACAACCCGTATGAAGTGATTGCCGATAACGGCGGTCTGGAAGCCATCAAAGAGATGGGCGGGATCGGCAAGGTGGTCGGGCCGTCCGATGCGGGTGCGTCTTCACAGGTGTCGTATATCAACACGCTGATTACGCAAAAGCAGAATGCCATCGTGATCGCTGCCAATGATGCCAACGCTGTAGTGCCTTATCTGAAAAAGGCCCAAGCCCAGGGTATCAAAGTAGTGACGTTTGATTCGGACACCGCGCCAGAAGGCCGCACGCTGTTTATCAACCAGGCCGATAGCGAATCCATTGGCCGTGGCCAGATTCAGTTGCTGTCCAAGCTGATTGGTGGCGAAGGCGAATTTGCCGTGCTGTCGGCCACACCGAACGCCACTAACCAGAATACCTGGATCAAGTGGATGGAAGAGGAACTGAAAAAGCCGGAATACGCCAAGATCAAGCTGGTGAAAGTGGCCTACGGTAACGACGACGACCAAAAATCCTTCGTCGAAACTCAAGGTCTGCTGCAAGCGTATCCAAACCTGAAAGCGATCGTGGCGCCAACCACCGTGGGTATTTCCGCTGCGGCGCGTTATATCTCCACTTCGCCCAAGAAAGGCACGTTTGTGGTGACTGGTCTGGGTACACCTAACCAGATGCGCGCCTTCGTGAAGAACGGCACAGTGAAAGCGTTCCAATTGTGGGATCCGGGTGCTTTGGGTTACCTGGCTGCTTACGCTGCGGCTAACCTGGCTTCGGGCACCATCACCGGCAAGGAAGGCGATACCTTTGAAGCTGGCAAGTTGGGTAAACGCACCGTCGGCAAGAGCGGCGAGGTCATTCTTGGACCACCGACCACGTTTGATGCATCCAATATTGATAACTTCAACTTCTGATTGATGTGAGAACGGGCGGACTTAGCTTGCGGGCTGCCATCTGAACTGAGCCGCCGTGTTCTTGGTACAAAACCATCAAACATCAAAGCATTAAACCCGTTGGGCCAGTGCTGCCGTCTTCTTCAACTCTGGCGGTACCTGGCCCAACAGCTCACTTTTCACCGCGAGGAAGTCGGCGTTTTGCGTCCACGCATACACCGTGATTTTGGTGCCAATATCGGTAAAGTCAGACACGACCACGTTCGGCGCCGGTTCGGCCAAAATGCGCGAATCCGCTTCAATCAACGAGCGCAGCTTGTCGATGGCGGTCGAGACTTCGGTATGCGGCACCACCATGCTGGCGTCGATGCGGCGGGTGGCGTTGACCGTGTAATTGGTAATGGCGCTGCTCCACAACTGGCTGTTCGGCACAAACATGCCTTGGCCGTCGGGTTTGGTCAGCCGCGTATAAAACAGGCTGATTTCTTTGACCGACCCGGCGACGGTGCCACTGCCTTCAATGTAATCGCCTACCCGAAACGGGCGCAGCAGCAAAATCATGAAACCCGCGGCGATGTTCTGCAGCGTGCCTTGCAGCGCCAGGCCAATTGCCAAACCCGCCGCACCCAAAGCCGCGACGATACTGGTGGTGCGCACGCCAAAGCGATCCAGCGCCGCAGTCAGCGCGATCAGGCGGATGGCCCACATCACAATACTGGTCAAGATCGGGCGAATGGTGACGTCGGCGCTGGTTTTGGCCAGCGAGCGCATCAACAGCGCGCTAAGGCGGTTAGACAACCACCAGCCAATAATCAGAATCAGCGCGGCCAGCATGGCGTCCACGCCAAAGTTCATCAAGTTACGCAATACCCATTCCGAAGTGATCTGCATGGTTGGCATGGGGTTCTCCTGTTCAAAGTTATCGATGTTTTATATAGGCAACCCGTACGGGTTTTCCGGGTTGCGTCCGCTGATTTGATGCGGACAATCACTAGTACGACTGACATCGCCGCTTCATGTTCCGCTCGTGGCAAAAACCCGCAGCGCAGCCTGGTGGCAGATTAAGCCACATACGTTTACGAATATCCGTTGTTGTTACCGGCACACCGCCTGCAAGCGGTGTACTCAACCAGGACTGTGACGCATGCGAGTTGCCTTGTTTGTACCGTGTTTTATCGATTCGTTTTTCCCGGAAGTGGGCGTCGCCACGCTTGAATTGCTGGAACGACTGGGCTGCGAGGTGGTTTATCCATTCGATCAGACCTGTTGCGGCCAGCCCATGGGCAATAGCGGTTGTGAAGCCGATGCCCGCGCCGCCGAGGCATTGTTTGTGCGCAACTTTGCCGATTACGACTACGTGGTTTCGCCCAGCGGCAGTTGCGTGCACCACGTGCGCGATCACCTCACCGCCGTGGAACAAGACAGCACTACCCACAAAGTGCGGGCGTCTACTTATGAACTGGTGGAGTTTTTGCACGATATCCTGCAAGTGCGGCAGTTTCCGTGGGCCGAATTTCCGCACAAGGTGGGATTGCATAACAGTTGCGGTACTTTGCGGCGACTGGGTCACGCCAAACCCAGTGAATTGAATGTGCCCGACTGGTCCAAACCGCTGGATTTGCTGCGCGGTGTCAAAGGCATTGAGTTGGTCATGCCACAGCGTCCGGATGAATGCTGTGGCTTTGGTGGCACCTTTTGCGTGACCGAAGAACCGGTTTCCGCCCGCATGGGTTACGACAAAGTCCGCGATCATTCCGGCGCAGGAGCCGAATATATTGTGTCGGCGGATATGTCCTGTTTGATGCATCAAAAGGGCTGTGCCGAACGCCTGGGCTTGCCGCTCAAGTTCATCCATATCGCGCAAATTCTCAACGGTGATCAGGGAGTAATGGCATGAGCGCGGTATTGGGTAAAAAGGCGGGCAAAAAGAGCGTCGATCACGTCAAGATATCGCGCGAGTTCATCGCCGATGAGCCGCACATTGCGTTCCACGACAAGCGTCTGTGGACACTGCGCACGCTGCGCGATGGCCAGGCCAATGCCATCCCGGAATGGGAAGAACTGCGCGTGCTGGCCTCTGGCATCAAAGAACACACGCTGACGCATCTGGCCGATTACCTGGAAGAGTTCGAGCGCAACGCCACCGCCAATGGCGTGACGGTGCATTGGGCCAAAGATGCGGCGGAACACAATCGCATCGTGCACGAGATTCTGGCCGCCAGAAACGTCGATACGCTGGTGAAGAGTAAATCCATGCTCACCGAAGAATGCGAGATGCGGCCATATCTGGAAGCGCGCGGCATTACGGTGGTGGAGACTGACCTCGGCGAGCGCATTCAGCAACTGGATGACGAGCCGCCAACCCACATCGTCGTGCCTGCCGTGCACAAACTGGCGACCGATGTCGCCGAAGTGTTCGCCGATACCATCGGCACGGATCGCAACAATGCCGATCCGCACTATCTGGCCGAAGGCATGCGCCAGGACACGCGGCCGTATTTTTTGAAAGCCGGTGCGGGCATGACTGGTGCCAACTTTGCCGTCGCGGAAACCGGCACTGTGGTCACCTGTACCAACGAAGGCAACGCGGATTTGTCTGGCAACGTGCCGCCGCTCTATATCGCCAGCATCGGCATCGAAAAGATCATTCCCAAAATGGAACACCTGGGTGTGTTTATCCGCATGCTGTCGCGCAGCGCGCTCGGATCGCCCATCACCCAATACACCTCACACTTTCGCGGCCCGCGTGACGGCGGCGAATCGCATTACATTCTGGTGGATAACGGCCGCAGTGAACGCTTGGCGATGGATGACTTCTGGTATTCGCTCAAGTGCATCCGCTGCGGTGCCTGCATGAATACCTGCCCGGTGTACCGGCGCAGTGGCGGGCTCAGTTATGGCGGCGTTTACGCCGGGCCGATTGGGGCGATCATCAATCCGACGTTTGATCTGAAAAAATATTCCGCGCTGCCGTTTGCCAGCACGCTCAATGGCAGTTGCACCAATGTTTGCCCGGTGAAGATCAATATCCACGAGCAAATCTACAAATGGCGGCAGATTGTGGTGGAGCAGGGCGAAGTGTCGTTTGTGAAAAAAGAAGCAATGAAAATGGCTGGCAAGGTGTTGGCTGATCCCAAGCGCTATCGGCAGTGGACGGCAGGCACCAACAAAGCACTGGCCGGTCTGCCACGTTCATTTCTCTACAACCCGTTCAATGCCTGGGGCAAACAGCGTGAACTGCCAGAACCACCCAAACAGACTTTCCACCAGTGGTATGCCGCCAATCGGCAAGCTAAAGAGGAGGGCGAACAATGAGCAGCCGTGATGCAATTCTGGGTGCTCTGCGCGGTGCTGGCCGCACGCCAACGCCGTTGCCGGAAGTGCCATTGTTTGATGCAGACCTGCCGCCCGCGTTTGAGCAATTCAAAGTGGCACTGGCGAAGATGGGCGGCCAATGGCTGGGCGCGCCTGCCAACCTCGATGGCTGGATTGCCACACGCTTTCCTGATGCCAAAGTCATCTGCTCGGCAGTGGCGGAAACAGACGGCACGCGACGGATTGAAACGGTGACTGAACCGGCCGCGCTGGATGACGTAGACGTTGGCATCGTACGGGCACGCTTTGGCGTGGCGGAAACCGGTTCAGTGTGGTTGTCAGAAGACGAATACAAGGTGAATGCACTGGGTTACCTGGCGCAACATCTGATCGTGCTGCTCGACCCGGCCAGCATTGTGCCGAATCTGCATCACGCCTATCACCAGCGCGGGTTTCATGAGGCGCGCTATTGCGTATTGATGACCGGGCCCTCGGCCACGGCGGATATCGAAGGAGTGCTGATTCGCGGTGCGCAGGGTGTGCGTAGTTTGACTGTGATCGGGATGTAGCATTTCGTCGGGATTTAAAGCCGCAGTATCGCCATTTCTTCATCGTAAAACTGGCCGTTGACCAGAATGGCATCGGGCTCGCAGCCATAGGCGATAAAGCCCAGATGCGTGTAGAGGGCTTTGGCGGGCAGATTGTCAGTGCGCACGTTGAGCAACAATTGCCGCACACCGGTAGTCTCGCGTGCGGTGCGGATGGCTTCTTGCATCAAGGCTTTGGCATAGCCCTGACCACGCGCGGCGGCAGCGACAAATACGCCAACCACCAGCATCTTGTGCGCCAGTTTGCGGCGTTGGTCATGCAGCAAGCCGACGATGCCGACCAGCGCGTCATTATCAAATGCGCCCAATACCTGGTTCGGGCCGTCGGGCGCCAGTCGCCGTTCCAGTTCGGTGGGGGTTAGCGTAGTAAGTTCTTCTTCCACTGTGGGCATGAACGAGGTGGGCGAGTCGGCCAGAGCAGCAAGGCGCAATGCGCGATAAGCGTGCGCATCGGCGGGGAGCAAACGACGGATGTACATGGCTTGGCATAAATGAATACGGTCGGTTAGCCTCGCATGCCTGAGCCTGGTCTGGCAAGTCTGATCCACCACACCTCGCTACGTGTACGCACGTTCACTTCATGCATGGCGGATGTTCAAAACAAAACCGGTTTACCAGTTGCTGCTGTCGTCGCTACCGATATCCAGAGCGCTGTCCGAGAAGCCGCTGGAGCCGCCGCTATTATCCCAATCATTGCCGTTGCCAAAGTCGACCGGCTGGGATTCCAGTTGCTGGTCCACGTTGCCGTTGCCCGCGCCGTTTTCGTAGATGTAGGTGTTGTTTTCTACCACCCCTGGCTGCCCGGCCAGACCGCCACCGCGATGGTCCAGCATCTCGCCAATCAATACCCCTGCGGCCAGACCACCAGCTGCACCCGCCAGGCCTGCACCCAGACCGCTGCCACCCTGGTTGACCACCACCGGGCCGTTGCCATAGCCGTAACCGGCAGGCGTGCCGCCGCCATAAACCGGACCACCGGCGCCTACGCCAGGACCAGCAGCGCCCATGCCGCCGTTAAACACCGCAGGCTCGCGCCGACGGGTCAACCAGATCAATACGGCAAAGCCTGCTGCAACCAGCAACGCGATCATCAACCAGTTGCTGCCAAAACCGCTACTGCGCTGGGCATTCACAGCCGGAGCTTCTACTGCAGATTTGCTGACAGTGGTGACGGTTCTGGGCGTTGTGGCGGTGCCGGAATCGGCTTGGCCAGCGTTAAGCAGTTGCGCTTCAAACTTGTGGAATTTATCCGGATTGGTGAAGCGGATCTGCGGATCGAGTGTTTTTGCCTGCAGGGCCTGATTGGTCGCGTCGGCAAAACGGCCGTTGTGCGCGAGAATTTCAGCGTACACATAGTGCGCTTTGGCGCTGCCTGGCTTGCCTTCGACCACTTGCGCCATCAGTGTCTGGGCCTGGGCATAGTCTCCGGCGCGTACTGCGGCCTGGACATCTTGTTCAGACGGCAACGCAAAGGCGAGCGTAGTCGCTAGTGCAAAAAACAGACTGGCAATCCAACGCATGTTTTTTCTCCTGATCTGGCAATAAGCCGGTTCCGCTTGCGGCTGACCATGGGCTGGTCGACGCAAGCGGGGTTTTCATGGCGCAGTATCCGCACGCTCGCTTAAAGATGTCTTAACGACAGGTTTACGGGTTAGGGCCTGTGGCGCGGATCACGCCTGACACGGTCGCTGCCCTTGGTCTATTCTGCAAAGGCTTCCCATGCGTCTTGCATATGGGTGCGACCGGGCATTTTTTCGAGGACATCCTTTGAATCGCGTTGTGATTGTTTTTGGCGTCTTGCCACGCTTGCTGGCATCGTTGAGCGTGTTGTTGCTGGCGCTCTGGCTGCAATCGGCACAGGCCATTACCGTTCCAGGCTTGCCATCCAAGCCTGCGACCGCGACTGCGGCTGCAAGCGAGGCTTCTGCGGTGGCTTTTGCTGCCTCGCTCGATAACGTCATCAATACTCTGGAAGACAACCAGCGCCGCGATGCGCTGGTCGCCCAGCTCAAGAAAATGCGTACCGTCGCCAGCGCGGTGGCCGAACAAGCCAAGGCGGAACAAAACAATGGTTTGCTGGGCAGCGTGAACGGACTGACCAAGTGGTTGACCGAGCAAACAGATGAGCTGCTGACCAACCAGGTGGCGTGGGTGCAGTTGGTGCGCAACGCGCATTACGAAATGGTCCAGCACATAGAGCAGACACCCGGCGGCATCTGGCGGGTGTTATTTGGATTCACTGGTGCTTTGGCCATATGGGCGGCAGCGGCGTGGATACTCAACCGGTTGCTGACTCGGGTGCTGGCCCGTTTTAACGTGCAATCTCAGGGTCTACCTGCCGATTCTTCGACTCTGACGTTACTGGCCTACGCGGCACGCATGATCGGGCCATGGGCCCTGGCTTTTGTTTTGACCGTGCTTTTTACTCGCGACTGGTCGCATTCGGTCGGCGGGGCGTTGGCCTTCCTGCTGGCTTGGTGCTCGCTGTGCGGGGTCGTGTTTGCCGCGATGGCGCTGGTGTTGTTTTCGCTGTGCGGCGCTGGCCACCGCAAAGTAGCGGTGCGGGTGTTGTTGCGTAAGAGCATGCCTTGGCTAGCCACTTTTGGCGCGATGGCAGCGCTTAACGACGCCGGAAACGATGTGCGTACGCAATTGGCCCTAGGTATGAATGTCTGTTTCTTTATTACCACCGTGAGCCATCTGATCAACGCGGCTTTGCTGGCGATTTTTGCAGTGCGCTTTCGGCGGCCAATTGCACAGCTGATCCGTAACAACGCATGGAACGTGCGTCAGAATCGTAAAGCCGTAAACGAGACCTTGCAGCTTGTCTCGATTATCTGGCAGTGGCCGATTATCACGATTGCGGTGGTGGCAGGACTGGGGATTCTTGCCAGCGCCGGGCGCAACGGGCAACTCACTGACCAGGCAGTTCGTACCGTAATGTGGCTGGTGTTGGCTATTTTTATCAGCTTGATGTTGCGACGCAGTTATCACGCCCGGACGCGCCATCCCTCGTCTATTGAAAGAGGCTCGGTCTATGTGCGGCGCTTGCTGCAAATGGTGTTTGCGTTTGCCAATCTGGTGGTCGGACTGGTGTTCCTTGAGCTGATTTTGCATACGTGGCATTACTCGACGGATGACCTGGCAAAAATCGTGGTGGCTGGGCGGCGGCTGGATCAGGTGTTTTTCAGCATCGCCACCACGCTATGCGTTTCCTGGCTGGTGTGGGTCGTGCTGGACGCCATTATTGAAGAGCGCATTACCGGCAGAAAATCACAACGGCGAGGCGAGCGGGTTTCCAATCGTGCGCGCACCGTTTTGCCTTTGTTCCGCAGTGTCTTGCTGGTGGTGATTCTGATCGTTGCCGTGATTCTGTCGCTGGCTAATTTGGGGATTAACGTCAACCCTCTGCTCGCAGGTGCCGGGGTAATCGGTCTGGCGGTGGGCTTTGGGGCGCAGGCGCTGGTGCAGGATCTGATCACCGGCATTTTCATGCTTGTAGAAGACACCATCGCGCTGGGTGATGTGATTGATGCTGGCGGCCATGTGGGCACGGTCGAGGGCATTACCATGCGTACGGTGCGGATTCGCGATATTCAGGGGGCGGTGCATACGGTTCCGTTCAGCCAGATCAAAGCGGTCAAGAATCTTGGGCGCGACTTTGCCTACGCGGTATTCGACATTAGCGTGGCGTACGACAGCGACCTCGACAAGGTGCTGCAGATCATGCGCGATACCGGACGGGAAATGAGTCACGACGTGGCGTGGCGCAATGTGTTGCTGGCGCCGCTGGAAGTGCAAGGTCTGGAGCGCTTCGACACCAGTGCTATTGTGGTGAGAGCACGCTTCAGGACGCGGCCGCTGGAACAGTGGGACGTGGCGCGTACGTTCAATCTGCGTCTGAAGAAGAACTTCGACAAAGCGGGAGTAACAATGCCATTCCCGCAGATGGACGTGCACTTGAACGGCAGTTTGCAGCAGCCAGAAGCTTTGCCGGCACCGCCCAAAGACGGCGCCGCCACGGCTTAGTCGGTTTTCGGTCAGGCAACCCAAGTTGCCAGTTTGCGCTTCACCAGCCGCTATCGGTTACGCAAAGGGTGGATTGCATCGCGAATCCTCCCAGCAGTACTGAAGCGATCCGCAAACTGCCTGGCAAATGTCCCCCCCGCCGGGTTACTGCACCTTGCTACGCGGAATAGCTGCTGCAATCACTTGTGCCAGCTTTGCCAGTGCCCGGTCATGCGCTGCGGCCATTGCGGCGTAGCCGGTACCTTGCACCGGTTCTTCAATCACGTTGCGGCCCGACTGCACCGGCGTATTGGTCTTGTCGACCACTTGCCATACCGCTTCAATCACCGCCGTTTTGTCCAGTTGCGATTCAAAGCGCTGGATACCTACAGCAACTGTCCAGTTGGTGTTGGGCAAGGCCAGTTGTGGCCAGCCAGTGACGTTGGGCGTACCCAGAAGCCGTGCCAGATCGACTGCCAGCACCGCTGGTATCTGCGATTTAAGCGGTGCCGCCCAGCGCTGCTGTTCCAGCAAGGTCAAGCTATGGTCGGGCTGGTTAAGCACAAATTGGGGCCGGTCTACCACCGCTGGCACCGTGACCGCCGCCACCGCGACCACCAGATTGGCCGGTGCTGTGGTGGTGGCTGGCGCTGCCACCGGGTTGAGCGAGTAATAGTACTCAGGTGGCGCCGAGCCACATCCGGCCAGAGCCAGCGCCAGGATCGAAATCGTCAAAGCGGCGTTGAGAGCGGGGCGGATCATTTAGCGTCTTCCTTCTGCCCACGGAGCAAAGCGTCCGGATGGCGGCTGAGATAATCGGACAGGTCACGGAAGGCCTGCGCGGCTTTGGCCACTTCCTGCAGCGTGTCGTTCATGTTTTGCTGCACCGGTGCATCAGGCGAGAGGGTTTGTTTGGCCTGATTGATCGCCTCTTGCGCCTGCTTGAGCGTGTTCTGTGCTTCTGGCGCCACTTCGTTCTTCAGGCGATTGATTAGCGCATTACTGTTATCCAGCACTACGTTCAGATTGCGCAAGGCCTCATCGGCGTGGTCACCCATGGCCTCAATCGGCAAGCTATCCAGCTTCTTGGCGATAGACAACGCGGTGTCTTGCAACTGCGTCAGGCTGCCATTGATGGTCGGCAAAGACGGCGGGAATTGCTTCCAGTCGATGCTGGCCTTGGCGGCAGTCGGCACAAAATCGAGCGCCACATACAACTGGCCGGTAATCAGGTTGCCCGTACGCAATTGCGCGCGCAGCCCATGTTCCACCATCGTGTTGAGTATCTTGATACGCATGGTGTCCGTCTTGACCACTTCATCGCCGCCCTTGAGCCGCCCACGCAGACGCTCCGGATACAGATCAATGGTGACCGGCATAAGCAGGCTGTGTTCTTCCTTGGAGAATTCAAAATTGATGGCTTTGACTTCACCAATATTGATACCGCGAAAATCTACCGGTGCACCGATGCTCAAACCACGTAGCGATTCGCGGAAGTACAGCACAAATGGCGCACGTTCGCGGTCCGCCTCAGTCATGGCGGTGATACGGTCCGAGGCCAGCGTAAATTGGGTATCCGCGGGGGCGGCTTCGGCCATGTCCTGGCCAGGTGGCGCCTGGAAGGCAATACCACCGATAGCGATGGAAGCAAGCGACTGGGTGTCGATTTTCAAACCATTGGCATCCAGCGTCACGTCCACGCCACTGGCATGCCAGAAGCGGGTATTGGTGGTGACATACTGGTCATATGGCGCATGGACGAAGGCCTTCATGGTGATGCCCTTGCCATCTTTATCCAGTTTATAGGCAGAGACTTCGCC
This sequence comes from Silvimonas sp., assembly GCF_031291215.1. Taxonomy (NCBI): domain Bacteria; kingdom Pseudomonadati; phylum Pseudomonadota; class Betaproteobacteria; order Neisseriales; family Chitinibacteraceae; genus Silvimonas; species Silvimonas sp. The sequence goes on from NZ_JARLJK010000136.1 coordinate 46,897, forward strand.
GACCTGGACGCGGCGGAAGAACAGCGGGGCGCCGACGTCGATCGAGCCCATGTCCTGCGCATGCAACACGAACTCCCGGCCCGCCTGGCGCGTGGTCACAATCGGAGCTTGTTCCAGCCCGGTGAAATCACGTTTGCTACTGGCCTGACGCGTGGGATCAATGCCGATATAAGCGCCAGACAATAACGTCCCCAAGCCGCTGACTGAGCCACCGGAAATACGTGGGCGCACGACCCAGAAACGGGTTTTATCACCCAACAGGTCGTCCGTAGCATGAGCCAGTTGCGCGGTGACCTTGATGTGCTGGCGATCATCGGTCAGTACTACGCCGGTGACGCTGCCGATATCCACATCCTTGTATTTGATTTTGGTCTTGCCGGCTTCAATGCCGTCGGCGGTCTCAAAGGTAATGGTGATGGTCGGGCCGCGCTGCAAGTAAGCGTGTACGGCAATCCAGCCACCGGCCAGAGCAGCGACAATGGGGATCAACCAGATCAATGAGGGCAGACGGCGTTTGGGCACCGCTTTGGCGGTGGGCACCTGTTCTTCGTCCGGGGATTGCGGGGGAGTATTTTGGGGATGATCAGTCATCGTCTTTTGGCTCTGGGTCCCAGATGAGGCGTGGATCGAACGACATGGCGGCAAACATGGTAATGACCACAACGCTGGCAAATGCCAGGGCGCCGGGGCCGGCGGAAATCGTCGCCAGCGACTGGAAGTGCACCAGCCCCACCATTAACGCCACCACAAAAATATCGAGCATGGACCAGCGACCGACAAATTCCACCATACGATAAAGCTTGGTGCGTTCTTGCTGGCGCCAGGTTGATTTGCGCTGCGCAGTAATGGCCAGAATGGTGAGCGCAATCAATTTGGCCAAGGGCACCGTCACGCTGGCACAAAACACCAGAATCGCCAGCGGCCACGAGCCGGAGGTCCACAGATAAATAACACCGCTCATGATGGTGTCATCTTCTTCGTAAATGATCGAAGCGGTATGCATCACCGGCAACAAGTTGGCCGGGATATAAAGAATGAACGCGGCAATCAGCAAGGCCCAAGTGCGCGTGAGGCTATTGGGCTTGCGCATGTGCAAGTGCGTGCCGCAGCGCGGACAACGGTCGCTGGCGTTGGGCACGTTTTTGCTGAGCAAACCGCAGGAATGGCAATTAAGCAAACCCTGGGCAGCGGCGGAGGCCGGATGAGGTTTCATCTTCCCTCCACCGGCAATTGACGCCAGATCTGGCGGGCATCGAACACCGAAAAAGCGGCGGTCATCAATAGCATCAACAGGGCGAACGACCACAAGGCAATGCCGGGGATAACGGTAGCCATAGCCGCCAGCTTGGTCAGCGACACCAGAATGCCCAGCATGAACACCTCAACCATGCTCCATGGCCGCAGCAACTGCAGCATGCGCAGCAAGTCTGGCACTCGCGGCGGCATGATGCCCAGCGAAAGTGGTAGCAACATATAAAGCATGATCAATAACTGAGTCGCCGGCACGATCACCGTGGTGATCATGACCAGAATGCCAAGCGTGTGCATGCCGTCGTTGTATAGCTCCAGCGCGGCGCCGGTCAGCGTGCAGGTGATTTCAGTACCGCCGATCTGCAAACCCATGATCGGAAAGAAATTAGCCAGCAAAAACAGAATGGTAGCGCCCAAGGTAAAAGCCAGGGTGCGCTCCTGACTATTTTGCGGCGCTGCGAACAACGTGGCGTTACAACGCGGACAACGAGCAACGCCACCGGGCTCCAGCTGTGGCGGGCGTAGCAGCAGATCACACTCATGACAGGCAATCAGGTGCTCATCGATCATTCAACTACTCGTTGGAAGAGGGGTGCAAGTGGCAACCTTCAAGGAGGCGAAGGCATGACCTAAATATAGTTTGAAGTTTGCAGGAATATAGCTGACTGCAATAATTTAGCCAGGTTTTGTGGGAGAACCCCTTGTTACGGCAACAAAAAAACGCCGATCTCGGGGCGCTTTTTGTTTAACCGGGTTTGCGGGCTCAACCAGGCAAAAAGTTGAACAATACCGCCACAACAATGCCAGCGCTAAAGCATGCTTGCGCGGCACTTGGTCGTTGCCATAAGCGTGGCCCCATCTCGCGGCCAATCACCCACAACATTGCCCCGGCAGCCAACGCCAGCAATGCGGGCAGCAATGCGGCAGAGATACTCAACGCCGCCGTGCCCAACAATGCTCCAGCCAGTTCTACCAGGCCGCTGGCCATGCCGCCCAATGCCGCTTTCCATGGCGAAGCACCAGCTCGCAACAACGCAGTAGCGACGGCAAAGCCTTCGGGGATATCTTGCAAGCTGATGCCAAAAGTGAGCGCGCCGCCACGTTGCGAGCCAGCCATGGAAACCCCGGCCGCAATCCCTTCTGGCAGATTTTGCAGCGTCATGGCCAGCGCAAACAGCAACAGGCCAAAACGTTCTGCCTCTGCTCCTTTCAACGCAGCCAGACTTTGCGCCCCGGCTTGCCAGCGGGCAAAACCAAATGCGCCCAAGGCGGTGATGGTGGCAATGGCCAGCAATGAAGCGCTGGCGGATGGCACGATCTTTTGCATGCCGGCAAACGCTTCTGGCAATACGCCGCTGAGGGTGACGGTGGCCATAATGCCGCCGCCTGCCATCATCAAACCACTGGCGAGTTTTTCTGGCATGCGACGAGCGAAGGCGACAGGCAGGGCGCCGATGGCGGTTGCTGCAGCCACGCTGACACCGGCAACCCAGCCTGGCTTGAGGCTGTCGCGAGTCAGCCAGAAAAATGCGGCCAACGCAGCCAGCGCCGATAACCACAACAGATAAGTGCGCGCACGTTGCGGCGGGGCATTATTTGCAGCTGGCGCTGAGAGTTGCTGCCCCAAGTTGAGTATGAGCGTGGTCATCGGGTAAATCCTGTGACGAGATGTCGTTAGGACTCATTATCGATAACCATTCTCATTTGTGAAAATGAAATATTCCAACCCAATGCATAGAGGGCAACTATCAAGGCCGCCCTCTATGCATTTGCGTAACTACGAATGTTTAGCGCAGGGTGCGGCTGAACAGGTCAAAGGCCAACTGATAACCCAGCGACGACAGTTGCGGATCAAAACGGTCGCCCTCATCGCGCATAAAGGCGTGCTGGCCGTTCAGTTCATGCCAGGTAAAGCTGAGCTTGGCATCGGTGAGTTTTTGGTAAACCTGCGCGCGTCCTTGCGGTGGAATATGCGGATCTTGCTTGCCCCAGATCATCAGCATTTCGCCGGTGATATCACCGATGCGTTCCAGCGTGTGCTGGCCAGGTTGATTCGGAATGGTGTTGGTATGCAGGTCAGTGGCATAGAAACATGCGGTGCCTTTTACTTCTGGCTGCAACGCGGCACGAAACGCCAGATGGCCGCCAATGCAGAAACCCATCGCGCCCAGATGGCCGTTGAACCAGTCTTGCTGGCCTAGATAGTCGATCATGGCGCGGTTATCTGCGTCATAACTCTCAACTGGCTTGGCTCCTTTATCTGCGTTACCTTTGTCTTTGCCCGCATCGTCATAGCCCAGCACCGTGCCAATCGGATTGAGTTCGTGGAACACCTCCGGCACCAGCACAGCGTAGCCATGACCCGCCAGAAAACGCGCGGCGCGGGCAATCGGTGCGGTTTGCTGAAAAATCTCTGAATAAAACAGAATGGCCGGAAAAGCGCCCGCTGTATTCGGGCGATGCACATAAGTGCGCATGGTGCCGGTGGGCGTGGGCAGATCGACGATATGGTTCTGGATCAGCATGGTTTGCTCCGCGTGGGCCTGGTCGCGCCGATGGGCACGAGTGGAAAAGATTCAGGCGGATTATTCCACGATTGGGCGCACATTGTGATGACACCCGAACCCGTTTTCGTACACCTCGCCGGGCCAGGCCGATGAGGTGTACGAACCGCCGTGTATTAGCGCTTAAGCGTGGCTGGCGTGGCGCAATGACACCTGCAAGCGCACCATGCGGACATTGATGTCACCCGGGTTGGCCGCCAGATAAGCGTCAACCACCGCTTCGATGTAATCCGCTCGTGCGGCTTCTGGCACTGGTTCAATAAACGGCAACCAGGCAGTGCGCAGCCAGCCGTTGAATGCAGCACGGTCCGCATACGGCATGATCTTTGGGATCAACTGCGCATCGACCACCGTCAACCCGGCTTCTTGTGCCCAGCGCTGATAATCCTCGACCCGATGAAAGCCATAGGGAAAGCGGAATTCGGCAAAATGGGCGGCCCACTCGGGGCGGCTGCGCACAGTATCGAATGCAGCAATAATGCCAGCACCGTTGCCGTGCCCACCCAACTGCAACAGCGCATGGCCATGTGGCAACAACGCGTTGGCAATGCCACGCAAGACGCTGGCATGCTCGCCGGGCACCCAATGAATCGCCGCGTTGGAGAAAATCACCGAAAAGCGCGCTGGGTAGGGCAAAGCTGCCGCGTCGGCCACTTCAAAACTGAGATTAGGCAGTGGCGCGCTCATATGCTCGCGTTGGGCGTGGGCGATCATCTCTGGCGAAAAATCGGTACCGAGCACGCTGCCCTGCGGCACCAGCGAGGCGATTACCGCGGTATGACGGCCATCACCACAGCCAATATCCAGCACGGTGTCATCGTGTTTGAGGTCGAGTTGCGCAATCAGCTCTTTGGCCCAGCGTTCCTGGCCGGTCGAGTTCTGGGCATAGTCTTGTGGATTCCAGCGTGCCATGTTTTGTTGCTCCCTGTTGGTAAGGGCTCTAGCTTGCAGTAATCATCCATCTTGCAGAACTGAAGTCTGGCGACGATGGCATCGCAAACGGAGATGGCTGTGCCGATCAAGCCAATCAATATTGTTGCTGCAAATGCTCGAACAGTTTTTGCGTAGCGGGCGAGGGTGGCTCGTTGTCGCGGGTGCACAGGCATAACTGCCGCTGCGCCCACGTATCGGTCAGCGTTAGCCCATGCAAACCCAGCGACGCTACATAGGGCGTCGTCGCCGCTCGCGGCACCACGCCAACGCCCAAACCAGCCGCGACCATGGCGCAGACCGCGTCAAAGCTGGTGACTTGCACTAGCGGGCGCAAATCGTGACCAGCCTCGGCGGCTTCGCGGGTTAGCCGCGCATGCAAGGTACTGTTGGCATGCAGTCCCACCAGCGGCCACGCCAGCGCCTGTGCAAAGGAGATATGGGTTTGTGTTGCGAGCGGGTGATCTGGCGGGACGACCAATTGCAGCTCATCCTGCCGAAAGGGCGTCAGTGTTAGCCCCGGCAGGTGTGGCAATTCGCTGACGATGCCTAAATCCGCCACGCCATCCAGCACGGCTTGGGCGACCACACTGCTGACTTGCTCCTGCAACTGCACGCGTATGCCCGGATACACGTGCCGAAACGCCACCAGTGCGCCCGGTAGAAATTCAACAATTGCCGAAATATTGGCAAACAGCCGCACATGCCCTGAAACACCATCGGCGTAGTCGCGCATTTCGCCTTCAAGCTGCCGCGCTTGTTCCAGCAACCCCTGTGCCCGGCCCCGCAACGCTTGGCCGGCGGGAGTGAGCCGCACACCACGGCTGTGGCGTTCAATCAATGCCGTCGCAAAGTGGGTCTCAAGGTCAGAGATCCGTTTGCTGACAGCAGAAGCCACCATATGGCTGCGTTCTGCGGTTGCGGCGATGCTGCCGGTTTCGGCGACGCTGACAAACAGTTCCAGGTCTTTCCAGTCAAAACGGATTGGCGCGGTTGAGGGCATGTGAAGCCTGAGATGGGAGACTTGCTGCGGATTATCGCTCAGGCATAAAAGGGGCGGGCCACAAGATGGAATCGCTGCAGAACCGGCACCAATAGCAACAGCCCGGATTGCTCTGCAAATCCGGGCTGCAGATCACCGTCGGTTAACTGGTTAACTGGCAAATCAATGAATAATAATCACCGGCAACGCCGCGATCACGCCCAAGACAGCCCAGGCACCCGCGCCAATCCACATCACCAGCCAGGTCATATCACGGGTATCTTCGTCGCGATCATGCGACAGCATTGCCGGAACGCCGTGATACAGCAGCAAGCAGGCGATGCCCAAGCCGAGCAAACCACACAGCATATTGAACGCCACCACCGGCACAAACAAGGTCAGTGAAGATAACCAAAGTGGCACCGCCGCCAGTGTGGCGAGCAGGTAACTGTTGTCTTTATCGGCTTTGCCTGCCACCTGGCGCGACAACACGTTAATCACCCACGCCATACCGCGTACCGACAAGAGTTCTGCCACGAAGAACAGCAGTGCGGTACTGAGCCAGTACTGCATGGGCGCATTCGGCGCGTAGAAGCTGCCATGGGCCATTCCGGCGTAAGTAATCATCAATACCGGCAGAATGGATAAGGGCAGGACCAGCTTGAAGAAGATGCCGCGCGCGGTGGGATGTTTAACCCGCAATTCGTCCCAGCCACGGTGATCCGAAACCAGCATGTGCGAATAGCTAGAGATTTTCATCGTAACCTCCTGAGCCTGTTGGATCGCGCATGAAGTGTGTTGGTATGCGCACTGTATTGGACTGCCGTAACGTCAGAAATATCTACCGCGTGGCTGACTATCCGATGAAGTGCAGCCGGTGATTTGACGCCCAGCCTGGTGAACCGGATTGCGGGATGTACAGTGCGCTCGGCGGCGCTGTCAGTGCTTTTGTACGCCGCGCTGGCATTTGGCCGTCCAGATGGCCGGTTTCAGCTACAATCGTCGTTTTCGATATTTACTAATTGCACCGTCATGAGCAACGAAGCCCCAGCACCGGTTATCAGCAATTTCATCCGTCATATCATCGAAGGCGATCTGGCCTCCGGCAAGCGCAGCGGTGTGGTTACCCGCTTTCCGCCTGAGCCCAATGGTTATCTGCACGTCGGTCATGCCAAATCCATCTGCCTGAATTTTGGCGTGGCACAGGATTACCAAGGCGTTTGCCATCTGCGTATGGACGACACCAATCCGGAGAAAGAAGAAGACGAATACATTGCCGCGATCCAGGAAGACGTGCGCTGGCTGGGTTACGAATGGGATGGCGAGGTTCGTTACGCATCCAACTACTTCGACCAGCTTTATGCGTTTGCTGAAGAACTGATTGGCGCTAGCAAAGCGTATGTTGATGATCTGACGCCGGAAGAAATGCGCCAGTATCGCGGCAATCTGAGCGAACCCGGCAAAGATAGCCCGTACCGCACGCGCACGCCGGAAGAAAACCTGGCGTTGTTCCAGCAAATGCGTGACGGCGCGTTTGCCGATGGCAGCAAGACGCTGCGCCTGAAAATCGACATGAGCTCGGGCAACATCAATCTGCGCGATCCGGTGATCTACCGCATCCGCCGCGCCACGCACCATCAGACTGGTGACAAGTGGTGCATCTACCCGATGTACGACTACACCCATTGCATTTCTGATGCGCTGGAAGGCATTACGCACTCACTGTGTACGCTGGAGTTTGAAGACCATCGCCCGCTGTACGACTGGGTGCTGGACAACATCACCATTCCGACCCACCCGCAACAGATCGAATTCTCGCGGCTGGAGTTGTTGAGCGTGGTGACCTCCAAGCGCAAGCTCAAGCAACTGGTCGACGAAAAACTGGTAAGCGGTTGGGATGACCCACGTATGCCAACCGTGACTGGCATGCGCCGTCGTGGTTACAGCCCGGAAGGCGTGCGCTTGTTTGCGCAACGCGCCGGTGTTTCCAAAACACCAAACGTGGTCGACTTTACTTCGCTTGAAGGCGCGGTGCGCGAAACGCTGGAAGAAACCAGCCCGCGCGTGATAGCCGTGCTTGATCCGATCAAGGTGACGCTGACCAACTTCGAAGAAGGCGTGACCGGCAGCCGTAGCGCACCGTTCCATCCGCATCACGAAGAATGGGGCGAGCGCGAGATTCCGCTGTCGCGTGAAATCTTCATCGAACGTGAAGACTTTGCCGAAGTGCCACCGCCCAAGTGGCAACGCCTGACGTTGGGCGCCGAAGTTCGCCTGCGTTATTCGTATGTGATCAAGTGTGATGAAGTCATCAAGGACGCTGCTGGCAACGTGGTTGAGCTCAAATGCTCGCTCGATACCGAAACGCTGGGGCAGAACCCGGTTGGCCGCAAGGTGAAGGGCGTGATCCACTGGATTTCCGCCGCACATGCCATTGAAGCAGAAGTGCGCATGTACGACCGCCTGTTTACCGAGTCGCGCCCAGATGCCGTGCGTGGTGCCGATGGCGAATATGTGGATTTCAAACAGTTCATTAACCCGAATTCACTGAAAGTGGTGACGGGCTATATTGAGCCGATAGTGAAAGACGCAGCGCCAGAAACGCGTTACCAGTTTGAACGTTTGGGTTACTTCGTCACCGATCGCAGAGATCATGTCGCAGGCGGCAAGCCGGTGTTTAACCGCACCGTCACCCTGCGCGATACCTGGGCGGCGAAAGAGTAATCAATAAAACCGATGAAATCGGTCAATAACAAATAAAGCTGAAAACAGAAGATGCTGAAACGAACCCTGCTTGCATTGGCGCTGGCGGCAACGGCATGGGCGGCGCATGCCGCTGATGATGCCGCAGCCAGTACCGTTACGGTTGAAGCGGGCGCTGCAGCGGATGACGCACCCGATGCGCCACCCGCTGCAGCGCAACTGCCGCCACCCTCGCACCCGATTTTTCGCGGACGCGTGGGTGAAGCGCCGATGCAAGTGGCTTTCAGTTTTCTGGGCGACCACGCTTCCGATGAAGTCGGACAAATCGACTATCAAAAGTTGAGTGTGAATCAGATCGCAACCAGCAAAGATCGCCAGCAAGTGAATGTCGATGTAACCATGCTCGGTGCCCTGGAAAGTGCCCGTGCGGCTCAGCGTTTTCAGCTGAAAATGCTTTATGCCGATAAAACATGGTTCATTACCGCCGCCCGACAAGACTGGAAGTGCCACGCAAGTGGTAGCGGCTGGACACAGCGTCCCTGCAAATAACACGACCAACCTGGCTAGATGCGCGTGAGCGGCGTCATCGCAGTTAGCGTGGCGCGTTACTGTGGCAGCACTCCATACAGTGCATTAATTCGAAAGTAGAAAGCATGCAAGAACCCGGTGTGTGACGCAGGCCGCTTGCCGCAGCCACGCCGGGTATTCGGTTCGGTGGGCCGGTCCACCGATTGCGTTGAAGGTCGTTGTCATTTTCACAGCCTGCATTATCCGATGCGGCTTTCTGTGAATAGGGGCGCTGAATGGCTGAAGATCACGCAACGCTGCACGTTTCTGCATCAAAAAACACCCGCCATTTGCTCGCTAATTTCTGGCGTTTATGTCGCCCGTTCTGGGTGGACCGCGCGCACTGGTGGCAGGCGTGGGGCTTGCTGGTGCTGGTGTTGTCGCTAACTGGCGGCAATATTTATCTCAATAAGTGGTTCAACACCTGGCAGGGTGATCTGTACAACGCGCTGCAGACTCTGGACTTTGGTGCTTTCAAAAAGCTGATCCTGGAATTTTGCTGGATTTCCGGCCTTACCATCGTGGCGGGGGTCTACAGCACTTATTTCCAGCAAATGCTGCAGATCATCTGGCGGCGCTGGCTCACGCGCTCGTTGCTCAACCAATGGCTGACTGAGCAAAACTACTATCGACTGCAACTGACTGACCATAAAACCGACAACCCGGACCAACGGATCGCCGAGGATGTGGATGAATTCGTTAGCCGCTCGCTGGGTCTCTTTCTAAGTACTCTGAGTGATATTGGTACCTTGGTTACATTTTCGGCTTTGCTGTGGCAGTTATCTGGGCCGTTGCGCACGATATTGGGCGGCCATCAATTAGTCATTCCCGGTTATATGTTCTGGATAGCGCTTGTTTACGCGGTGATTGGCACGGTTATTACGTTCTGGATTGGATTGCCTCTGGTAAGACTTAATTTTTTCCAGCAACGCTATGAGGCTGATTTTCGTTATGGCCTGATTCGTTTGCGTGAAAATGCGGATGCAGTCGCTCTGTATAAAGGGGAAACGCAGGAAAGCACCATCTTGCAGCAACGTTTTGGCAACGTGATGAGCAACTTCTGGTTGCTGATGAAAAAACGCAAAGCTTTGGGTTTCTACGTCAGCTCTTACACGCAGTTGTCCATACTTTTCCCAATGGTGGTGATGGCGCCCCGCGTGTTTGCCAAACAAGTTACTTTAGGTGTGTACATCCAGATTGCCGATGCTTTCGGCCAGGTGCAGGGGGCGTTATCCAGCTTTATTAACAACTTCACCGAATGGGCGCGCTGGAAGTCGGTGGTCGATCGTTTATCCACATTTCAGTCCGGGCTCGACCAGGTTGCGGTCATGCCCAGATTGCAGCCGGAATACGCGGGTCAATCCATGCAGGTTGACTTGCAATCCGTCACCAAACCCGATGGCGAGGTACTGCTGCAGGACGTCAGCTGGTCATTGCAAAGTGGCGACAGATTGATGATCCAGGGGCGCTCCGGTTGTGGCAAATCGACGTTGATTCGCGCGCTGGCGGGTATCTGGCCGTACGCCCATGGCAAGCTGGCTTACCCGGAACAAGGCAGTACATTGTTTCTCTCGCAAAGACCCTATTTGCCGCTTGGCACCCTGCGCGAGGCTATGTATTATCCATGCCCCCCACGTCATGACGATGCCGCACTGGCGCAGTTGCTGGAACTGGCCAATTTGCAGCATCTACAGCCCCAGCTGGATAAACGCGATATGTGGTCGCATATCCTGAGCATCGGTGAGCAACAACGGGTGGCTTTGTTGCGGGCGTTGTTGAACCCGCCCGGCGTGTTGCTGATGGATGAAGCGACCTCGGCGCTGGATTCCGAAACCGAAGCCACCTTGTTTGCCGCGCTGCTGGCGCGCTTGCCCGGCTGCATCATGGTGAGCGTGGCGCATGGCGATGAACTGCGGCCGTATCACAACAAGGTGTTATCCTGCACGGCGCCGGGCAACTGGCAGATGACATGACGGCGCAGGGTTTGCGCATGAACCAACATTTTGACCGGTCTCTCTGAGATCTGAAGACAGGCGAGAACATGGCAACATCACAGCTCAAGAACGACGTTTTCCTGCGTGCCCTGGCGCGTGAACCGGTGCCCTACACACCCGTATGGCTGATGCGTCAGGCCGGTCGGTACTTGCCGGAATACCGCGCCACGCGGGCCAAAGCGGGTTCGTTTCTTGATCTGTGCAAGTCTAAAGAATATGCCACCGAAGTCACCCTGCAGCCGCTGGATCGCTTCGAGCTGGACGCTGCCATTTTGTTTTCGGACATCCTCACCGTACCGGACGCCATGGGTCTGGGCTTGTACTTTGCTGAGGGCGAAGGCCCCAAGTTTGCGCGCCCATTGCGTGACGAAACCGCCATCCGCAAGCTGGCCGTGCCCGATGTTGGCACCGAACTGCAATACGTATTCGATGCTGTGAGTTCCATCCGCACCGCACTGGACGGCCGGGTGCCGCTGATTGGTTTCTCCGGCAGCCCGTTTACCCTGGCCTGTTACATGATCGAAGGCGGTGGCTCGGACAATTACGCCACGGTCAAAACCATGCTGTACGACCGCCCGGATTTGTTGCACCACATCCTGGACGTTAACGCCCGCACGGTGATTGACTACCTGAACGCGCAGGTCGAAGCTGGTGCACAAGCACTGATGATTTTTGATACCTGGGGTGGTTCACTCGCCGCTGGTAAATATCAGGAGTTCTCGCTGGCTTATATGCAGCGCGTGGTGAACGGCCTGACCCGTCAGGCCGATGGGCGTAAGGTGCCGGTGATCCTGTTTACCAAGGGCGGCGGCTTGTGGCTGGAAGAAATGGCTGGCACCGGCTGCGATGCTTTGGGTCTGGACTGGACTGTAGACTTGGGCGCTGTGCGTCAGCGCGTTGGCAGTCAGGTTGCTCTGCAAGGTAACTTTGATCCGGTGGCACTGATGGCGCAACCCGCTGCCATTGAAGCCGAAGTGGCGCGGTTGCTTGCATCATGGGGTAATGGAACTGGCCATATCTTTAATCTGGGTCACGGCATTGGTCAGTTTACTCCCCCGGATAATGTAAAGGTTCTCGTTGAAAGCGTGCATAAGCTTTCAAGACCCTATCATTCCTGATTTTTCCAAGTCATTGTGAATCAATCATTTAGCGCGCAATGTTCAAGCGCGCCTGGCGTATGGTGATTTACTTATTCACACTGAAAATTTGCCACAAAACAGCTTTGTCAAGCCCTCGTCACAAAGAGATGTCAAAACAATACATATAATTTAAGTTATTGATTTATAACGAAATTATATTTTGGTTTAAAAAATAGGCAATCCAGCCTACATCTTGTTGTAACGCGGGTTTCACGCAGTTTCCTGCAAGTTCTTCACAAAGTTATCCACAGAAGCTGTGGGTAGTTTTTCGTGGCATATTTTGGTGCCTGAATGCCTGAACTTTACTTACAAATTGCCCTGGATGTGCCTCTCCAGCGAACATTTGATTATCGCTGGTCAGGGACGGCGCCCCAGCGCGGGGCGCGGGTGATTGTTCCGTTCGGGCGACAGTTGCTGGCCGGTGTAGTACTGCAGGTGAGCGAGCAATATGATGGCTCGGCTGGCTTCACGGTAGAGCAACTCAAATCGGTGCAGGTGATTCCAGCGGATATGCCGCCGCTGCCTGCCGCCATCCTCGATTTATGCCGTTTCTGCTCTGATTACTATGCGTGGCCGATTGGTCAGGTAATCGCCGCAGCGCTGCCAGGCGCGTTTCGCCAGACTCAGCTTTGGGCCGGTGCAAGGGACATGGCCTTTTTTGCTGCGATCGATCACGCCGGTTTGTTGGCGCAGATTCCCGACCGCGCACGCAAGCAGAAAGAACTGGCGACCTTGCTTGCGCTTCCGCGCAGCCTTGATGAGATTCGCGCCGTGTCGGCCAGTGCTGCTGGTTGGTTGAAAGCCTGGCAAGAATCCGGTTGGGTTAACGAGGTTGAGCCCGAGCTCGCCCCAGCTCGCGTACCGGTAACGCAGAATTTGCCGACACTCACCGACGAGCAACAAGCCGCGCTGGAAAAACTCAAGGTTGCGACCGGCTACGCGCCTTTTCTGCTCTATGGCGTGACTGGCAGCGGCAAAACCGAAATATATCTGCGCGAGATCGAAGCCCGGCTGGCGCAGGGCGGGCAGGTGCTGGTACTGATTCCGGAAATCAACCTCACCCCGCAGCTGGAATCGCGTTTTCGCGCCCGCTTTCCGCACGAACATCTGGTGTCATTGCATAGTGGCCTGGCCGATGGCGAGCGCACCCGTAACTGGCTGCTGGCGGCGCAAGGGCGGGCCCGGATCGTCCTCGGCACCCGACTGGCGGTGTTTACGCCGATGCCTGAACTGGCACTGGTTGTGGTCGATGAAGAGCATGACCTGTCTTATCGTCAGCAAGAGGGTTTTCGCTATTCCGCGCGCGATGTGGCCGTGTACCGTGCGCGTCAGGCCAATGTGCCAATCATTCTGGGGAGCGCCACGCCGAGCATTGAAAGCTGGCGCAATATGCGTGAGAAGCGCTACCAGTTGTTGTCGCTCACGCGGCGCGCCATTGCCGCAGCCACCGCGCCGCAGATCCACTTGCTGCCCACCCAGCAGTTGCGGTTGTTTGATGGCCTGGCGCAACCGGCAATCAATGCGATTCGCGATACCTTGAATGCCGGTGGTCAGGTGCTGGTGTTCATCAACCGGCGTGGTTATGCGCCGGTATTGGCGTGCCATGAATGCGGCTGGATAGCCAGTTGCAAACGGTGTACCGCGCGGCTGGTGCTGCATCGGGAAGATCGCCGTCTGCGCTGTCACCACTGTGGCTGGGAAAGTCCCCCGCCGGTGCATTGTCCGGATTGCGGTAACGCCGATTTGCAGCCGCTCGGCTTTGGCACCCAGCGGCTGGAAGAATCGCTCGCTCAGTTGTTTCCCGAGGCGCCGCCGTTGCGCATTGATCGCGACAATACCCGGCGCAAAGGCAGTCTGGATGCCATGCTCAAGCAAATCCATGACGGGCAAGCGCGCTTGCTGATTGGCACGCAAATGATGGCCAAAGGTCATGACTTTGCCAATCTGCAACTGGTGGTCGTGTTGAATGCCGATGGCGGTTTGTTCTCGCTGGATTTTCGTGCGCAGGAACGGCTGTTTGCGTTGCTACTGCAAGTAGCGGGTCGCGCAGGGCGGGCAGGGCAGCCGGGCAAGGTGCTGATCCAGACGCGTTATCACGACGACCCGTTTTATCCCATGCTGATTGCCGGGGATTACGCCGTGTTTGCTGATCGCACCATGCAGGAACGCAAAGCCAATGGTTTGCCGCCCTTTGCCGCCTGGGCAATGCTGCGCGCTGAAGCCAAAACGCTGGAGCGCGCGGTGGATTTTCTCAAACAGATTCGTGAACGCTGGCGCGATTTTCCAGGGCTGCATCTGGCCGCCCCCGTGCCCGCGCTGATGGTACGCAAGGCGGGCTGGGAGAGGGCGCAAGTGCTCATCTCCGCACAACGTCGCCCGGCCATGCAGGCTGCATTGCGCGAGATGCTGGAGCAACTTGGCGTGGAAAAACACCCCGGCGTGCGCTGGGCGCTGGATGTTGATCCGGTGGATGTTTGAGGCTTAGATTTAGCCAGGCCCGCTGTGCAAAATAAGCTGCTGGTTCGGCAGGCTTGATACGCCGCGGTGTTCTGCCTCTGATCAAAGAAGTCAGCAGGTGGCTACGTTTAATGAGCCCATAAAAAAACCGCCAGGACGCAGGCGGTTTTTTTATGGGCTAAACACGCTCGCTACTGTCAGATGGCGTCTTCGTTGCTCTCGCCGGTACGAATGCGGATTGCCTGCTCGACATTGAATACAAAAATCTTGCCGTCGCCAATTTTGCCGGTACGCGCGGCGTTCTGGATCGCTTCAAGGGCGGCATCAAGTTTGTCGTCAGCCAGAACGACGTCCAGTTTGATTTTCGGCAAAAAATCAACAACATACTCGGCGCCACGGTACAGTTCGGTATGACCCTTTTGACGGCCAAAGCCTTTTACTTCGGTCACGGTCAGCCCGGAAATGCCCAGATCGGAAAGCGCTTCACGAACATCGTCAAGCTTGAACGGTTTGATAATGGCTTCGATTTTTTTCATTGGTTTTCCTGGTGGGCTGCGTATGGCCCGGTTGGTTGCTTGATCGAACGGCTAGCCGTTAACGGTTTGTGCTGGAGTCAACTGCCAGTTTAGCAGCGCAGTTTACGAAAGTGCGCTGCTTTGTCTGGTTTACGTCTGGGCCGAAGCTCCCAATACTGCCAGATGGTGCTTTATTGGCCGCCAAGCTGAACGGTATGGCCTGGCCCCATGCGGTCAAGCAGGCTGGAGAACAATGCTTCTTTGCCCTTGGTCGGGGTAAAGCTCAATTGCCCTTTGGGGCCATCGTTGGTGATCTGGCCACTGCCGTTAATAGCCAACAACCCACCTTGCGGAGTGATTTGCCAGGTTGGTGCGCCACTGCCTTGCGCCACATGGATCAGATAATTGCCAAATGGATTGGCTTGCGGCGTCACCATGGACGTGGCATCGGTCAGTTGCATGCTCAATTGATCAAACTTGCCTGCGGCAATTTGTTGTGCCCGGACTTGCAGGCTGCCACCCAACTGAAATGGCGCCAGCATCTTGACCTGGGCAAACAACGGGCTGGCTGGTATGTTCAGGGCGACATGCTCCAGTCGCCAACCGGTCATGCCCAATACGGCGCGCGCCTGGCCGGGTGTTTCGCCGTCACGAGTATCCAGTTGCCAGGCAAGTTGGGCGTGCAACAAGGCAGATGGTTGCCAGTGCCAGCGTACATCTTGCAGCAATAACTGATCGCCCAGGCCTAACTGACCAATGCGGCCTTCCCACAAATTGCCCGTTACGTCACCGGTTTTGACCGGGGCGGGGATAGCGCTGGCGAACAGAACCATCGGCAAGCGCACCAGCGCAAACAACACAAACAGTGCAATGCCAAACCAGAGAAGAGGGTGTTTCAGGTGTTGTTTCATCGCTGGACAACCGCAGTAAAGTGCACAACGCCATCGTTCTGGGCACCATTGGCATCAAAAGTCACAACATGGCTGCCGGTTTCGCGCGGCAAAGCACCGACCAGTTCGAGCACTTGGGCGAAGTCGGCCTGCGGCGCATCGATCCTGATCTTGTTGTCCGGTTGCGCTTGCAGATCGGCCTTGATGCCATGCTGTTGCAGGCTGGCGGTGACTGCTGCGCGCAGGTCATCGGTACGCACCACGTTGCTGCCACCCTTAAGTAGCTGCAGTCCGCGTTGCATTTGCGCCAGATCGGCCTGGAGTTGCGGTACGCGTTTGTTCAATTGCGCGCGCTGGGTCACCAATGGTTGCCAGATGCCGGCGTAGACGACCGCGATCAGCACAATGGCGCCGCCAACCGCCAGAATATTGCGCTCACGAGCATTACGCGCTTGCCAGAAACCTTGCGCACGGGCGGTCAGTTGATTCAGCTTCATTTCTGGCCTCCTTGAACGCGCAATACAGTGGTGCCTACCGCGCCAGGCTGTTGATCAACCTTAAAGCCAGCACCAGCCAGTTTTTGTTGCAGGGCAGGGGCTTCGGCGGTGGCGAGTTCCATTTGCAGCTGGCCGTTTTCAAATTGCAAGCGGCGCAGATGAGTTCCGGTGGCGATGCCATCGATACGCTGTAACAAGCCGGTAAAGTCAGCGCCACTTGCCGTCCCGCTACCTTGTCCGGCGCCGGCGGCTTGTAGCTGGCTTTGCAATTGCAGGATCGGATCAACAATCGGGGTGCCCGGGAAGGCTGCGGCAAAAGTCTGACGCAGTTCGCGTTGCAGCGCGGTTGCCTGTTGGCGCAACTGCCACCAATCCCACAGGCTGCCTACGGTTAGCACCACAAATAGTGCGATCAAAATACCGACAGTACGCTTGAGTTTGCGTGTGTCAAACGGCAGGGAAAGCTTGGGGGTGAGATCGCCTTGCAGCAGATTGATAGCCCCGCTACGGATAGGGTCGCCATAAATATCAGGCCAAGCCAGATCGTGAACTGGTTGGTCTTCCAGCCATTGGCTGGCAACGGCGGCTGAATCAAACCAGGTGCTTTGGTCGCCTTTGACCAGCAGCACGCCATCATCCAGTTGCACGCGCTGCCACTCGTCCAGTGGTTGCACCAGATCAACCAGCGGCCACGCGTTGCGCAAGCTCAGCCCTTGACTAGCCAATACGGCAACCCAGCGCTGCAACCAAGCCTTGTCACAGGCGATGACCCGGGTTTTACCGTCCGCTGCGCTACCAAGCGCAAAGTGACGTTGCTGGCCACCCGCCAGCAGCCGGTCGTCCAGCGCATGCGGCACTAGTGCACGCAAACGTTGGCTGGACTGGCGCGGCAGTTCGAGCAAATGCAAGGAATAATGGGTTGGTAGCACCACGGCTTCTACCGCAGTTGCCGCAGGTAATTGGCCTGCGATGTCTTCGCCATGCCGCAATTTGCCACTGGCATCTATCCCACACCAGCGGATGACGGTATCGAGGGCGGGATTGCCGGCAAGCACGAGTCGAAGCAAGACAAAGGAATAATGTGCAGAAATGCTCACAAATGCGGTCACTTGTACGGGGCGGTTCAGATATCCACGCAGGCTGCGGGACAGGCTCAGGTGTGCTTTTTACCTGACTTGGACGGCGGGAAGTATGACATAAAGCGTAACTGCTCACGAAACACGCCAGACTCTGTTTGTTTTTCGTACAACATTTCCTTTATAATCGCCCTCCAACCTGAGTTGCCGGCTTTGTGTGATAGTTGCAATGCCCGGCGTTGGCCCTCGTTTTGCGGGCTATCAGGTTGCATGTATTGAATGCGAGCGTGGCGGAATTGGTAGACGCACTGGATTTAGGTTCCAGCGCTGTAAGGCGTGAGAGTTCGAGTCTCTCCGCTCGCACCACAATACACAAACACGGTTTTGCAATTTAGCCCGTCAAGCCCCGTCATCGTTGGCTTTGCGGGCTTTTTTGTTGCGCGCGTTTAACCATCCGATCCTGTTTGGGGTCATACCTCGGCCCCGTTATCCCCCCGATTTTTTGCCCGCTCGTTCCAGTCCTTCCTGGCCGGTAACCGATATGTAGCGCTGCTACGTCATCGAATTGCTGCTATACAGCAATGGCCGAGCCAACAAAGTCCTGCGCCAGGCTGACCCATGTTCTGGTTGTGTTGTAATTGAATGCGGTGGCAGGAGAGGGCTCGATGCTCAAGTCGATACATCTGGCGCAGCCGCTCTTTGCATTGCGGCGCACCAGACGATGGCCTTGGCAGGTATGACCGACCGCTGAATCCGATGCGAGGTGGCCCAGTGCTGCAAACTGCTGAACCCATAATGCCGCGCTTGCGCTTGCCTGAGATTAACGGGCTGCGCGGCGTCGCCATTCTGGCCATTATCTGGCATCACCTGACCATTGCACTGAAGGTCAAGGCGCCGGTGATCTTCCAGCTTTCGACAGCGCCCTTGGTTTTTAACGGGTGGACCGGCGTTAATCTCTTTTTCATTTTGTCGGGTTTTGTCCTTTATTTGCCCTATGCCGCGCAGAAACGGCAAATGCAAAGCAGGGCCGATGCGCTGGTGTTCTACAAACATCGTTTTTTTCGCCTGATGCCGCTTTATTATCTGGTCAGCATTGCCACATTGGTCCTCAGTGGCACCTTGGCTGCGCCTGACGGCGGCGTGTTGCGCCAGGCGCTGACCATCGCCACGTTTACCTTCATGTTCTCTTCCCATACCTTTGTGCCGTCATCCAACTGGGCGCTTTGGTCGATTGGTACAGAAGTGCTGTTTAGTCTGGTATTTCCCCTGTTGTTATGGATAACGGCGAGGGTGGGGCTCAAGTCGGTGCTGGTCGGTGCGCTGGTGTTGTCGCTGCTCGTGCGGGTGTTATGTCTGATTCATGGGCGGCACGACGGACCAGACTGGGTTGCGGATGGCTTGCTGCTAGGGCGCCTGGATGAGTTCGTGATCGGCATGATGCTGGCCCAGGCACATGTCCATAACCGGTGCTGGCGATTGCCGAGCGCGGTGTTTGTGGGTCTGGGTGCGCTGCTGATTGGCATCGCTTTTTACGGCTTTAATCGCTGCATTATTGAGCTCACTGCACCGGCTGAATTGCTGGCGGTATTAAGTAACGTGCTTGATCTGGGCCTGGTGCTATTGCTGCTGGCCGCGCTGGACGAGCGGTTCGTATTGGCGCAAATGTTGCGTTCGCGTGTGCTGCACGTTCTGGGGATGGCCTGCTACAGCATCTATCTATGGCATCTGCCAGTCATGAACGCCTATGGCATTTTCAAAGGAAATACCGATCCTGCGTTTATAGCGGCGTTTGGATTGACGGTATTGTTCCTGGCCGCAATGACTTATCGCTATATTGAATTCAGGTCTGTTGCCGACTGGCGGCAGTTATTCCTGGCTGGGCCGTTTGCTCCGGCTAAACGCCCTCATTCTGCTGAGCTTGCCAACGTGGCGTCTGCCAACTCTCGCCACGCTTCCTGAGGGAGCCGAATCCTGGCGTGTGGGCGCGGGCCAAGGCTGGTCTGGCCCAACTTTTATGATTCACGATCTGGATCAAATCCGTGACAGAACGGTGTATCTGAATGGCCCCGGTAATTGAGTGGCAAGTCGAATCCTCCCCGCCAGCGCAGCACCTGGCTGCCAACAAGACCCGCACCCTGGCGCATGTCAGCCAGCCCAGTGGCAAAATACACACACCATCCTGACGGTTTGCACCGCGCTGGTGTTGGCGAACCTTGCCCGGATCAGCTATCCTAATGGGCTCGTTTGAGAGCAGGTGTCGTGCTTGCTGCGTATGCCGGTAGGCGTGTCTGGCCTTGGTGACGCTATCGTGAGCCATTTACGGCGTTTTTGATTGTGTCCACAGAGCCGATGCGAATGCTTGCAGCACACGGTTCCCGAGTCTTTGCGCTCGCACCACCTTTTTGTAATAAGGTCCGGATTGACCGGGCTGGCCTGGCCCAAGCAGTGCTTGTTGGCCTGAACTGAATCAATGTGAAGGATGGATCAACACATGCAAGCACAACTGGAAACCTTGGGCGCGCTTGAACGCCGCCTCAGCTTCTCCGTACCGCGCGATCAAATCAATGCGCAAGTTAGCGCTCGTCTGAAAAACGTCGCAAAAACGGCTCGTATTGACGGTTTCCGTCCTGGCAAAGCGCCGATGAGCATCGTTTCGCAACAATATGGCTTCCGCGTCCAAGAAGAAGTCATGGGCGAAACCGTTGAGCGCTCGTTCGGCCAAGCCGTTCAAGAACAAAAGCTGAGCGTTGCCGGCTACCCACGTTTCGAACCGAAGCAAGGCGCTTCGGGCGAGGGCGACTTTGAATTTGTGGCCACTTTTGAAGTTTATCCGGAAGTGACGCTGGGTGATCTGAACGGCGTCGAAATCGAAAAGCCGGTGCTGAATGTATCCGACGCTGAAATCGACAAGACCCTGGATATCCTGCGTCGCCAGCGTACCCGTTACGAGCGCGTTGAACGTGCTGCTGCTGACGAAGACCGCGTTATTATCGACTTCAAGGGCACCATTGATGGTGAGCCGTTTGAAGGTGGTTCTTCTGACAATTATGCATTCCTGCTGGGCAAGGGCCAGATGTTGCCTGAGTTCGAAGCCGGTATTCGCGGCATGAAAGAAGATGAAACCAAAAGCGTGGAAGTAAGCTTCCCGGCTGACTATCATGGCAAGGACGTGGCTGGTAAAACCGCCGTGTTCGCGATCACCCTGAAGAACGTAGCTCAATCGCTGCTGCCGGAAGTGAACGCAGAATTCGCCAAGAGCCTGGGCATTGAAGACGGCGACATCGCCAAGATGCGCGCTGAAGTCAAAGCCAACCTCGAGCGCGAAGTGCGTTTCCGTCTGAAAGCCCGTGCCAAGGAAAGCGTGATGACCGCGCTGATCGAGGCTACACCGGTTGAATTGCCCAAGTCCCTGGTCGGCCTGGAGATCGGTCGTTTGGCAGAATCCGCGCAGGCGGACTTGAAACAACGCGGTATCGATCCCAAGTTGGTTCCGTTCTCCCCGCAAATGTTCGAAGCGCAAGCACAGCGCCGCGTGCACCTGGGCCTGGTCCTGGCTGAACTGGTCAAGGCTAACGGTCTTGAAGCCAAGCCGGAACAAGTCAAGGCAATCATCGAAGATCTGGCACAAAACTACGAAGATCCGCAGGATGTCGTAGGCTGGTACTACGAGCAACGTGATCGTCTGGCTGGCCCGGAATCCATGGCGCTGGAAGACAACGTCGTTGAATTCGTGCAATCGAAGGGCAAGACCGTTGAAAAGTCGGTGACTTTCGAAGAACTGATGGGCCAACAGCAACAAGCTTGATCGGCCCGGATCCCCGGTTTTGGGTATCCGGCCAGGACGGCGGATACCCAAACTGAAGAGGAAAACCATGCAACGACCGGAATTTGAACCCCAAGGCCTCGGATATATTCCGATGGTTGTCGAGCAGAGCGGCCGCGGCGAGCGTTCTTACGACATCTATTCGCGCCTGCTGAAAGAGCGCATCGTTTTTCTGGTCGGTCCGGTGAATGATCAAACCGCCAACCTGGTTGTCGCTCAGTTGTTGTTCCTTGAATCGGAAAATCCGGACAAGGACATCTCTCTGTATATCAATTCTCCAGGTGGCTCGGTAACGGCTGGTCTGGCGATTTATGACACCATGCAGTTCATCAAGCCGGCAGTGTCGACATTGTGCGTTGGCCTGGCTGCAAGTATGGGTGCATTCCTGCTGACCGCAGGCGAGAAGGGCAAGCGTTACGCGTTGCCAAACTCGCGGGTGATGATCCACCAGCCGCTGATTGGTGGTCTGGCTGGGCAAGCATCCGACATTGAAATTCATGCCCGTGAGTTGCTCAAGACCAAGCGCACGCTGAATGAGCGTTTGGCCTTTCACACTGGCCAAAGCATCGAAACCATTGAGCGCGATACTGACCGCGACAACTTCATGAGTGCGGAAGAATCCAAAGCTTATGGTTTGGTCGACGAAGTAATGGTTAAACGCGCAGGCACCGCCTGATCGACTTTCGTGATCTGACCGCCAGACTTTGACGCTGGCGGTTTTCTTTTTTCTCGCTCTGCTCTGTAGAGAGGGGGGGATATGACTGACAAGCCTAAAGACAAATCCAAGGAAAAGCTGCTCTATTGCTCGTTTTGCGGCAAGAGTCAGCATGAAGTGACCAAGCTCATCGCTGGTCCACAGGTGTTTATCTGCAATGAGTGTATTGAACTCTGCAATGACATCCTGACGGAAGAAGGTACGGCGCAGATCGGTACCGCGGTAGAGCCGCAAACCCCGACTGGCAAGCGTTTGCCACTGCCGACTGAAATCCGTGAGACGCTGGATCAGTATGTGATCGGGCAGGAGCGCGCCAAGAAAATCCTGGCTGTAGCCGTGTACAACCACTACAAGCGCTTGTCCACCAAGGGTGACAAGAGCGGCGAAGTCGAGTTGTCGAAGTCCAACATTCTGTTGATCGGGCCGACTGGCTCGGGCAAGACGCTGCTGGCGCAAACCATGGCCAAGAAGCTGGACGTGCCGTTTGTGATTGCCGATGCGACCACGCTGACTGAGGCTGGCTACGTTGGTGAAGATGTTGAACACATCATCGCCAAGCTGCTGCAGCAATGCGACTACGACATCGAGAAGGCCCAGCGCGGCATCGTTTACATCGATGAGATCGACAAGATCGCCCGTAAAAGCGAAAACCCGTCGATTACCCGCGATGTTTCGGGCGAAGGCGTTCAACAAGCGTTGCTGAAGCTGATCGAAGGTACGGTTGCGTCAGTGCCGCCGCACGGTGGCCGCAAGCATCCGAATCACGAGATGCCGCAGGTTGATACCACCAACATTCTGTTTATTGTTGGCGGTGCGTTTGAAGGTCTGGCCAAGATTATCCGCAACCGTTCGGAAAAGGGCGGGATCGGCTTTGGCGCAGAGGTGGCCAGCAAGGACGACACCTCAGGCATCGGCAAGTTGTTGCATGAAGTCGAACCTGATGACCTGATCCGCTTTGGTCTGATTCCAGAGTTCGTCGGGCGTGTACCGGTAACGGCAACGCTGGACGAACTGGATGAAGCCGCGCTGATCAACATCCTGACCGAACCCAAGAACGCGCTGGTGAAGCAGTATCAGCGTCTGTTCGAAATGGAAGACGTCAAGCTGGAGATCACGCAAGACGGTCTGGAAGCGATCGCCCGCAAGGCAATGGAACGCAAGACCGGTGCGCGTGGTTTGCGCTCGATTCTGGAATCCTCTTTGCTCGATACCATGTACGAACTGCCAGCGCTAGAAGGCGTGGCAAAAGTGGTGGTGGATGAGTCGGTGATTCTGGAGGGTGCGCTGCCGCAACACGTTCCTTCTGAACCTGCAGAGCCTGCTGCTGCCTGATTTGTTGTTTCTGCCGGAAATCAGTGCTGATCGGTGTGCACTGAAATTTCCTCAATGCTGCCAGACCCTTAGCGGTCTGGCAGTTTGTTTTCATCCTGCTGGATGAAGTCTCGCATTCTGTTTTTGTTGGCAAATTGGCGTGCTGGCGTTGAATTTGTGCCCGGCAAGCCACATTATTGATCCAACTCCCACCCACTCAGGGCTATCAAAATGTCAGAAAACCACGCATTGCCCGCCGAAGTCGCCAGTTTCCCTATGCTGCCGCTGCGGGACGTCGTCGTCTTCCCGCATATGGTGATTCCGCTGTTTGTGGGTCGTCCGAAATCCATTCGCGCGCTGGAAGCCGCGATGGAAGGTGGTCGTCATATCCTGCTCGTGGCACAAAAGAACGCGCAGAAAGACGAGCCATCAATGGCAGATATCTACCCGGTCGGCACCATTGCTACCGTGTTGCAACTGCTCAAGCTGCCTGATGGCACCGTAAAGGTGCTGGTTGAGGGCCTGCAGCGTGCAGATATGCTTACGCTGAAAGATGAAGATGGCTATTTCAGTGCAGAAGCATTGCCGCACGAACCCGGTGAAGACGAGGGTCATGAAGCAGAAGCCATGCGCCGCGCCTTGCTGTCACAGTTTGACCAGTACGTAAAACTGAACAAAAAAATTCCGCCAGAAGTGCTGACCTCGCTGTCGGGCATTGAAATCGCTGGCCGTCTGGCAGATACCATCGCCGCCCATCTGCCGCTCAAGCTCGAGCAAAAGCAGGCTGTGCTGGAAATGGGCGATGTCAAACGTCGCATGGAACACCTGCTCAAGCAACTGGAAACCGAGCTGGACATCCTGCAGGTAGAAAAGCGCATCCGTGGCCGCGTGAAGCGCCAGATGGAGAAAAGCCAGCGCGAGTACTACCTGAACGAACAAGTCAAAGCCATCCAGAAAGAATTGGGTGAGCTGGACGAAAACGCTGATCTGGATGAGCTGGAAAAGCGCATCAAGACCGCTGGCATGAGCAAGGAAGCCCGCGAAAAAGCCGAAGCGGAAATGAAAAAGCTGCGCATGATGTCGCCGATGTCCGCAGAGGCGACCGTGGTGCGCAACTACATCGATACCATGCTGGCTTTGCCGTGGAAGAAAAAGACCAAGATCAGCAAGGACATTGCCGCTGCCGAAGAAGTGCTGGATACCGAGCACTATGGGCTGGAGAAGGTCAAGGAACGCATTCTTGAGTACCTTGCTGTGCAGAGCCGTGTCGAGAAGCTGAAAGGCCCGATCCTGTGCCTGGTTGGCCCTCCCGGCGTGGGCAAGACCTCGTTGGGCGAGTCGATCGCCCGTGCCACGAACCGCAAGTTCGTGCGCATGGCCTTGGGCGGGATGCGTGATGAAGCTGAAATCCGCGGTCACCGCCGCACTTATATCGGTTCGATGCCCGGCAAGATTCTGCAATCCATGACCAAGGCCGGCGTGAAGAACCCGCTGTTCTTGCTGGATGAAGTAGACAAAATGGGCGCCGATTTCCGTGGCGACCCATCGTCCGCTTTGCTGGAAGTGCTTGATCCTGAACAAAATAATTCGTTCAGCGATCACTACCTGGAAGTGGATTACGATCTGTCCGACGTCTTGTTTGTGGCCACAGCCAATACACTCAATATCCCTCCAGCTTTGCTGGACCGGATGGAAGTGATCCGGCTTTCTGGTTATACGGAAGACGAAAAGGTCAACATCGCGCTCAAGTACCTGGTGCCCAAGCAGATGAAGTCCAACGGCCTGCAGGAAGGTGAGTTGTCCATCATCGACTCGGCCGTGCGTGACATCGTGCGTTACTACACCCGTGAAGCGGGTGTGCGTAGTCTGGACCGCGAAATCGCCAAAATCTGCCGCAAGGTAGTGAAGAATCTGCTGCTCAAGCCGTCGGACAAGCGTCAGCAAGTGACGGCGAAGAACCTGGATAAATACCTCGGCGTGCGTCGCTACGACTACGGCATGGCCGAGCAGCAAAACCAGGTGGGGCAGGTTACTGGCTTGGCATGGACCGAAGTCGGCGGCGAATTACTGACCATCGAAGCGGTAAAATTGCCCGGTAAAGGCAAGGTCATTCAGACCGGCAAGCTCGGTGAAGTCATGCAGGAATCCATCCAGGCAGCGCTGTCAGTGGTGCGCAGCCGTGCGGTACAGCTGGGTATTGATCCGGACTTCTATCAGAAGAACGACATCCATATCCACTTGCCCGAAGGCGCTACACCCAAGGATGGTCCATCGGCCGGTATCGCAATTGCTACGGCGATGACTTCCATACTTACGAACGTGCCAGTGCGTTGCGACGTCGCCATGACCGGGGAAATTACCTTGCGTGGCGAGGTGTTACCGATTGGCGGATTGAAAGAAAAGTTGCTTGCGGCCCACCGTGGTGGCATCAAGCATGTATTGATTCCTGAAGGCAACGTCAAGGATCTGATTGAGATTCCTGACAATGTGAAGCGTGGCTTAACCATTCATCCGGTCAAGTGGTTTGACCAGGTTTTGGGCCATGCGCTGGAAAGCCAACCCGAATCGAATACCGGGGCGGTTGATAGCGCAGAAGACGGCGCAGCGCAAGCGAGCGATCGTCCAAGCGTGGAAACGGGCACACAGCCTACCAAACACTAGTTGACACACGTTTTTGCCGCTTGCTATAAAGCTCAAGCAATCGGCAGACCGGACCTATCCAACCAGAACGAAAGGGGACACATAAGTGAATAAATCTGAACTGATCGACGCAATCGCTGAATCCGCAGGCCTGTCCAAGGCTGCTGCCGGCAAGGCACTTGATGCCACCATCGAAGCTGTTTCCAAAGCACTGCAAGGCGGTGACGAAGTGACGCTGGTCGGCTTTGGCACTTTCTACGTTGCCGAACGTGAGGCACGTAACGGTCGCAATCCGCGTACTGGCCAGACCATCGAAATCGCTGCTGCCAAGCAACCGAAATTTCGTGCTGGTAAATCTTTGAAAGATGCCGTACAATGATTGTCTTTGCTGCTTCGGCTAATAACGAAGCGGCATAAGACCGGGGGTGGTTAGCTCAGTTGGTTAGAGCGCCTGCTTCACACGCAGGAGGTCGGTGGTTCGAATCCACTACTACCCACCAAAATGGCGATGCATGAAAGTTGTTGTAAAATACAAAACGCATGCTATAATCGCCGACTCTTCTGGAGCGGTAGTTCAGTTGGTTAGAATACCGGCCTGTCACGCCGGGGGTCGCGGGTTCGAGTCCCGTCCGCTCCGCCAGATGATCAAAAAAGCCAAGCGCAAGCTTGGCTTTTTTGTTTTCAGCGGCCGAACGTGTTCGTTTGTCACTACCCAAGCATGCAGACGAGACGCAATGAACGGCTTCTGGCATCATACTGCGCGAGTCTCATACGGAGTGTAGTGTTCATGTTTGATCTGGTACAAAAGAATAAAACCGTCGTCCAGGTTGTACTGGGTCTGGTTTCGCTGGGTTTGGTAGTCGGATTTGGTCTTTCAGGTTACTCGGCGATGGAAGGCGGCCCTAGCTGGCTGGCCAAAGTCGGCGGAAAGTCGATTACCGAGCAAGATATAGCGGAAGCTACCCGCGGCCAGGTGATCTCTGACGATATGAAGCCGATGGTTCTGCAAGAACTGATCCGCAAGCAATTGTTGCTTAACGAAGCACACGATCTGCGTCTGTCGCCCTCGACCCAACAATTGCAGAAAGCCATTGCCGCGATCCCGGCTTTCCAGGATAACGGGCAGTTCAGCCCGCAGCGTTACCAGGAACTACTGGGAGCGCAACAAATCTCCCCGACAAAGTTTGAAGGTCAGATGCGTGACGACCTGGCAACGCGCCAGCTGTTGTCGGCATTCATGCAAAGTGGCATGACTTCATCCGTTACGCTGGAACGCCTGGCCAAGCTGATGGGCGAAAAGCGCGAAGTTTCGTCTGCAGTGCTCAAGCCTGAAGCGTATCTGAGCCAGGTCACTGTCAGCGATGCTGAGGTCAAACAGTATTACGACCAGCATCAGGCTGATCTCAAGGCGCCGGAAATGGTGCGAGTGGAATACGTTGCGCTGTCCAAAGACCAACTGGCCCAGCAGCAAGTTGTCTCTGATGAAGAAATCCAGAAGTATTTCGACGCCCATAAAGACGATCTGGCCAAGGAGGAGCGCCAAGCTGCGCACATTCTGATTGCCGTGCCTAAGGGCGCATCTGCAGCAGACAAACAAGCTGCCAAAGCCAAGGCCGAAGACATCCTCAAGCAGGTCAAAGCCAACCCGGCGCGTTTTGCCGAACTGGCCAAGGCCGACTCGCAAGATCCGGGCTCCAAGGATAACGGTGGCGATTTGGGCTGGTTTGCCCGTGGCGCCATGGTCAAGCCGTTTGAAGACACCGTATTCAAGCTGCAGAAAGACCAGGTCAGCGATCTGGTGGAGACGGACTTCGGTTACCACATCATCAAGCTCGAAGGCGTGCGCACCAAGACGCTGGCTGATCTGAAGCCCGAAATCGCTGACAAGCTCAAGTCAGAGAAGGGCACCGCAGGTTATCAGGCGCAGGCAGACAAGTTCAATGAACTGGTTTACCAGCAAGCTGATAGCCTGAAGCCGGCTGCGGACCAATTCAAGTTGCAGGTACAGCAAAGTGGCTGGATTACCCGCAAAGGTACGCAAGACCCGCTGCTGAATAATCCAAAGCTCGAAGACGCAATCTTTGGTGATGACGTGCTCAAGAAAAAGCACAATTCCGAAGCCATTGAAGTAGTGCCAGGCACACTGGTTTCGGCACGCGTGATCGAACATAAAGATGCGCAGATTCCGCCACTGCCAACGGTCGCACCAGACATCCAGGCTCGTCTGAAGCATGACAAAGCAGTCAAACTGGCCGCTGCTGATGGCGCCAAGAAGCTGGCTGCGCTGCAAAAGGGCGAGACTGTCGATGTGGCTTGGGATGCACAACCCAAAGAAATGTCGCGGATCGCTGAACCTGGCGTAGCAACCGACCGGTTGCATGCAATTTTCGCCGCTCCGGCCCACAAACTGCCAGCCTTTGTTGGTGGGGATGACGCGGCGCTGGGTGGTTATGTGCTGTACAAGGTTGGGAAGGTGATTCCGGCTCCGACATTGACTCCAGAAATGCGTCAGCAAATTGAGCAAAATCTGGGGCAAATGTACGGGCAGGCTGAATTGACCAACTACTTTGGCAGTTTGCAGAAAAAGGCCAAGATCGAATTGCGTGCACCTGCTAAAGCACAGCAATAATTACGGCGATTACGTCGTTTCAGGAAAGCGGGCTACGGCCCGCTTTTTTTATTGCGCTATTGCACCTTTCTTTTATTAGCGGAAAAAATCAGCTAGCAGACAGCGAAAATTCGTTTGGCATGACTTTGGTCGATTTGTCGCGTCTTATGTGCAACAAATGTTGATCTTTGCCAAAAGGGGATTGAATTTTTGCGGGTTCGGGCGGATATATCAAATTGAGAGATCGGTGTGATTTCTCTACCCGCTTACGGAGGTTAAAACCATGATGGCAATGTATGACATGGAATCGGGTGCAAGCGTGATGGAACCGGGGCAGGATTGGTCCGATCGCGTGCAGACTGTGGCAAACCTCCAGCACAATCCACTGCCGATGGCGGCATTGCGATTGTTGACGATAGAAGAAGCGATGGCCAGTTCAAAACAGCAGGTTTCCCGACCTGCCTGGCCGCAGACTTGATCCAGTTTGGTCTAGTCCACATTGGGCACCCAGTTGGGTGCCCTGTTTTCACCTAACGCTGCAATTCCTTCCCGAGCCTCTTCGCGTGTACGCATGTGCGCAATACGATGGGCGCTATCCGAGAGTAGTGAATCATCAATTGGCCGATAGGCTACCGTGGCGATCAGCCGCTTTGCCGAAGCAACCGCATGCGGGCCGTTCAACAGCAAATGGTCGATCCAGGTGCTGACTTGCTCGCTCGCTAATGCAGAGGTCGCCACTTCTTCATGCACCAATCCGTAGCGCCAGGCTGCTGCGGTAGAAAAGCGCTCTCCCGTAAGAAAATAACGCCTGGCGGCACTAGTCCCAATTTTGGCAACGATATACGGCCCGATAATTGCCGGAACCAGCCCTAGTCGCGTTTCGGGCATACAGAACCAGCTGTCTTGTGTGGCCACCACCAGATCACAACAAGCGGCGATGCCGACGCCAACGCCTATGGCAGGGCCTTCCACCGCAGCAATAACCGGGGCAGGGAAGCGGTCCAGCGACTGCATCATGCGTGCCAGACGCAGCGCCTGTTCGAAATTGTCGTGTTGCTCTTCGTTATTGGTATGGGCTAACCAGCGCAAATCGTTGCCCGAACAGAATATTTCACCCTCGGCCCGCAAGATCAGTGCACGCAAATGCAGGTTTTGCGCCAGTGCTGCGAGTGATGCCGTCATTTCGGCGACAAAGACCTCATCAACCGGATTGCGGCTTTCCGGGCGGGATAAGGTGATTGTGGCAATCCCTGCCTGATCCATTTCCAACCGGATGGAGTCGCTCATGCCGCAGTCCTTACAAAAAGTCGGTGGGGCTGGGTAGGTCTACCTCATTGATTTAGCGTATAAAACGAATGATTTCCAGCAGCATTTTATTTGCACCAATTATGCCGGTGTCAAAATCACACATTCAGTTACATGCCCCATTGTGATACAGTTCGCCGCTAAATCCCGGCCCGCCTTGATACTATGCATGCCCTTGGCACTCATTGATCCGCATGCATTGCCTGGCACCCATTCTGATACGGTTTGCGGCAACGGCTTGACGTCCCTTGCACGCTTACCTTTTGCATGTTTTGTTTCAATTGTGACTAATGCAATGAGGTTGTGGTTTTTCCCTGCCGTTCTGGCTTTTTTCTGTTCTTTGCTGCTGACCAGCGCGCCAGCAAGGGCTAATCGCGTTGAAATCCCCGGCGTGGGTGGCGTGACGTTGATTGCCGAATACACCGCCCCGCCAGCCGGAGGCACCAACGCCCCTGGCATGTTATTGCTGCACGACTGCGGCGGTTTGTGGGCCAAGCCCGGAGTCATGGCTGCGCGCCCGGCGCGTATGGCGAGCTTGCTGCAAGAACTCGGTTATGGCGTGTTGATGGTCGACAGCTTTGGCTCCCGCGGTGTGCGTGAGGTCTGTACGACTCCGGGCCATGATCGACAAATCAATGTACAGCGCCGTGCCGAAGATGCGCAGCGCGCCATCAACTGGCTGAAGGCCCGCAAGGAAATCGACAGTAGCCGTATTGCCGTATTGGGCTGGTCACAAGGTGCGACTACCGTTTTATCGCTGATGAATGCGGACAATCCTGGCGTGCGCGCGGCGGTGGCGTTTTACCCTTCCTGTGCACCCTTTCTGAAAGGCAACCAGCGTTATCAGCCGGCCGCGCCAACCTTGATGCTGGCGGGCGAAGCGGATGACTGGACGCCCGTTGAACCGTGTCGTGAGCTGGTAGCGCGCTCGGGCATGGATACTTTCCGCCTGGTTAGCTATCCCGAGGTATTTCACGATTTTGACGATCCGGGTGTCGACGTTCATGTGCGCCGGGATATCCCGAACGAAGCGCATCCAGGGCAGGGCGTGACGGTTGGTTTTAACCAGGCCGCAACCGACGATGCTTATCGTCGGGTGTTCAAATGGTGCTCGCGCTGGCTTGATCCGTTTCACACTTATCCCTATGAACAGCGTACTTCGCGCGCGCCGACCCCCACTCCGGTCAAACACTAGTCTTTGAATTGTTGCCGACCTTGCCATAATGCAAGTTCGGCAATTGCGTTTCTGGTGCCGTGTGCGCGATCATCTACGACCTCGGCGACAGTCCCGACTGGACTATCGTTTTTCCCCACTGCGTAGCTGGGTTGCAGCCGGTGCCACGGCCAGCCAGTAACGCCCTGCAGGAGCAGCAGCAATGAGTGTTAGCCAAGCCGAACAGCAAATCCTGAATTCTGTGCCAGGTCTCTCCATCGGTTCTTCCGTCGGCCGTTACGGCGGTGCCGGGCTGGATTTGCTGACCGTCGAGAACCCGGCTGGTCACGCGGTCATCGCCCTGCAAGGCGCGCACGTTGTTTCTTTTGTTCCGGCAGCAGCTAAGGATGTGTTGTGGATCTCGCCGAATGCCGTATTTGCGCCGGGCGAAGCCATTCGCGGCGGTATTCCGCTGTGCCTGCCCTGGTTTGGCGCCAAGCCACAAGAGCCGGATGCGCCCAAGCACGGTTTTGCCCGCAATGAAGTCTGGACCCTCATTGAAGCTTCGGTTGAAGCGGACACCACCCGCGTGGTGCTGGAATTGCGCGACAATGCCGTATCACACGCTTTGTGGGATCACGCTTTTGTTTATCGTCTGGCCGTAACCGTCGGCAAAACCCTGCATCTGGATTTGCAGATTCAGCATTTGGGCACCACACCACAGTTGCACTCCGTGGCGCTGCATACCTACTTCGACGTGGGTGATGTAACCCAGGCGGTGATTACCGGTCTGGATGGCACCACCTATATCGATACCACACAGGACAGCAAGCCGCGCTTCGCGCAAACCGGTGCGGTACAACTGTCGGGGCCGACTGATCGTGTTTACCTGAATGTCCCGCAATACCAGGACATCAAGACGCCTGACCGTACCTTGAAAATCGATAGCCAGGACACGCATTGCGCTGTGGTCTGGAATGCGTGGCACAACGCGGACAAGATTGCCGATATCGGTCCGGGTAACTATGTCGGCTACCTGTGTGTCGAGCGTGCGGATGCCTGGGAATATTCTCCAACTTTGCAACCGGGCGAAACTTATCGCGCCAGCATGACGCTTTCGGTCGCGTAATCGTAGAATAGCGTTTTGTGTACCCGGCGGGCCGCAAACAGCGGCCCGCATTTTTTGTAGCTGGAGTCTCATGCAATACCGTGACCTGCGCGATTTCATGGCGCAACTTGAAAAACAGGGCGAACTCAAGCGCGTTACCGTACCGGTATCACCGATTCTGGAAATGACCGAAATCTGTGATCGCGCATTGCGCGCGGCTGGTCCGGCCATTTTGTTTGAGAACGTGCCAGGTTCGCAGATGCCGGTATTGGGCAATCTGTTCGGTACACCGCGCCGCGTGGCGCTGGGCATGGGTGCAAACGACGTAGGCGCGTTGCGTGAGATCGGCAAGACCTTGGCCTACCTGAAAGAGCCGGAGCCGCCCAAGGGCCTGCGCGATGCCTGGGACAAGCTGCCACTTCTTAAACAAGTTTTGAACATGGTGCCCAAAGAAGTGCGTAAGGCACCATGCCAGCAAAACGTGATTGAAGGTCCGGATGTCGATCTGGCGCGCATTCCGGTACAGCATTGCTGGCCAGGAGATGTTGCTCCGTTGATTACCTGGGGTCTGGTGGTCACCCGAGGCCCGCAGAAAAAACGCCAGAATCTGGGGATTTATCGTCAGCAAGTCATTGGCCGCAACAAGGTCATCATGCGCTGGCTGGCCCATCGCGGCGGTGCGCTGGATTTTCGCGAATTCGCCAAGGCCAACCCGGGCAAGCCATTCCCAATCGCCGTGGTCTTGGGCTGCGACCCGGCCACTATTCTCGGGGCAGTCACGCCAGTACCCGATACGCTCAGCGAATACCAGTTTGCCGGTCTGCTGCGTGGCTCCAAAACCGAAGTGACGCAGTGCATCGGCAGCGATTTGCAGGTGCCTGCCACCGCCGAGATCGTACTGGAAGGGCATATCTATCCGGATGCTGGCCATGCTTCGGGCTACGAACATGCACTGGAAGGGCCATACGGCGACCACACCGGCTATTACAACGAGCAAGACTGGTTTCCGGTATTCACCATCGACCGCATCACCCAGCGTGATAACCCGATTTACCACAGTACGTACACTGGCAAACCGCCAGACGAACCGGCGGTGCTTGGGGTCGCGCTGAACGAAGTTTTTGTGCCTATTCTGCAAAAGCAGTTTCCGGAAATCGTCGACTTTTACCTGCCGCCAGAAGGTTGCAGCTACCGTATGGCGATTGTGTCGATACGCAAGCAATATCCGGGGCATGCCAAGCGTATTCTGTTTGGCGTCTGGTCGTTTTTGCGGCAGTTCATGTACACCAAGTTCATCGTCGTGGTGGATGAAGATGTTGATACGCGCGACTGGAAAGAAGTCATCTGGGCCATTACCACGCGCATGGACCCGGTGCGCGACGTCACGCTGGTCGAGAATACGCCCATTGATTATCTCGACTTTGCCTCGCCGGTCAGCGGTTTGGGCGGCAAGATGGGGCTGGATGCCACCAACAAGTGGCCAGGCGAAACCAGCCGCGAATGGGGTCGGCCCATCGAGAAAGACCCGGCCGTGGTGGCGCGGGTGGACGCTTTGTGGCAAGAACTCGGTTTGTGATGGTGGTTGATGCGGCGCGGGCGTGAGGCCATCGCTCGCCGGTCGCAATCAACTGAATCGGCAAAGATCAGGAGTCGGCAAAGGTCAGCGTATGTGGTTTCTGACTGAATTGGCGGAGCGCAGAATTGCCCAGGCGCTCGACAATGGCGAGCTGGATAATCTGCCCGGCGCAGGCCAGCCATTGCCGGGGGAAGATTTCGACCCCTTGGTGCCTGAGCATCAACGTATGGCCTGGCGGGTATTGAAGAATAGCGGTTACCTGCCGCCCGAACTGGAAATGCACAAAGAAGCGGTTGATCTTGCATTGCGGCTGGCCACCGCCGATACAGAGATAGATACAGATCAACTGATGCGGCTCGAACAATTGAATGTACTGTTGGCGCAAACCGGCCATCGTGGCCTGTGTGTGCCGAATGAATACCTGGCAAAAATCAGCGAACGCCTGGCGCGGCGTCATCCTTGACCTCGTGCATAACCTCTGTGAATAAAGCGACCCATGCTCAATAACACGCCACGTGAATTTGCTTTTACCGAACAGGACTTCGAAAAAGTCCGGGTGATGATTTACAACTATGCGGGTATTGCGCTGACACCAGCCAAGCACGACATGGTGTACGGCCGACTGGCGCGGCGGTTGCGTGCTTTGGGCTTGCGCACATTCAATGAGTATTTGCAGGTGCTCGATCGTGGCGACAGCAAAGAATTCGAGCTGTTTGCCAATTCGCTGACCACCAATCTGACCTCGTTTTTCCGCGAATCGCATCACTTTCCGATGCTGGCGGATCATCTCAAGGCGCAACGCAGCAGCGGCGTACTGAATCTGTGGTGTTCGGCCTCCAGCACGGGTGAAGAAGCTTATTCGATGGCAATTACCGCGTGCGAAGCTTTCGATTCGCTGCGCCCGCCGGTGCATATCATCGCCACCGATCTGGATACTGGCGTGCTGGAAACGGCAAAGCAGGGTATTTACGGCGCTGATGAAGTTGAAAAGCTGGAAGGGCAGCGCGCCAAACGCTATTTCGAGAAGCAAAGCGATGGCCGCTATCGGGTGCGTCAGGAACTGCGCGACATGATCGTGTACCGCAAGGTCAATCTGATGGAGCCCAACTGGCCCATTCGCGGCCCGCTGGATGCCATTTTTTGCCGTAACGTCATGATCTATTTCGATAAACCGACGCAGCTAAAGGTGCTGCAGCGCTTTGCGCCACTGCTCAAGCCCGACGGTTTGTTGTTTGTGGGGCACTCAGAGAATCTCTATCACGCTGCCGATATCTTCAAGTTGCGCAACAAAACCGTATACGAGCGTGTGATTAGCGGCACCCCCGCGCCGGGCCCGGCGACCATGGCTCGTCCTGGTAGCAGCGGTTTTTCACGTTAAGCCGGTTTGGGTTTGAGTTGGCGCGCCGGTAAGTCTTGCGCAGCGTCAGCCTGGCAATTCCGATCGGGCTACAAGAACAACATGGCGCGCCCCACCTTGCGCGCCT
Source organism: Silvimonas sp. (assembly GCF_031291215.1). Lineage (NCBI taxonomy): Bacteria > Pseudomonadati > Pseudomonadota > Betaproteobacteria > Neisseriales > Chitinibacteraceae > Silvimonas > Silvimonas sp. Next base: position 82,185 of record NZ_JARLJK010000136.1, read on the forward strand.
GATCTTCTCCGGCCAACTGGCGCACCAGATCCAGCGCAAACAGGCTGGCGGTGCCTGCGCCACGCGAGGTGGTGATCGGCCCATCGTTCACCACATTGTGTCCCCACACTTGGGCTTTGCCCTCAATCAACACGGATTCACAACCCGGAAAGCACGTGGCCTGGCGCCCGGCAAGAATACCCGCCCTGGCCAGCACCATGGGCGCGGCACAGATCGCCGCCACCTTGCGTTCTGCCGCCAGATGAGCTTGCAGGCGTGGAATCAATTCGGTCTTTTTGAGCAAGGCCTGCGTGCCCGGGCCGCCACCAGGCAAGATGATGGCATCGGCAAACAAGCCGTGCGCACCGGCAAATGGGATATCCGCTTGCACTGTGATGCCGTGGGCGCCCGTTACTGCCTGGACGTCGTCCAGTGCCACCATCAGCACTTTGATATCCGCGCGGCGCAGAATGTCGACTATCGTCACCAGTTCTACTTCCTCAAACCCCGGCGCCACATAAACGTGCGCTGTCTTCATGTTGTTCTCCTTGTCGATCTGCTCAAAACCTCAGTCCGCTACATCTCGCTCGTAGCATGTTCTTTGACGATACCGACGCTGCCTGCATTGGGTGACAGTTGCAGAAAAATGGCAGCTGCCAGTATCGACATCACCCCGACGCATAGAAAAGTATAGTGAAACGAACTCAGAACCTGGAACGGATCAGGGCGGTTGTATTCAGAAACGAAGCCCTGCAGTAAAGCGGCCGCAGCAGCGACCCCCAAGCTGACTGATAATTGCATGACCACCGACAGCAAACTGTTGCCACTGCTGGTATCCGCCTCGCTCAGATCAATCAGCGTCACCGTATTCATGGCGGTGAACTGCAACGAGTTGACAGCCCCGAAGACCGCCAGTTGGGCCAGTAAAAACGGGTAGGGCGTGTCTGCCCCGACGGTGGCGAAGCTAGCAATCAGTGCGCCCAGCAGCAAGGTATTGACGGTGAGCAGCTTGCGATAGCCAAAACGCTCGATCAACCGCCGCGCCAGCGCTTTGGCGAACATGGCAAAGATAGCGGTGGGGATCATGGTCATCCCCGCTGTGGATGGCGAGAAGCCCAGGCCAATCTGCAATAGCAATGGCATCAGAAAAGGCATGGCCCCACTCCCCAGCCGGGCAAACACGTTGCCCAGAATCCCCACTGCATAGGTATGTGTGTGGAACAGCGTCAGGCTGAAAATGGGATGTTCCTGGCGCGCCGCATGCAGCCAGTAAGCGGCCAGGCACGCTAGCCCGCCCAGCAATAACAACATCACCCGCGCGTGGGCCAGATGCAGCTCACCCAGACCTTCCAGTGAGATGGAGATCAAAACCATGGCGGCGCCAAACAGGCAAAACCCCAGGATATCAAAACGACTTTGATCCGGGCTGCGCATGTCCGGCAGGTATTTCCAGGTGGCTATACAACCAATGATCCCGACCGGAATGTTGATAAGAAAAATCCAGTGCCACGAGGCGTATTCCACCAACCAGCCGCCCAAGGTTGGCCCTACCAGCGGGCCGACCATGCCGGGCAGCGTAACAAAGCTCAAAACATCGACCAGTTCGGAACGCGGATAGGCCCGCAATATCACCAGCCGCCCAACCGGCACCATCAGCGCACCGCCTATTCCTTGCACCACGCGCGATGCGACCAGCATGCCCAGGGTGGACGATTCAGCGCACAAAAATGAACCTATGCTGAACAGCAAAATGGCGCTAAAGAAAACGCGACGGGTACCAAAGTGATCGGCTATCCAGCCCGATGCCGGAATCAGCAAAGCCACCGTCAACAGGTAGGCAATGACCACTGACTGCATGCGCAACGGGCTTTCGTTCAAGCTGGACGCCATGGAAGGCAGGGCGGTATTGAGAATCGTGCCATCCAGCATCTGCATGAAAAACGCAATGGCGACAATCCAGGGCAATAGTTTCGCAGTACGCGGGTCAAGAGCAGGCGTCATTGGCGGGCTGGTCTCAGAAAAGTTATTGAATCATTGGCGGCTGATTACTGATTCTAGACGGCAGATCGATTAATCTCTGGGGCAGTTCAGCGTGGCCGTGCCAAGCCGGTCCGTCTGGAGTGATATTCAACTGTTGCCGAGGTCTATTTTGCAGCCTGAAATCGTTTTTCTGGATCGTGAAACCTTGCCGGTAGCGGTGCGCGCAGTGACGTTGCCGCATCGCTGGGTGGAGTACCCGCAAACCGGCCGGGATGAGGTCGTTGCTCGTTTGGCCAATGCCACGGTAGCCATTACCAACAAAGTGCCACTGACCGCAGCTACCTTGGCCGCGTTGCCCACGCTCAAGCTGATTGCGGTTGCAGCTACCGGTTACAACCAGATTGATCTGGCCGCCGCTCGGGCGCATGGCGTTACCGTCTGCAATATTCGCGATTACGCAATTGCGGGCGTGGCTGAACACGCATTGATGCTGATGCTGACGCTCAAGCGCCAGTTGCTGGCTTACCGGCAGCAGGTAGCTGCTGGAGACTGGCAACGCTCCCCCTCATTCTGCGTTTTTGGCGCGACCATGCATGATCTGCATGACGCTACGCTGGTCCTGCTGGGCTCAGGTGCGCTCGCCCAGGCCACGGCCAGGCTAGCCGCGGCATTTGGCATGCGCGTGCTCTACGCCGAGCGCAAAGGCGCGGCTGAGGTGCGTGAGGGTTACGTGGCGTTCGAAGCCGCGCTGGCGCAAGCCGATGTGCTGAGTCTGCATTGCCCACTCACCGCCGAAACCCACAATGTGATCGGTGAACGTGAACTGGCGTTGATGAAAACGGATAGCGTGCTCATCAACACAGCCCGTGGCGGTCTGGTGGATGAAGTGGCGTTGCTGGCCGCGTTGCAATCCGGCCAGTTGGGTGGCGCCGCGCTGGACGTATTGGTTCAGGAGCCGCCGCGCGATGGCAATCCCTTGCTGGACATAAATCTGCCCAACCTGATCATCACCCCGCATGTGGCCTGGGCTAGCGTTGAAACCATGCAGGTGCTGGCCGGGCAGTTGATCGACAATATTGAGGGATTCTTGCTAGGCCAGCCGCGCAACGTGGTGTGCTAATCACTCAGGTACGGCCCGGTGTTAACCGGCAATCTGCATGTGATAACGCACTTTTTGCAATTCGCGGCCACCCAGGGTGACTGGGCAGGGCAAGTCTTCGCATGACATACCCATGCGCTCATAGAAGCGTCGCGCGACAGGGTTGTCTTGCAATACCCACAACGAGGCGCTGCTGAAGTCGGCCTGAGCCAACGCATGGATGGCGGCCGCAAAGAGTTGGCTGCCGATGCCACGGCGCCAGTGCTCTGGAGCCAGATAAATACCGTAAATTTCTCCAGCACTCGGCACGGCGCTGACATCACGACTGGCGCCAAAACCGGCCCAGCCTGCCAGGCTGGAACCGGATTGCGCTACCAAGACCGGATGCTGGCTGGCGGCAAGTAGTTTTTGCCAACTGTCGCAGCGTTGCCGTAGATCCATGCTGGCCAGATAGGCATCGGGCACCAACCCACGATAGGCCATTTGCCAAGCCAGAATATGGATGCGGGCGATGTCTTGGGCGTCGGTAACGCAGGCGGGTCGAATGAGCAGGGTAGGCATAGGGGCAGTTTTGTCGCAGAAGATGAGAAAGGCTCAAGCACGGAGCAAGGGTCGACAAAAAACAAAAAAGCCCCTCACGGGGCCTTTTTGTTTTGTGCTGCGTATTTATCCGGCAGCGTGCCCGTGTGGAATCAAACCGCTTCCAGGGCTAGTAGTTCGGCAATAGTCTGACGGCGACGAATCAGTGTGACCTTGTCGCCATCCACCAGCACTTCAGGCACTAATGGGCGCGAGTTGTAATTGGACGACATACTGGCGCCATAAGCACCGGCATCGTGAAACACCATAAGATCGCCGATTTCGGCTTCCGGCAGGGCGCGGGGCGCGACAATGCCGCCGTCTTCCACCGTGAACACATCACCGGATTCGCACAGCGGGCCCGCTACTACGGTCGGGCGAATGGCGCCATCCGTGGCGCTGCCGTCGGCATGGACAATGCTGATCTCATGGAAAGAGCCATACATGGCTGGGCGCGTCAGATCGTTGAAGCCGGCATCGACCAGTACGAAGTGATTGCTGCCGACGTCTTTCTTGGCGCGCACTTCCGCCAGCAATTTGCCCGCTTCGGCCACGATAAAGCGGCCCGGTTCGATTTCCAGATGTACCGGGTGGCCGAGGAAAGCTTCGATCTGCTTGCGGGCACCGTCCCAGACGCTGAAATAGTGCTCGGTATCGATAGTATCCGCGACGTTTTCTGCGTGATACGGAATCGACAAACCGCCGCCTGCCGAAATGGCGCGGATATCGTGGCCAGACGATTTGACTTGCTCAACCATGGCATCGCACACGCGCTGCAAGTGGCTGTAATCGACGCCTGAACCAATGTGCATATGCAGGCCAACCAGATCAAGCTGGTATTTTTTGACCAGTTCAATCGCGGCGCCCAAGTGTTCATACCAGATGCCGTGCTTGCTGGATTCGCCGCCGGTATTGGTTTTACGGCTATGGCCGTGACCAAAACCGGGGTTGATCCGCAGCCATACCCGATGACCCGGGCTGGCCTGGCCCAGTTGCTCCAGCATTTGTGGCGAACCGGCATTAACCGGCACTTTCAGTTCGACGACACGGGCCAGCGTTGTGCGATCCAGAATATCGGCGGTCAGCACCATCGGACACGGCTCATCACCCACGGTATAACCCGCAGCCAATGCGCGTTCCAGTTCACCCAGCGAGACCGAATCCACCAGCACGCCTTCTGCGCGCATCAATTTCAGCAAATGCGTATTGGAATTGGCTTTTTGGGCAAAGCGCACCACATCGAAATAACGCAGTTTGGCAATGCGGTCGCGAATGACCGCTGCGTCATAGACATAACAAGGGGTACCGAACTCGGCGGCGATGCGGGCTAGCAGAGGGCCGTTGACGGGCTTCATGGATTTTCCAGTGTTTTGTTTCGATGGGCTTATAAGCAGACTTTTGCTAATTGTACATGCCAGCCCCGGATTGCATGCGCTGCAAGCTGTAACAACATGCCCAAAACGGTGCTTCAGGATTGTTCCGCCTAGCCGAGCGTGTTTTCGGATTCTGGATCCCAGATGCTGACCTGGTTACGCCCACCATTTTTGGCTGCGTACAGCGCCTGGTCGGTTTGCATGAGCGCCTGATCCAGACTCAGGTCGCGTGCCCATTCAGTGACGCCAAAACTGGCAGTAATGGGGATGTGCTTGCCGTCATTGAGCTGTACCGCCGTGTTCGCAAGGCACTCGCGCAAGCGCTCTGCCACAGCGGCCGCGCTGGCAGAGTCGGCGTCGGGCAATAGCACCACAAATTCTTCACCGCCCAGCCGCGCCATCAAATCGACTTCGCGCAGTTCCTGCAGACAGTTACGCGCCAATTGGGTCAACGCTTCATCGCCAGCGCTGTGGCCAAACAAATCATTAATCTGCTTGAAGTGATCGATATCCAGCATGACCAGGGAAAGCGGCTTGTTGCTGCGCAGGGCGCGTTTGAATTCCTGTTCAGCACTGCGCCAGAAGGCGCGCCGGTTCATCAAGCCGGTAAGCGTGTCGGTGCTGGCGAGTGCTTCCAGTTGTCGCACCAAGGCGCTGCGCTCTTCCAGCGTTGTGAGTAAATGCGTATTGGCCAAGTCCAGCATTTGCGTGCGGGCGGCGACTTCTTCTTCCAGCGATTGATTCAGTGCTGCCAGCTTGCCACGTTCGGCGTTCAGGCCCGCCACCAGATGGCGCAGCGAGGCCGAAAGGCGTTCGGTTTCGGCGTAACGCGTTTCCAGCGGAATCTCCAGTTCGCTTTCCCCGGCGCGTAAACGCTGGGCGACCTGTGCCAGCCGCAACATCGGACGGCTGATACCAGTCGCCAGCCACGCGCCCAACAGCGTGAAAATCAATGTGCCGATGGCACCAGTAATCCAGATCGCCCGCTGCAGCTGTTGTACCGGCGCGAAGGCGACGCTGGTCGGCTGGCGAACCACCACGGTCCAGCCCAGACCCTTGAAATCGCCATATCCGTGCGTAGGGACCACAGCGGTGAGATAGGTTTTGCCGTCAGGCCATGTCAGCACGTTGGCCCCCTCGGCTGCGCGGTTCAGACCGGCTGGCATCTGCCGCTGACTCTCGGGTAAACCGGAAGGTGCCAACAACACTTGGCCGCTATGCGTCAGCACAAAGGCTTGTACTCCTTGCTCATGCCGCGAAGTGGAAAACACGTTTTGCTCGCGTTCGCGGGCCCATTCCCAGGAAAGATGGGCACCCAGAACGCCCAGCAATTGATTGTGCAGGTCGTAAACCGGCGTGGAGATATCAACAAAACGCAGCGGCTCACCGCTGCTGGGTTTCGCCAGTAATTTGGCCAGCAATTTGGCCTCATGCACGTCACCGACATAAGTGCCTTGCGTGCCAGCGGCAAACCACGGGCGCTCCAGCATGCTTTTGCCTTCCAGCAAGCCTTGGGTGGCGTAGGCCAGGGTGCCGTCCGGGTTGGCAAAACCAATGAAGGCGTAAGCGGGGTAGGTTTGTTTGAGTTTTTCCAGCACAGCCTGGTTATCGGCAATCGAGCTTTGCGGATCGCGGATCTGGCGTAAAGACGAAATCACTTGCAGGTCGCGGATGCGCTGGTTGATCCCGCGATCCAGTTGCTGGCTCATTTGCGCACCCAGCTCTTGCAGTCCCGCGCTGATTTCCTGGCGCTCCCGCTCGGTGGCCAAGTGCCCCAGAATCAGCGACAGCGATATCGCCATCAATACTGCAACCGTAGCAAAGGCAAGCATCAATACCGAGCGCAGCTGTTTGCGGTGCGACGTCAAAAGGGGAGAAATAACGGCTGTCACAGAATCAGGACTCTCGACTGGGGTAGATAACAATCAAAATCAGACTTTACTGATATATCTTGATGCTGCGTAGAAAAATCATCCGCATGGGTGAGCCCGGCTGTGCCGGACTGCTGAGTGGCGCTGTCTGGTCCCGCTACGCAACGGTGAGTACAGGCAAAGGCTCAACGGTGAGCCAACTGCCAGAACGCAACAACCAGACCGATTAGCAATACCGCGCCGAGCCAGCTCAAAAGGCGCGTGCGGCGCCGTAATCCTTCGATGGCAATGACCATTTGCGCATTTTGTTCTGCCAATACCTGGATCAAACGTACCGATTCTTGCAAATCGTGCTGCAAATCGACCAGTTCGTTGCGGTTCGCTTCTGCCAGCGTTTCCAGTCGCTCCAGTCTGCCAGACTCGGTCTGGGGAACAGGTATTTGCGCTGCGGGTTCAAGCGGTGGCACCGGCTTGCTGGATTTGGAAAACAGCTTGCGGGTAGCCTCGATCAACTTCGGGGTGTTGTCGATAACTTGTCCCCACGGAATAGCTTGTACGGCAGCTAGCCAGTTAAACGGCAAGATAGAGTCCTTTCAAAGAATGCACAAACGCACTGAGGGTTACCGGCGCTTGGGCTTATTGAAGCGCCATTGAGTTCCTTGCTTAACCATAGTTTGCGGGAATAAAAAAAGCGGACATCCGGGGATGTCCGCTTTCGTGTGCCGGAGGAACCGCGCTATTACAGCTTGGCCGCTACCCAGGCAATGACACCGGCCAGTGCGCCAGCCAGGTTTTCTGGCTGTGTGCCACCGGCCTGGGCCATATCGGGACGACCGCCACCTTTACCGCCAACTTGTTGCGCAACAAAGTTGACCAGTTCACCGGCTTTGACCTTGCTGGTGAGGTCAGCGGTCACACCTGCCACCAGCGTGACTTTGCCTTCAGCGGTGCTGGCCAGCACAATCGCCGCGCTGCCCAGCTTGTCTTTGAGCTTGTCCAGTGTTTCGCGCAGGGCGGTGTTGTCGGCTCCTGGCAATTCAACGGCCAGTACTTTGGCGTTGCCGATAACGGTGGCGCTATCAGCCAGTTCGTCACCCTTGCTCGCAGCCAGTTGGCCTTTGAGTTTGGCCAGTTCTTTTTCCAGCGACTTGGCGTTGTCCTGCAGTTTTTCCAGCTTGGCCAGCAACTCACCCGGTTGTGCCTGGGCCAGTGCTGCGGCTTGTTTCAGTTCACGATCTTGCGCTTGCACAAAAGCCACTGCGTTTTCACCGGTAGTGGCTTCCACGCGGCGGATGCCGGCAGCAACGCCGCCTTCGGCCAGCACTTTGAAGAAGCCGATATCCCCGGTGCGATGCACGTGTGTACCGCCGCACAGTTCGGTGGAGAAATCGCCCATCTTCAACACGCGTACTTCGTCGCCGTACTTCTCGCCAAACAGGGCCATCGCGCCAAACTTGATGGCGTCGTCGTAGCTCATGTTGGCCACGTCGACCGGGTAGTTCTGCATCACCACGTGATTGACCAGCGATTCAATCTTCGCCAGTTCTTCCGCCGTCACCGGCTTGGGGTGGCTGAAGTCGAAACGGGTGCGTTCATTGTTGACCAGCGAACCCTTTTGTTCCACGTGCTTACCCAGTACTTCGCGCAATGCGGCGTGCAGCAAGTGAGTGGCGGAGTGGTTGCGCGCGGTAGCGTTGCGTTTATGCAGATCAACGGTGGCGGCCACGGTGTCACCTACTTTCAGGCTACCGCGTACCAGTTTGCCTTGATGGCCGAACACGTCGGCTTTCACCTTTTGCGTGTCAGTCACGTCAAACAAACCATCCAGACCGCCATTGGCAGCGATCTCACCGGTATCGCCCGCCTGGCCGCCAGATTCAGCGTAGAACGGGGTGTGATCCAGCACCACCACGCCATCATCACCGGCGTTCAGTTGTTGCACTGCCTCGTTACCGCGGTACAGCGCAATGATCCTGGCATCGCGGCTGGTTTCGTCGTAACCGTGGAAATGACTGGCTTCGCCGTCATAAGCCAAGCCGGCAGTCATCTTGAACTGGCCAGCGGCTTTGGATTGTTGGCGTTGTGCTTCCAGCGCTTTCTCGAAGCCTTCCATATCCACGGTGACATTGCGCTCGCGGCACACGTCAGCGGTCAAGTCGATCGGAAAGCCAAAGGTATCGGCCAGCATGAAGGCGGTTGCGCCTTCCAGTACCGTCTTGCCGCCAGCCAGCGCGCCATCCAGCAACGCCATACCGTTTTCCAGTGTGCGGCTGAACAGTTCTTCTTCTTGCTTGAGCGCGTCTTCAATGGAGCTCTGGCGCTGGCGCAGTTCCGGATAGGCATCGCCCATCAGTTCGGCCAGCTTGGCCACCAGCGTATAGAAGAACAGACCCTTCTGGCCCAGCTTGTAACCATGGCGAATCGCGCGGCGGATAATCCGGCGCAGCACGTAACCACGGCCATCGTTCGACGGCAACACGCCATCGGCAATCAGGAAGGAACAGGCGCGAATGTGATCGGCGATCACTTTCAGCGACGGTGTTTCCTGGTTGTACGGCACGCCAGTGGCTTTGGCTGCGGCTTGCAGCAGATCCACAAACAGGTCGATCTCGTAGTTGGCATGCACGTGTTGCATGACTGCCGAGATACGCTCCAGACCCATGCCGGTATCAACCGATGGCTTGGGCAGCGGATGCAGCGTGCCGGTTTCATCCCGGTTGAACTGCATGAACACGTTGTTCCAGATCTCAATGTAACGATCGCCGTCTTCTTCTGGCGAGCCAGGAGGGCCACCCCAGATGCCTTCGCCGTGATCGTAGAAAATTTCGGTACATGGGCCGCATGGGCCGGTGTCGCCCATGGTCCAGAAGTTATCCGATGCGTACGGCGCGCCTTTGTTGTCGCCGATACGGATCATGCGCTCGGCCGGGATGCCGACACCCTTGTGCCAGATGTCATAGGCTTCGTCGTCCGACGCGTAGACGGTCACCCACAGTTTTTCTTTGGGCAGGTTCAGCCATTGCGCACTGGTCAGGAATTCCCACGCGTATTTGATCGCGTCTTCTTTGAAGTAATCACCAAAGCTGAAATTGCCCAGCATTTCAAAGAAGGTGTGGTGGCGGGCGGTGTAGCCCACGTTTTCCAGATCGTTGTGCTTGCCACCGGCGCGTACACACTTTTGCGAAGTGGTGGCGCGGGTATAAGCGCGCTTGTCGAACCCCAGGAACACGTCCTTGAACTGGTTCATGCCGGCGTTGGTAAACAACAGCGTCGGGTCATTGGCGGGAATCAACGACGAAGAAGCCACAATCTGGTGGCCCTTCGAGGCGAAGAAATCGAGGTATTTCTGCCGGATTTCAGCGGATTTCATAGTCGGGGACGTGTTCGCGCGTTATATGGGTAACCGCCGATTGTAAACAAAAGCGCGGCGCGCGAACAGGCAACCGATGTGCTAGGCCTTTTGCCGCATTACCAGGGTGCGGTGAATCAGCCACGCGCCCACGCCACAAACGCACATCAGTGTTGCCAACGGCTTGGCGCTGGGGTCCTGCCAGGCGCCCATCAAGGTGCCGACGACAGTGGCCAGGGTGAATTGCAAACTACCCATCAAGGCCGATGCCAGCCCGGCACGGCTGCCATGATGTTTGAGCGCGGCAGCCGACCCGTTGGGGCTGATAAACCCAAGGCTGCCGACAAAGCAGAACAGCCCGAGCAGCAAGACCGGCAGTGCATCGAAACCCAGCCATGCGCTGACAGCCAGCAACAAGCCCGCCAGCAAGGGCGCCCACAAAGCGCGTCGCAGCAAAGTGTCCAGATCATTGGCTTTGAGAAAACGGCTATTGAGTTGCGAAGCCAGAATCAAACCAAAGGCATTGCTCCCGAATACCCAGCCAAAATGTTCCGGCGCAATGCCGTGCAGCGTAATCAGCACATAAGGCGAGCCGGTGATATACGCAAACATGCCCGCGCTGGCCAGACCGGAGCACAGCGTGTAACCCAGAAACCAGCGATCCCGCAGTAACTGACCATAACCCTTGAGCACGCCACCAAAATGCATTGGAGCGGCCTTTTTGTGGTCCACGGTTTCGGTCAGTCCAAAGTGAATACCCGTCAGGCAGATCAAACCAAAGCCGACCAACACGCCAAACAGCGCACGCCAGCTCAGATGGATCACCAGCCAGCCGCCCAGCAATGGCGCCAGAATGGGCGCCAGGCCCATTACCAGCATCAGCAGCGAAAAGATGCGCGCGGCTTCTTGTGGCTCGCAGCGATCACGCACAATGGCGCGACAGATCACCATACCGGTGCAGCCGCCTAACGCTTGCAAAAAGCGGCACAGGATTAGCATTTCGATACTGTGCGACAACATGCAACCCACGCTGGCCAAGGCGTAGAGCGCCATCCCGAAGTACAACGGCGGCTTGCGCCCGAAACGATCCGATAACGGCCCGTAAATCAGTTGCCCCAGTGCCAGGCCAATGAAAAAACTGGCCAGCGTCCATTGCACCGCGCCAGCACTGGCCTGCAGGCTTTGCTGAATGGCCGGAAAGCTCGGTAAGTACATATCGATCGACATCGGGCCGATGGCGGTCAGTGTGCCCAGTAAAAGAATCGCCCCGATAGAAAGCGGTTGGCGTTGCGCGGGTGTGCTGGGTGCGGTGGTGGTCATGAGTCTTCAGAATGTCTGGTACAGGTTTATGCGAGAGCTACGGCTACGGGCGGGCGTTGATTCGCATCCGCTGTAAAAATCAAAACCTGCCCGGGGCTATCCCGGACAGGTTTAGGTAATGGCGACATTATCGGGCAGATTGCCGCTGAGTGCAGTGCTTGTCTTGTTTCCAATTATTGGATTTGCAAACCCGACGCTGCTTAGTTGCGGCCAAACGTCGAGCGTTTGAGTACGAAGGCGCCGTCGCCGAGTAACGCAACTGCGGCAGAGGTCACTGCCAAAAACACGGGGTATTCCCAACCACCGTTCGCATTGGTGAACATCCAGCCGTTACCGAAGTGCACGGTGGCTGCGCCGAACAATTCCAGTGCCAGCACAGCGGCAACCCAGCGCGGAAAGATGCCCAGAATCAGCGCAATGCCGCCGGCCAGTTCGGCAAAGGTAATCGGGTAGGCCAGCCAGCCGGGCAAGCCGAGCGAGGCAAAAAAGTGGGCGGTGCCGGGCAGGGTAAATACAAACAGCTTGGTGGCGCCGTGGGCGACAAACATCACCCCCAAGGCCAGGCGCAAAATGAAAATGCCAAAAGGGGCGGTGCGAGATGAGTTCATGGTGTTGCTCCAGAGTAGATATTGATTGTTGATTGAATATCGGTATTTAGCTGCTGCGTTCTTTAGCGCGGTTTGCCGTTGATTTTTGCGGGCTTCAGGTTTTCCCGCTGGCGTTGCCGCAGCGGATGAAGAACATTGTCTTTGTTTCTATCATTGCGATAAATGAGCTATTCATCAATAATTTGTCCCATATATCGCAATAAAAGGATTGGGTGATGGACCGGTTGCTAGCTATGCAAACTTTCGCCAAGGTGGTTGAAACCGGTAGCTTCGTGCGGGCAGCGGAGAAACTGGATATGTCGACGTCTGCGGTTTCGCGGTTAGTAGCCGAACTGGAAACTCATCTGAACGCACGCTTGCTACAACGCACCACGCGCCGTCTGAGTTTGACCGACGCCGGGCGCGCGTATTTTGAGCGGGCCCAGCAGATCATTGCCGATGTCGATGAAGCCGAGACCGAAGTGGGTAGTGAGGCGTCCAGACCCAGCGGCTGGTTGCGATTTACCGCGCCGGTGTCTTTGGGCACACGCCATCTGGCTGCCGTATTGCCGCGTTATTGCGCGCAATATCCGTTGGTACATCCAGATGTTTCTTTGTCTGATCGAGCTGTAGATCTGGTCGAAGAAGGTCTGGATATGGGTTTGCGCATTGCCGCGCAATTGCCGGGTTCGTATGTGGCACGGCGGATTGCGCCGATCCGCATCATCGCCTGCGCCGCGCCGGGTTATCTGGTTACGCATGGCACGCCCAAAACGCCTGCGGACTTGAAGGAACATCGGGCACTGGCGTATTCATACGCCGCCGATGGCGAAACCTGGACGTTTAGCGACAGCCAGCAGCGGCGCACTTCAGTACAGGTGCGTAGTACTTTTCGCGCCAACAATGGCGACGTGTTGTGTGAGGCGGCGCGGGCGGGCGAGGGCATCATCATGCAACCGACTTTTTTGGTGGGTGAGGACTTGCGCGCCGGGCGACTGGTGCCACTGCTGGCCGATTACACGCTGCCGGAGCTGACCTTGCATGCCATCTACCCAAGTCGTCGGCATTTGTCGGCCAAGGTGCGTTCACTGGTGGAGTTTTTGCAAGCGCAGTGGGGCGAAACGCCACCCTGGGATTGCTGGATGCAAGGCTCGGAGTCTCAAGATTTTCCACCTGCACGCCTGCCGGATTAGCCTTGCGGGTTTGGAGAGGGAAGTCGAGCGACAGTATTAAAGCAAACTGCCCCAACCGTTGCCGGTGGGGCAGTTTGCTGGCAATAGCTATACGGGCGGCTCAGTAGCCAACGGTAAAGCGTTGCTTGCTGTGCTGGTGTTGTTCCAGTTCGTCGATCAGCGCTACGGCGTAATCCTGCACCGAGATTTCGCTCTTGCCAGCGCTGTCCACCAGCAATTGATCGCCGCCCAGACGGAAGACGCCGGTGCGCTCGCCCGGATGGATATATGCCGACGGGCTCAACATGGTCCAGTCCAGGCTGGTTTCGCTGCGCAACAAGTCCAGCGCGTCGCGGGCACCCAAGGCCGTGCCTTTCCATTGTTCAGGGAATTCCGGTGTATCGACAACCTGTAGGCCCGGAGCCACTTCCAGGCTACCGGCACCGCCGACGACCAGCAAACGTTGCAGGGCCGAAGCTTTGGTCGCCGTGAGGATGGATTTGAAGCCTGCCACATAGTAATCACGCACATCCGTCTGGGCGTGGCCGCTGAACGCGCTCAATACGGCGTCATGGCCTTCCAATGTCTGGGTCAATGTGCCGGTATCCAGCACGTTGACTGCCGCGCCGGTCAGACTGGCATGGGCAGGGAGTTTTTCCGGATGCTGAACGATGGCAGTCACTTTATGGCCGCGAGCGAGTGCTTCGGACAGCAGGGCCGATCCGATAAAACCGGTAGCGCCGATCAATACGATATTCATGAGATTCTCCTTGTAGCTGTTATTCAAGTGGTTGTTATTACGGGTTGTTTTGTGCGGATTGATGGTCGTTCTGTAATGCGCTCTGAATCGCCCCGATCAATTGGGTTGGCTCGTGGTACAGCATCTGGTTGGGCACAATGCCGCTGCCGCTTGCGGTTTCCAGTAACAAGGTCGGTACCCCGCCAACCCGGTGCGATTGCATCAGTTGCCTGGCTTGGCTGATGGCTTCAGTCAATGCAGGTGGGGTTGGGCCCTGCAACGAAATCAGAAAGCTCTCTCGCTCAAGCCCGTATTTCTCGGCCACATCCGCCAAGGCCTCAATGTCGCCACTTTGCCGCCCGGCTACATAGCGCAATTGCTGGATCGCATGCAGAACCTCGAGGCCAGCGGCAGGTTGTTGTTCGGTGATCAGATACCACGCTTTGGTTGGTAACCAGGAATCAAAACGACTGGTGAAGTCGCTCAATACGTCATCGTAATAAGCCTGGCTAAAGACTTGCCCGGTGAGTTGCTCGATGCGTTGGTCGTTGCTCCAGAAGTACTCACGCTTTGTGGTCGTCATGGTTTGCCCACCGTCACCGGCAAACAAACCAGTGGGAAGCAGGTGCCATTGCACGTCCAGGTTTTGCGCCAGCGCATCCAGCCCGGGTTGGGCGGCGTAACACCAGCCGCAGAGCGGATCAAACAGCAGGGTCAGGGTGGGTTGGGTCATCGGTTGGTTCGACTGGATTTAAAGTGCTGCTATTTTGCGTGGTGCTATTGATCTGATAAACAGCCTTGTTGATAATTTACTGTTCACTATTTGAAGACAATAAGACCCATGTTGAGCGAACCAGATCTAAACCGGATTGAACTCTTTCTTGCTGTCGCTGAAGCGGGCGGGTTCACTGCGGCGGCAGAACGGATGGGGATAGCCAAGGCCGGGTTGAGTCAGCAAATTGCCAAGCTGGAAGCCGAACTGGGCACGGCACTGTTCGTGCGTACCACCCGGCGAGTGACGTTAACGGAGGCTGGAGAAACGCTGTTTCGGGACGCCGCGCCGCTGATTCAATCGCTGCGTGAAAGTATTGACCGGCTTAACGAGGAAGTCGCCGCGCCATCCGGTACTTTGCGGATTACCGCTCCCGCTGACCACGCCGCCACAGTGCTCGCCCCGGCATTGGCCGCATTTGGCGAGCGCTATCCCGATTTGCAAATTGATTTACTGGCGACCGACCAGGTGCTGGATCTGGTACGTGAACGTGTAGATGTGGCAATCCGCATGGGCTGGTTGCGCGATTCCAGTTTGCGAGCGACGCAACTTGCCCGGTTCGAGCAATACGCCGTGGCGTCTCCAGCCTATCTGGCCAGGCATGGTTTGCCGCGGCACCCGCGTGATCTGGCGACGCATCGCTGGGTGGTGCTCAGCTTGCTGGCCGCACCGCTGACCTGGCGTTTTACCCATGGCGACGGTGAAGATTGCACCGTGCGTTTGCATGCGGCCATGCGCACCAGTACGCCGCTCAGTGCATTGGCGTTAGTGCAGCATGGCGCCGGTATTGCGGTGCTGGATGAAAGTACCGTACGTGCCGGTCTGGTCAGTGGCGATCTGGTCCGACTGGTGCCCGCTTGGGCGTTGCCATCCGGTGGGATATACGCTGTCTATCCAGATAGCCGCCATGTACCGGCCAAGGTGCGAGCGTTTATTGGGTTCTTTCGGGAATGGCTGGAAGCGTTGCCGCACAGTGGGGTGGATGCAGAGAAGTGAGGAACGGGATGTGTGGTACGAAATGGCGTAGTAGCAAGAAATGCAAGGGCGGGATGGCTTAGAAATTGTCTTCTTCGCCACCAACGATGCGATAGATCACATCTGTGGAAAAACCTCGCCCGGCCAGAAAGCGTAATTGTTTGGCGCGTTCTTTCTGATCCTGCGGTAGTTGTCCGAACTTGCGTTGCCACAGTGCGCGAGCTTTGGAAAGCTCGTCACCTTCCATGTTTTCCAGGGTCTCGGTAATAAGCTCACTGGAAACGCCTTTTTGCCTCAATTCAGCAGCAAGTCGGCGCGTGCCATAACGCTGTGACCGAAAATGCGCCCACTGCTCGGCAAAGCGGGCATCAGAAAGCCAGTTGCGTTCCTGAAAGTCATCCAGCAACGCTTCCAGGTGGCTTTCGTCGGGACAGTGTGGCCTTAGTTTGGCCTTTAGCTCTGCCCGTGCATATTCTCGCCGGGACAACATGGCGAGCGCGCGGTGGCGGAATTTTGCGGGGTCGAAGGGCACCGCCGGTGCCGCTTCGAACTCGCTGTCAAAGCCTTCTTCGAAGGCTTCATCATCGTCATGCATGTGCAGGTTTCAAGCCGGATTACGCTTCGAGTACATCGACTTCATCGTTTTGCGTGCCACCAACTTCAATTGGTGTGCTGCTCAGGCCGATTTTTTCGCGAATCTTGGCGACGATTTCAGCCGCGACTTCAGGATTGTCTTTCAGATACTGGCGGGAATTCTCCAGGCCTTGGCCAATCTTGTTGCCGTTATAGCTATACCAGGCACCCGCTTTCTCTACGATCTTGTGGGTGACGCCGTGCTCGACGATCTCGCCTTCACGGCTGATGCCTTCGCCGTACAGAATGTCAAAGGTGATGACGCGGAATGGAGGGGCGACCTTGTTCTTGGCAACTTTGACCTTGGTCTGGTTACCAATGACTTCTTCACCTTTCTTGACTGCGCCAATGCGGCGGATATCCAGACGGACAGAAGCATAGAACTTGAGTGCATTACCGCCGGTGGTGGTTTCCGGGCTCTGGCCGGGCATCATGGCGCCAATCTTCATACGCAACTGGTTGATGAAGATCACCAGCGTGTTGGTGCGCTTGATGTTACCGGTCAGCTTGCGCAGTGCCTGGCTCATCAACCGGGCTTGCAGGCCGACGTGAACGTCGCCCATTTCGCCTTCAATTTCAGCTTTCGGCGTCAGTGCGGCCACCGAGTCGACCACGATGATATCCACGCCGCCAGAACGCACCAGCATGTCAGCGATTTCCAGGGCTTGCTCGCCGGTGTCCGGCTGCGAAATCAGCATGTCGCCAACGTTAACGCCCAGCTTTTGTGCGTAAACCGGGTCCAGCGCGTTTTCCGCATCAATATATGCAGCGGTGCCGCCCAGCTTCTGGATTTCAGCAACCACGTGCAGACACAGCGTGGTTTTACCCGACGATTCTGGTCCGAAAATTTCAACAATACGGCCGCGCGGCAGACCGCCTACACCCAGCCCAAGGTCCAGCCCGAGGGAGCCGGTGGATACGACTTGCAGATCGTTTTCGATCTGGTTGTCGCCCATCTTCATGATGGCGCCTTTGCCGAATTGCCGCTCGATTTGTGCCAGTGCGGCGGCAAGCGCCTTGCTCTTGTTGTCATCCATGACTGAAGACCCGTGAAGAAGTGTGTGGTGGCCGGATTATAGAACAATTGTTCTACTGAAGGGAAGTGCTCGGGGTGACGATTGTCGTAAAGCGTAGTCAGACTGACGCATGGCAGGTTGGCAAAACGCCGGGCTATTTGCGACCTGTATCAGAAATTCTCTAAATAGCAGGTGTGCGCTGACTGAGAGCCATGGTATTTACTAAGCCCTCGGTCAATCGGTGGCAGAACGGCCCGGATTTGATTTTGAGAAGTTACACTTTTCGGCGGTAGTGCATTAAAAAAAGCCATTGATACTGGCAGGGCATAATCGATGCCCACGGCAAGGGGAGAACTGGATGCACGTGGTGGTATTGGGAGCCGGGATCGCTGGCGTAACGTCGGCATGGTTTCTGCACAAGGCGGGGCATGAGGTGACGGTGATTGATCGCGAGCCGGATGCCGCCTTGCAAACCAGTTTTGCCAATGGCGGCCAGATTTCCGTGTGCCATGCCGAGCCATGGGCCAATCCCAAAGCGCCGTGGAAGGTGTTGCAGTGGCTGGCCGAAGAAGATGCACCATTACTGTTTCGGCCTAAAGCGGACTGGGCCCAATGGCGTTGGGGGCTACGCTTCTTGCAAGAGTGCACCCCGGCCCGCGCGCGCCACAATCTGCAAAATCTGGTACGACTGGGGCTGTACAGCCGGGCACAACTGCAACAGTTGCGTCACGATACCGGGCTGCATTACGACGAATTGACCAAAGGGATTTTGCACTACTACACGGACGAGGCCGAGTTTGCAGCAGCAGTACCGGCAGCAGCCCTGATGCGTCAGGTGGGGCTGGATCGGCAAGTGAAGTCAGCACAGGAATGTCTTGCCATTGAGCCCGCATTGGCCAGTTCGTTGCGGCCGATAGTGGGGGGCACCTACACACCCAGCGATGAATCCGGTGATGCGCACAAATTCACCCACCATTTGGCCCAGCTCGCCGCGCAAGCTGGTGTGGTGTTTCGCTATGGCACGCAAATTGATTACCTGGAAGACGCACAATCGTGCGAGATATCTGGCGTGCAATTGCGTTGGCAAGAAGCGGACGGCTATCCCCGCACCGAATTATTACAGGCCGATGCTTATCTGGTTTGTCTGGGCAGTTTTAGTCCGCAACTACTTAAACCACTCAAGATCACCCTGGATATTTATCCAGCCAAAGGGTATTCCGCGACGATTCCGGTGCGCCCGGGCGATATAGCACCAGAAGTCAGTTTGACCGACGATGGCCACAAACTGGTGTTCTCGCGCCTGGGAGACCGCTTGCGCGTTGCCGGTACGGCTGAGCTCAATGGTTATGACCTGACGCTTAATCCGGTTCGTTGTGCCGCGTTAATCCACCGCACCCGCGAGATATTCCCACATGCGGGCGATTACGATAACGCCACGTTCTGGAGTGGCCTGCGCCCGACCACGCCTGGCAATCTGCCTTATATTGGCGGCACCCGTTATCCCAACCTGTTTATCAATAGCGGGCACGGCACGCTGGGCTGGACCGAAGGTTGTGGCGCCGGTAAAGCCGTGGCGGACATCATTTCCGGACATCAGCCTGAGGTCGATTTTCCGTTCTGTTCCGGTTTATAAGCCCCAGCATGCAATAAGCCGGGATCATCCCGGCTTATTGTTATTACCTGTTCGCTGCTCGCGTGTGCACTGTCAGTTACCGCTATTCATGCGCCCCAGACAATCCTGATAGCGCCCATCAACCCGCTGGGCAAACCATGCCGTGGTCAGCTTGCGCGTAATTTTGGGGCTGATCAGCCGGATTTGCGGCAACGCTTCCTGCGGTACCGGTTTGCCCGCGACCTTGGTGGCGAGCGCAAAGACCCGCTGATAAGTTGGGGTTTGCGCGAAGGAGGAATAGCGTTCCTGCCGGATGTCGCTAAGCATCTGTGCTCTGGAAATCCCCAACTTTCCCGTCATGCCAAACAACAGGCGCTGGGTGTCAGTTACGTCATTGTTGGGCGCCGTGCCGGTATAGCTCATCAGATAACCATCGGGAACCAGTTTGCTGCCACTGATGCGCGCCAATGCCAACTGGAAAGCGGCACTGCGGCTGGCGTAACGGCCCGCGTTGTAATCAGCAAAGCGGTAAACCATTTGCGTGTATTTGGCCGGGTATTGCAGCAAATGCGCGGTGCCAAAATAAACGCTGCCGCGGCGAGTAAACACTTCGTCACGCAAGCTGCGCTGGATCTTGTATGGGTACGGCCAGACTTTGACGTGGCCTTTGGCAAACTCAACACCCACCTGCATGGGGCCACCAGTGCGAATCGGGTTGTCGTCGGCCAACAACTTGGGGCCAAACGGCAGTTCGGTAATCATGTCTTCAAACAACGCGTTCATCTGGCGTTCGGTCTGCAACGAATCGACCCGCTGGTTATAGCTGCGACCGTCTGGTGAAGCTTTGGCAAAAGCCGCTTGTACCACCAGTCGCGGAATGCCGAACTTGTGGATGCGTTTGTCGATCTCGCTCCACACAATCTTGGGCAGACCCGGCACGACCGGATCGCTCTGGAAACTGGATTCCTGCGCAATGACGGCGATCGAAGCGCAGAAGAACGATGGCGTATAGGGAATCTTCAATGCGCTGAAAGCATTGAAGATGTCGGTAGACCAGCCCGCGCGATCCGGTATGCCGGTGGGCAGCAGCTTGTTGAGCAAAGCTCGACCCTCTTTGTCACCACCAGCGGCCTGATTGGGTTGCAAAGGTGGCGGCGTCGGGCGCGGCGTGGGCGTGACAACTGCTGGCGTACTGGCGGGTGCTGGCTCGGGTGTGGGTTCGACGTCCGGAAGAGGGGCCGTCATCGTTTCCGGCGGCGGCTCTTGCACAGACGTGGAAGATGCAGAGTCTGGGGGCAAGGTTGGCTCGGCATGAGTTACCGGAACGGCAAGCATGAGGGCAAGTGCAAAAGGGAGCGAGATACGCACGGCGGGGAGGGATTCAAAGGCGGGAAGGCTGCAAGAGTATCAAACCTGTTGCGGCGTAACCACCATCAGATCAACAAACCACTGCCCGGCTTGGTATTGGCAGTTTCATGCTCTTTAATACATAAGCCTGTGGGATTTGTCTCGCAGCGCCATTAATTCGGAGAATTCTATGTTGTTGCGCGCCCGGCGGTTGGTAGTTGGCAAATTATGTGCGGGATTGCTTGCCCTTGCCGGGTTGTTGGCGCCGGTCGCCAATGCCATCGATTTACCACCGGCACCTAACCTGTTTGGTATCGGAGTGGGGGTAACAACGCAATGCAGCGGCTGTAAAGATACCTATGTCGGCGCGGTGCCAGGCCTGAATTATCGCGGCGATGGCTGGCTGGTGGAGTGGTACGGGCCATATGCGCAGTTCGATCTGGGCAAAACGGGTTCGGGCTTTCGCTGGGGGCCGGCGCTGAATGTCAAATTGGGCCGCAGCGATCTTGACGACCCGGTGCTGCGGCGCCTGCCGGATATCGACACCACGCTGGAAGTGGGTGGTTTTGTTGGCTACCAGTATCTAAGCGGTGGCGATATTCCGTATCGTTTCCGGCTGTATGCCAATATCTTGACCAATGGCGGGCAGGTTTATGACGGCGTGCGCGGAGCCGTGCAAGCATCAATCTGGGCGCCGGCTTCACCACAATGGCTATTCGGTCTGGGTTTGGGCTATGGCTGGGCCAGCAAGAGTTTCATGAACACCTATTACGGGGTCGACGAAGCGGCATCACAAGCTTCCGGTTTGCCGGTATTCAGTGCCAATAGTGGCAATCAACAGGTTTATGGCTGGCTCGGCGCTATTTACTTCATTAATAAACATTGGGCAGTGGGCACGGCAGTAATCGACCAGCGCCTGATTGGCTCGGCGGCCGATACGCCCATCGTCACCCAGCGTGGCACGGCCAATCAGCTGACCTATGGCGTGGGTCTGGGGTATCTGTGGTAAATGCTATGGAATGGCATGGCGGGTGCGTTGCGAATGCTTAGCGTCCGCCCGCCACATCGATGAACGAACCGGTAATGTAAGACGCCTCGGCAGACATTAGCCAAAGGATGGCGTTGGCGACTTCTTCTGGCGTTCCGCCGCGTTGCAATGGGATGACAGACCGCACCCGCTCGATCCGGTCGGGTTCACCGGCACTGGCATGAATGTCGGTGTAAATCGGACCAGGGCGAACGCCGTTCACCCGGATACCTTCACTGGCCACTTCTTTGGCAAGACCGATCGTCATGGTGTCGATGGCGCCCTTGGTCGCGGCATAATCGATGTACTCGTTGGGTGAACCCAGCCGAGCTGCGGCTGAAGACACATTGACAATGACACCACCCTGGCCACCGTGGCGGGTCGACATCCGCAGCACGGCTTCGCGGGCACACAACAGCGGGCCAATTGCGTTGGTCGTAAACACCCGCTGTAGCCGCGCGCTGGTCATCTGCTCAAGCCGCATCTGCGGTTCTATCATTCCGGCGTTGTTGACCAGGGCACTGATCGGCCCCAAGGCCCGGCTGGCCTCTTCAAACAGGCGCACCACGTCGGCTTCAAGCGCCATGTCCGCCGCAATGGCAATGGCTTGCCCACCCATGGCTTGAATGTCGCTCACTACTTGCCCGGCGGCGGCGGCGTTATGCAGATAGTTCACACAAACCGCATAGCCGCGCGCACCGGCGAGCCGGGCTGTTGCCGCGCCAATGCCACGACTACTCCCGGTAATGATGACCACGGGTCTCATTTTTTATCTGCCGCATCTGGCGTAAACGGCGACAAGGTCAGCCGGATTTGTACCGGAGCCATGGTGGAATCGGTGGTGGTGGAGATCATCATCAGGCCTTGTTGGGCCTTCTCTTTGGTATTGATGATGGTGGTGGCTTGCTGGTGATAGTTCAGCCCACCTTCCATGATGGTTTTATCGACCAGGCTCTTGACCTTGGTGCCCGGACGTTTGATGTTCTTGATGATCTTTTGCATATTCTGTTCAACGCCTGCGGCGTCCGCCTGCCGCGCCCAGACCGAACACATCGGCTCAGACAAAACCAGAATAAATTGCCCTTCGGGGCTGGACGCGCCCCATACCTGGCCCGGGCGGCCACGCAGCACGTCGGCGGTAAATTTGTCGTTGGCGGGCTGCATGCCTTTTTGCTTGGCCCAATCGGCCGAGGCCTTGTTGTTTCCTGGATGAGCAACACAGGATTCAACAAAAATGTCTGTGGCGATATTGGCTTGTTTCTGCCCCAACGTGACGCTGTCGTCGGCATGCGCCAAACAGGCTGTGAGTGCTGCACATATCGCAAACAAAGACTTTGGGTTTTTCAATTTCATTGCAATAAACCTGCCTGAGAAAAGCCTGGAAATGGGAATAAACGGCGATGAACGACGCGAAAGCGCCAGTGTGCCACCAACCCTGCCAAAGTAAAGTGTTCGTTGGCTAGTCATTGCGCGGCGGCTTGGTTGGTTACGCAAGCGTCAGTTTGGGCTGCGGCTGAATGAATTCGTGCTTGAGTAATCCCAACTGCACCAGATCATGGTATTGCTCCAGCCAGTAACCGCCCTGGCGCAGCTGGCCTTCGCGCGCAAACCCCAGGTTTTCCAGTACCCGTAACGAGGGCGTATTGCGCGGATGCACCAGCGCCTCGATCCGGTTCAGCTGCATGCCCTCCAGCGCCCAGCCGATGACGCTTTCCAGTGCTTCGCGCATATAGCCGTGTCCCCATGCGGGGTGAGCCAGTTCGTAACCCAGACTGCAACTACGCCAGGATTTGTTCCATTTGAATACACCACAAGAACCAATCAACCGGGCATCATCGCGCCGCTCAATCGCCCAGCGCATGCCTGGTGCGGCCATGTGCGGCAGATTGATAAAAAAAGCCAGCAATGCATCAGCGCCAAGCTGATCAACAACCGGATCAGAGCCAAACCACTGCATGGCTTGTGCATCGGAATGGATGGCAAACAAGGCTGGCGCATCGGCCTGGGTAAAGGCGCGCAAGATCAGGCGTTCGGTATGCAGCGTAGGGAAGTCCATCGAATCAGCATCTGGTGGTGTGTGACGGGATAACGACTATGCCATGCGTATGGCTGTCGCAGAAAGCAGATCGAACCCGGTTGAGATCAGCTGTGTCAGAGAGTGAGTGGTCTTGGTGGCAAAAATAGCTGGCAGCTAGCCAGCTATTTATTCTGGTCAGCCAGGTTCAGGCCTGGCTCGCCATATCAGAACTCGTAACCCGCACCCAGCAACACGATATCGCTATCGCGGCTGTAATTGGTGACGATACGGTGCCATTCCACCCGCGCGCGCAGGTGTTCCATCACCTTGTAGCTGGCGGTGAGCGTAACCAATCCGGATAACCGGTCTGGATCGCTGTCATCCGTGGTGTTGCTGGATTTATCTACCAGCACATAGGCGCCGACACCTACGCCCAAGGTGAATTGCTTGTTGTAAAACTCCGGCTCTAGCCACACCTGAGCCAGCGCGCCATTGCGGCGGATGGTGGCAGGGTTGTTTTCGTTTAGCCAGGCGCCCGAAACCTTGACCCACGGATTAACAGCGTAGCGATATTCAACGCTGGCGGCGCTGCCCGTTTCCGAGTTGAAACTGTTCAAAATGGTTTTACCGCCGTAAACCGTAACTTCTTGCCGACCGGCCGGTATCTGCCAGTTAGCGCTGCCCAGCGTGTCCGGGCTCAGCGCATAGCCCACGCCCAGCGTGACCGAATTGGTGTCGATGCTGCCGGTGGCCTGAACGTGGTTCAGGCGCAATTGATAAAGCCAGTTGCTATCGGGGTTTTGCCAGACCGCCGTCAGGCTATACAGCACGCCCCAACCGTGATTATCCGAGTAAGTGTCGCTGGTGGCGGCCGAGGTGGTATCGAAATATCGATAAGGCCCGACACCCGCACCAAACCGCAAGTGACTCCACAGTGGATCAGTGTGATACCAGACCTGCACGCTGTGGCCATCGCGATGATGGTCTGCCACGTGGCCTTCATTCATCCAGGTAAAGCTGGCAGACCAGTTGGGTGTAATCGGGTGCGAATACGAGAGCATCCAGTCGTAGGAGTGATCATCCTGCGCGGCGGAGCGCATGGCGCCGGCATCCAGCCAGACTACGTCAGCCTGGGCCACGCGTGAAACCAGTAAAAGTGAACAAATGCAGAATGCTGAAGCGAGGGGGAGGCGATACAAAACAGACTTCCTGAAGTGAAAAACGGCTAAGTACGCACGGTCCGCGATGAGAGCTTAAACATGCGTGCTTGCTAATGTTTAGTTGTAATTACAGAAAAATGCATTAAGTTGGAGGAGAGAATATGAAAGCCGCATGGTCATACCCTGTCAGGAATAAATGAAACTGAATGGCAGAAGTAATCCATCCTGAAAGCGGAGCACTTCCGGATCATCTCTCCATTTTTTTGTTTTGGCCGATTGTTGCCAGAGCATCCAACACGCAGTCAAACCTGACCTTTCGGAGTTATTACTTTATGAAATCAACCCACGCCCTGATCCTTCCGGCAGCATTGCTCGCCTTGCTGGCAGTAACGCAACCGGCATTTGCAGCGGATGCTTCAGCGCCAGCCGCCCAGATTATCGATGCAGGTGGCGCGGCACAGGTCGGACACGCCAAAGGCGTCATTATTGCGATTGATCCGGCTACCCGCGTGGTCTCCATCAAGGGCGAGAAAGGTCACGTTGTTGACGTGACCAATCCACCGGAAGTAAAGAATTTTGACCAACTCAAGGTGGGCGATAAAGTTAGCGTTGAATACCGTCGTTCCATCGCGCTGGCACTCAAGCGTGGCGGCAATGGCATTCGCTCGGAAGTGGAAACCACGGCAAAAGCTTCGGCTGCCGCTGGCGAGAAGCCAGGTGGTATGGAAGTACGCCGTCGGACGCTCGTTGCCAATGTGCTGAGCGTGAACCACAAGACGCAAACCATTACCGTCAAAGGCCCGAAGAACCGTGTGGTTGACGTGAAGGTTGAAGATCCAGCCGTGTTCAAGGAAATAAAGAAGGGTGACCAGATTGTGGCTGTGGTCACCGACGCGTTGGCGGTTTCTGTAACGCCAGGCAACTGATCCAGTCGATGATTCAAGCAACAAGAGAGGCGCTGTTGGCCTCTCTTGTTGCTTGAATCAGGCTGTTTTGATATTGGCAAAACAAATAAACAACGATTGAACAGCAAGTGGCAAGAAAATCGCCCGGTAGTTGTCCGTTGCCCGGCGCATATATCCTTGTGAGGAGGTTTTGATGATGTTTTTTGCAAAACAGCCAGGCTGGCGCGCTTTGGCCGTGATCGTGGCAATGTGTGGATTAATGGGCAATGCGCTGGCGGCCAATGGCAGCAATGTTCCCGAAAAACGCAATACGGTTAAATTGAATGTGCGTGATCTGGTTGACCGACTGGAAAAAGCTGATCCCAGCCTGAAAGCCAAAATCGACCAAAGCGTGGGTTACGCTGCATTTACCAATAACGCGACCGGCGTACTGATGTTTGGCGGTTTTGGTAATGGCCTGGCCAAAGATATCAAGAAAAACAAAGAAATCTATATGCGCATGACCAGCCCATCCACTGGTTGGGGGAAGGGCGTCAAGGAATACAGCGTGGTTTTTGTGTTTGAAACGCAGGAAACGCTGGATAACTTTGCTTCACGTGGTTACGTCTTGCCGGCGGAGGCGATTACGGCATCGCAAGCGGCAGGCAAAGGCGCAGCAGAAGTATCACCCGGCATCTGGGTTTATCAACTGGATGCGCAAGGTATTGCACCAGCCTTGACCAGCCAGGGCGTGAAGTTTTACGTGGACCCGCAACTGAATTAACCCGACGCGGCTGCGCATGATCGCTCGAGCTACCAGTCAGAGCGCTTTGGCGATCATGCTTAGCCCGATCAGCAACACCAGCAGCGCAAACCCGCGCTGAATCTGGGCTCCGGGCAAGTGTTGAGCCAGCAGCCGCCCGGCAATCATTCCGCTTACCACGGCTCCCAGAAAAGGCCAGGTAACGGCGGGCGGCAGGACGGTGCCATGCCACTGCGCCGTCAAAACTCCGCCGCAGCCGGTGAGGGCGATCACGAATAGTGAGGTCGCCACAATCGCGTGCATGCTCAAACTGGTAAAGCGGCGCAGAGCGGGCACGATCACAAAGCCGCCGCCCACACCCAGTAGCCCCGTCAGCAAGCCCGTTACCATGCCTATCCCGCCTACCACTGCGACGCTCGCGGGCGTCCAGACCAGGCGGCCTGTGGCAGGATTGACGCTACAACGTGGCAACAGACGACTGTCTTCGGGCGCTTGACTGGCACGATGCAAGCCCCGAAAGGCGACGATCAGCATGGTGATCCCGAACAAACCGGTAAGCCAGTCCGTAGGTATGCGATGGGCCAGCCACGCGCCGACGCCCGTCAATGGCACGCCAAGAGCCGCCATCAACAGGCCAGCCCGATAGCGCACCAGCCCTTGCCGAAAACCTTCCACCGCGCCCGTCGCTGCGCCTGCTGCCACTGCAATAAGGGCCACTGGCGCGGCTTGCTGCACAGTCCAACCCAAGCCGGCAACCAGAGCTGGCACAGCCAGGATGCCACCACCAGCGCCAGTCAGGCCCAATACCGCGCCCACCAGCGCGCCAAGTAGCAGAACCAGGATCACGATGCGTTATTCCGGTGGTGTTCCAGCCACTCAAAAATGCCCATGCCGACCAGCATCGCCGCTACAAACAGCAGGCCTTCGGTTTTGCCGCTACCCATCAAAACCAATGCCGGGCCGGGGCAGATGCCAGCCAGGCCCCAGCCGATGCCGAAAATCATGCTGCCAAGGATGAGTCGGCGATCAATACGGCGGCTTTGCGGCAATTGCATAGGTAAGCCAAGCAATGATGTCGTGCGTTTTTTGGCAAGGGCAAACGCAGGCAGGCCAACTGCAATTGCTCCGCCCATGACCAGCGCCAGCGATGGGTCCCAACGTCCGGCCAGATCAAGAAAACCGGACACCTTGGCCGGATTGGCCATGCCCGCCAGCAACAGACCCAAACCAAATACCAGACCCGAAAGCGCAGCAAAGACGATATTCATAAGATGAGTTCCGTTTCAGGCCAGAACGTGGCGCAGTATAAACACGGTGGCGAAACCGAACGCCATAAAGATGAGTGTGGCCGCCAGGGAACGCCCGGACAACCGGGACAATCCGCACACACCGTGGCCGCTGGTGCAACCCGCGCCATAACGAGTGCCAATGCCCACCAGCAAGCCCGCCAGCACAATCAGCCATGACGACGCCGTGATCTCAATCGGTCGCAGCGCCGCAAGGGAACGCCAGAGCAATGGCGCAATCACCAGCCCGGCAACAAAAGCCACACGCCAGCTCGTCTGGCCACTAACTGGTCGCAGCAAACCGCCAACGATGCCGCTAATGCCGGCGATACGGCCATTAAACAAGGCAAAGCCTGCCGCAGCCAGCCCAATCAATATGCCCCCTGCCAGCGAAGTCCATGGGGTGAAGTGTTGCCAATCCAGGGTCATGATCAAATCCATAATTCGTGTACGCAGACGCGACCACAAGGGCTCAGCCGCATGTAAAAGTGCTTATTGGGGGCAGTACAGCTGATAGAGCGTTTCCAATAGCTTGAGCACCCGTGGGTCGGCGATGCGGTAGTACATCCGTTTACCATCGCGCCGGGTAGCAACCAGCCCTTCACTGCGGAGTACGCCGAGTTGTTGTGAAAGTGTGGGCTGATGCAGATCCAGCGCGTCTTCCAGTTCGCTGACCGAGCTTTCGCCCTGGCTGAGCTGGCACAGCAGCAGCAAGCGGTCCGGATTGGCCAGCACGCGCAATGTAGTGGTGGCTTCGTTGGCGCCTTGGCGCATGAGTGCCAGCGGGGGAGCGAGATGATCAAGAGTCATGACATGGATAACCGTGGTCTGACCTGGCCGGTCAGCGCAGGTGTTTCTAAACAATTTACAAACATATATTATATTAATTGGTATATCGACGAAAGATCATCACCGGGAACATCTCATGCAAGCGCTGATAGAAACCGTGTTTGACACCGCCACAGGTACCGCTACCCATGTGGTATACGACCGTCGCAATGGCTATGCCGCGGTAATTGACCCGGTGCTCGATTACGATGCCAAAGCCGGGCGCATCCGTACTACCAACGCTGATCGGGTACTGGCGTTGCTGGCCAGTCACGGTCTAACCCTGCAATGGATACTGGAAACCCACGCCCACGCCGATCATCTATCGGCAGCGCAGTACCTCAAACAGCAAGCGGGGGGACGAGTCGCCATTGGCGAGAACATTCTGGCGGTGCAGCAGACCTTCAAACGGCTGTTCAATCTTGGCGATGACTTCAACCCTGACGGCACGCAATTTGATCAATTGCTGGCTGCCGACGAGGTCATCACGATTGGCGAGTTGCACGCCGAAGTGCTGGCGGTGCCGGGGCATACAGCGGCAGATATCGCTTTTCAGATCGGCGACATTGTCTTTGTTGGCGATACCTTGTTCATGCCAGATGTTGGTACGGCCCGCTGCGATTTTCCGGGCGGCGATGCGCGCGTGTTGTATCAATCCATACGCAAGCTACTGGATTTACCGGCTGAAACGCGCCTGCTGCTATGCCATGATTACCCGCCAGCGCAGCAACGTGCGCCGGTTTGGGAAAGCACTGTTGGGGCGCAAAGAGCGGCGAATATCCATGTCCGTGACGGTATTGGCGAAGATGAATTTGTGGCCATGCGTAACCAGCGCGACATGACGCTGGATGTGCCGTTGCTGATTTTGCCTGCGGTGCAAGTCAATATCCGGGCGGGAAGCCTGCCGCAGGCGGAAAGCAACGGGGTGCAATATCTGAAAATTCCACTCAACGCACTTGGGCGTTCGCGCGCCGGTTGAATTGAGTGGAGTGGGCCAGATGCCTGCATCCTGACTAAAACTGGCCTGGCACAGGCGCTTCTGGTTCGTCGAAATCCAGCCGTGGCGATGGGCCATAGCGATTGGTACCCGGAGTGCTCTGCTGCAGCATGAACACCAGCATCACAATCGCCCCCACGATGGGCAGCAAGACGATCAGTAACCACCAGCCAGTGTGGTCACCGTCATGCAGGCGGCGCACGGTGACCGCCAGCGATGGCAGCAGCACCGCCAGGCCATATACGGTACCCAAAATGCCAATTGCTTCGCCGTGGCTTTCAATGGTCAAACCCGTCAGATGATCAATCACCCGCAAAATGACGGTGATGATGACGTTGCACAACACGAACATCCAGTATTCCTTGCGGCGTGCGCGGCCGCTGAAACCCAGGTAATTCTTTAATACAGCCAGGTACCAGTTCATCTGTTTTTTCCTTGGTCTGGATTGCGGTCTGATTTTATTTTCCGGCACCAATGCGGCGAGCGCCGGGGCTGGGCAAGTTGCGGCCAGGTGCTGATTTTATAGCTGATTCACTGAACGGATGCCGGATGACAAATCCGTTTACCGCGTGCGTCTCGACCAAACGCTGTCGCCAACATTCAATCTGCCGCGATACATTTATTTGTGAAGTGCGTCAGCCCGTTGATTTTTCTGCGTTTATTGGCTGGCAGCATGCAACGGGCCACGCCTGGAGCCAGGGAGTTCCATTCAGTTGACATGTCTGGCGGCCTATAATGCGGCTTCTGTACCCCTGTTACCGCTTTTGCCAAGGAAATCCATCATGATCAAATCCCGTGCCGCCGTTGCCTGGGCCGCCAGACAACCATTGGAAATTGTTGAAGTTGAGGTGGATGGCCCGAAAGCGGGCGAGGTGCTGGTACGGATCGTGGCGACCGGCGTCTGCCATACCGATGCTTATACCTTGTCCGGTGCCGACCCTGAGGGGATCTTCCCGACCATCCTTGGCCACGAAGGCGGAGCGATTGTGATGGAAGTGGGCGCTGGCGTAATCAGCGTCAAACCGGGCGACCACGTGATTCCGCTGTACACCCCGGAATGCGGCAAATGCAAGTTCTGCCTGTCGGGCAAAACTAACCTGTGCCAGGCCATTCGCGCCACGCAAGGCAAGGGTTTGATGCCTGATGGCACCAGCCGCTTTTCGTATCAAGGCAAACCGATTTACCACTATATGGGCACCTCGACGTTCTCTGAGTACACCGTGTTGCCAGAGATTGCCGTCGCCAAAATCAGCAAAGAAGCGCCTCTCGAAAAAGTCTGCCTGCTCGGTTGCGGCGTCACCACTGGCATGGGCGCGGTCATGAACACCGCCAAGGTTCAGCCAGGCAGCACCGTCGCCATCTTTGGTCTGGGCGGGATTGGCCTGTCGGCGATTATCGGCGCGGTGATGGCCAAGGCCGAGCGCATCATTGGCGTTGACGTGAATCCGGCCAAGTTTGAGATTGCCCGGCAATTGGGCGCCACAGATTGCATTAATCCAGCTGATTACGACAAACCGATCCAGGAAGTCATTGTTGAACTCACCGATGGTGGCGTGGATTACTCGTTTGAATGCATCGGCAACACCAAAGTCATGCGTTCAGCACTGGAGTGCTGTCATAAAGGGTGGGGTGAATCGATCATCATCGGCGTGGCCGGTGCGGGTGAAGAAATCAGCACCCGGCCATTCCAGCTGGTCACCGGCCGCGTCTGGAAGGGCTCGGCATTTGGTGGCGTACGCGGTCGTTCCGAGCTGCCTGGTTATGTGGACCGCTACATGAAGGGCGAGTTTGAACTGGATACCTTCATCACCCACACCATGGGCTTGCAGGACATCAACAAGGCGTTTGATCTGATGCACGAAGGCAAGAGCATTCGCAGCGTCATTCACTACGATCTTTAATCGCACTCAGACCGCATCGGAGTCCGCTGCATGGCGTTAACCCAACTCTCCCGCAATCGCGCCTTTGGCGGTTGGCAAAGTCGGCATCAACACACTTCAAGTCATTTGCATTGCGACATGAAGTTTGCGGTTTATCTGCCGCCCCAGGCAGAAACGCAGAAAGTGCCGGTGGTGTACTGGTTGTCCGGGCTGACCTGTACGGACGAGAACTTCACTCATAAGGCGGGCGCACAGCGTATTGCGGCTGAGTTGGGGCTGGCGCTGGTGATCTGCGATACCAGTCCGCGCGGGCCAGCGGTCGCCGATGATGGCAGCTACGATCTGGGGCAGGGCGCTGGTTTTTATCTGAACGCCACCCAATCGCCGTGGGCCGAACATTATCAGATGCACGATTATGTGGTGCATGAACTACCGGAGCTGGTTGAGGCGCATTTTCCGGTGCTGCCAGTGCGCGGGATTGCCGGACATTCAATGGGCGGGCACGGTGCATTGGTGCTGGCGCTGCGCAATCCGGGGCACTATCGCTCGGTATCTGCTTTCGCGCCGATCTGCCATCCGGCTGAGGTACCGTGGGGTAAAAAAGCATTTACGGCGTATCTGGGCGAGAACGAAGCGGCCTGGCAGGAATGGGATGCTTCGGCGCTGCTACGTAAAGCCACTGAACATCTGCCCATGCTGATCGACCAAGGCGAAGACGATGAATTTCTGTCCACCCAACTGTGGCCAGAAGCCTTGGTCGGCCCGGCGCAAGCCAGCGGTTATCCACTGACCTTACGTCGTCAGCCAGGCTACGACCACAGCTATTATTTCATCGCGACTTTCATGGAAGACCATCTGCGCCATCACGCGGCTTGCTTGTATGGCTGAGTGATGGCCTTGCCAGCTGGCATTCAGAAAATGGGGTGCATCCATGTGCACCCCATTTATCGATCTACCGGTCCGCCTGTAAATCCACAAACCTCAAGGCGTCGATTTATCGATCACGTCTACCTGGAAGTAATGCTTGGCGATCTTGTCGAACGTGCCATCGGCCTTCAGCGCCGCAATCGCGTCATTCAACTGCTGGCGTAATGCCGTATCCGATTTGCGCAGCCCAATCCCCACGCCAGGCCCGAAAATCGAGGCATCCTTGATCGGTGCTCCGGCATAACCAAAAGCCGAACCAATATCGGTACGCAAAAAGCCTGAATAGGCCGCTTGCGATTCTTGCAACGAGGCGTCGATGTTGTTGGCCAACAGGTCCATGTACACCTTGTCCTGATTCGAATATTCCACCACGGTGACGCCCTTGGGCTCCCAACGGGTTTTGGCATAAGTAGCCATGATCGAACCCTGCAGCACGCCGATGCGCTTACCCTTAAGTGACGAAACATCAGGTGTCAGATGGCTCTTTTTGTTGGCGATCAATTGCACCGGCACGGCGTAAATCGGGTCAGTAAAGGCAATGCTTTTCAGGCGTTCTTCGGTGATATTCATGGCGGAATGGATCGCATCAAAGCGATTGGCCTGCAACGCCGGGATCAGATTGTCGAAGGGCATTTCCACCCAACTGCATTGAGCTTCGATTTTCTTGCACAAGGCATTGGCAATATCGATATCAAAACCCTGCAACTTGCCCGAGACACTTTTGGATTCAAACGGTGGGTAAGCGGCTTCAATGCCAATGCGGATTACTGCGGCTTTTTGGGCCAGGGCAACGCTGCTGCCAATGGCTAGAGCCAAAGCCAGCACAAGCTGCTTGCGCAAGTTCATAAGTACTCCCGATCTGTGTGGTTTGACTGGTTTTTATTTGATGTGAATACCGCGCCCAATCTGACAGCCCGTCCTGCTACTCACAAGCGTGGCTATCCCTAAGGGGCGTTGGGCATCAGAACAGCATAAGCAAAGGCTGTTCCAGATCAGTCGTATACAAGAAGGGTGGGCAATGCACAAGCAATGGCGCGGGTTAACGCTCAGGAAGAGCAGCAACCCGCGCCAGCGAAGAGGATGCAATGATGATTTATGGTGCAGTCACCAGGCGTAAGCGGGTGATTTCGGACGGTGCACCAAAGCGTTTCGGTGGCCCCCAATAGCCAGTGCCACGGCTGGTATACACCCATAGCTGATTCAACTGGTTCAGCCCGGCGGTAAAGGGTTGCTGAAAGCGCACAAACAAATTCCACGGCCAGAACTGGCCACCATGGGTGTGACCGGACAACTGCAAATCAAATCCGGCGGCAGCGGCGGCAGTAGCAGTGCGCGGTTGGTGCGCCAGTAGTACTTTGATCCCGGCATCGGCCGGAGCGCCTGCCATGGCGGCGACAGGATCGCTGCGTTGCGCTTCATTGAAATGGTGCGCGCCGTAATCGGTTACGCCGGCCAACACCAGCGGTGCGACGCCATCATGCTGCAACACGACGTGTTCATTGAGCAGCACATGCAGGCCAAGGCGACGTAACTCGGCGGTCCATTCGTCCGCGCCAGAATAATATTCGTGATTGCCGGTTACAAAGTAGGTGCCGTGGCGAGCGCTCAGGCGGGCCAGCGGCGCGGTGTGCTGGTTCAGATCAGCCACACTGCCATCCACCAGATCTCCGGTCACCGCGATCACATCTGCGTTCAGGGTGTTGACCTTGTTGACGATGGCATCCAGATAATTGCGTTTGATAGTTGGGCCAACGTGGATATCGCTGATCTGGGCAATGGTAAAACCATTGAGATTGGCGGGCAGGCCAGCTACCGGCACATCTACGTTCACTACATGCGCACGACGGCGAGCGTTCACGAAGCCGATCAGCGTGACCAGCAGCGCCAGCGCCGGAACCGCTACTGCCGACCATTGCACCAACTCAGCGTACTGGCTGGCCGCCAGTAACAGACCCACCAGCAACACCACCTCGCGCAGCAGCGTCAGCACAAACAACGACGAAAACAGCCCCATGGCCAGCATGCCAGCCCAAGCCAGCCGGTCTGACAACGGCTGGCGCTGGATGCCGCGCGCCAGCAAACCCAAGGGCAGCAACAGGCAAGACAGCACCAGACCGGCAACACCCACGATCTGACCGGCCAGACCCAGCGGCAACGCCGGGATCAACCGGATGCCGATATACAGATGTAGCACCACCAGCAAGCTGACGGCAAAAGTGAACGAACGACGCATTGGGCAAGCTCCAGATAACCACCGCAAACAGGTGGCTGGATGATTTTGGTGGGGAACCGGCGTTGCCAGTAACACAGCGGCACTGGTGCGGGTTAGCCCGATTTGTCTTAGCTAGATGGGTAACTCATATGACATATTCAAGCAGGGCGCCCCAGGAAAATGGCCAGACGGCGGCTGAACGCCATCACTCACGTGTAAAAAACAAACCCCGCGTTGAGCGGGGTTTGTTGCATGCGCCAGTGAACTTACTGGCCCATTTTCACGCCTTGAGTCGGGTTGGCCGGGTTGTCGCCTTTGTGCCAGCGTTCACCTTGTGAACCGCCAGCCAGCGCTGCGGTAGTAGCAAAAGCCATAGAAAACAGAACAACGAGTGACATGGCAATACGTTTCATGATGGTTTCTCCTGTTGTTGGTGCGAGGATTTTTTCCCCGTCAGTAGTACTTACGCATAGACCGTCCAAATGGATGCAAAGTTCATTGCGGTAGATATAATAATTTTCTGAACTTCTTTGTCATGGATTTGCAACGACTGATATCCGCGTCAGAAAATTTCTTTCTTGCCCAGACATTTACCGTGTGATCGGTTAGCTGATCTTCGGCGCCGGTAAGTGGCGGCTTTATGGTCTAGCGTGATGCATGGGCGACTTCTGTCGCGCCCATACGACCTGCGGAGATCAACATGAGTGCGAAGAAAATACTGGTACTGGCTGGGGATTACGTCGAAGACTACGAACTGATGGTGCCATTTCAGGCGCTGTTGATGGTGGGGCACAAGCTGGATGTGGTTTGTCCGGACAAAAAAGCGGGCGAGCAGATTCGTACTGCCATTCACGACTTTGAAGGCGACCAGACTTATAGCGAAAAGCGCGGCCACAACTTCACATTGAATGCCACGTTTAGCGAGATCAATCCGGCCAGTTACGATGCCTTGTTGATTCCTGGCGGGCGTGCCCCGGAATATATCCGGCTGAATTCTGCGGTGCTGGACGCAGTGCGCCACTTTGCCCAAGCCAACAAGCCTATCGCCGCCATTTGCCACGGCGCGCAATTGCTGGCAGCGGCTGGCGTGCTGGAAGGGCGCTCATGTTCGGCTTATCCGGCTTGCGCGCCTGAGGTCAAACTGGCTGGTGGTACCTATGCCGAAGTGGAAATTACCGGGGCCCATCGTGACGGCAATCTGGTGACCGCCCCAGCTTGGCCAGCCCATCCGGCATGGCTGGCGGCTTTTCTGGAGGTGCTGGGCACGCGGATTACGCTATAACCAAGGGTAGGGGATGCATCCTGCCCGGGTGCATCCAGACTGCCAGGTTGGGAAATGCACACAGATACCCGCCCCTCAAGTAGTGATCTCACAGCTCGTTTGCTGTATGCATTGCAGCGCGAGATTCCGTCCTGTCAGATATTGTCTGATCGTGAAGATACCGCCCCTTACGAGAGCGATGCCTTGCCGGTGTATCGGCAATTGCCGCTGGCGGTGGCTTTGCCCGCCAATGAGGCCGAAGTCCAGGGCGTCTTGCGGGTATGTCGGCGATTGGGCGTGCCGGTGGTGCCTCGCGGCGGCGGTACGAGTTTGTCTGGCGGGGCGACACCCATGGCGCATGGTCTGGTGCTATCGCTGGCGCGACTGAAAAACA
Source organism: Silvimonas sp. (assembly GCF_031291215.1). Taxonomy (NCBI): domain Bacteria; kingdom Pseudomonadati; phylum Pseudomonadota; class Betaproteobacteria; order Neisseriales; family Chitinibacteraceae; genus Silvimonas; species Silvimonas sp. Next base: position 118,224 of record NZ_JARLJK010000136.1, read on the forward strand.
TTGTGTCGGTCGATCCGTTAGCCCGCACCGCAACCGTGCAGCCCGGCGTGCGCAATATCCAGATATCAGAAGTCGCCGCGCCCTACGGTCTTTACTACGCGCCTGATCCTTCATCGCAGATTGCCTGCACCATCGGCGGTAATCTGGCCGAAAACGCCGGTGGCCTGCATTGTCTGAAATACGGCCTGACCGTGCATAACATCTTGCGCGCCCGCGCCATCAGCATGGATGGCGACATTCTGGAGTTCGGCTCACTGGCGCCTGACGCGCCGGGGCTGGACTTGCTGGCCATTCTGATTGGCAGTGAAGGCATGTTTGCGGTGGTTACGGAGATCACCGTGCGTTTGATTCCGCGTCCGCGCACAGCCCGGTTGGTGCTGGCCAGTTTTGACGATGTCGAAACTGCAGGCGATGCGGTAGCGGCCATCATCGGCGCGGGGATCATTCCCGCCGGGCTGGAAATGATGGATCAACCCGCTGTTCAGGCCGTCGAGGCGTTTGTGCACGCTGGATACGACCAAGGCGCCGCGGCTATTTTGTTATGCGAATCCGATGGCACCAGCGAAGAAGTCGCCGACGAAATCGCACGTATCGGCGAGGTTCTGCAACAGCACAACGCACGTCTGGTGCAGGTTTCGGCCAACGAAACCGAGCGGCTGAAATGGTGGTCCGGTCGCAAAAATGCGCTACCGGCAGCGGGTAGACTGGCGCCGGATTACTTTTGCATGGACGGCACCATTCCCCGGCGCGCTATCGGCAAATTACTCAAGCGTATCAAAGCCATGGAGACAATATATGGTCTGCGGTGCTTGAACGTGTTTCACGCGGGCGATGGCAATCTGCATCCGCTCATCCTGTTTGACGGGAATGATGCCGATGAATTGCGGCGCGCTGAAGCTTTTGGCGCCGACATCCTTGAGCGCTGCGTTGAATTGGGCGGCACCATCACCGGCGAGCATGGGGTAGGTATCGAAAAACTTGATTCCATGTGCGTGCAGTTCGCCCAAGCCGAGCGCGAGACTTTTCTGGCGATCAAGCGAGCCTTTGATCCGTTGGGTCTGCTCAATGCCGACAAGGGTATTCCCACCCACGCCCGCTGCGCCGAGCATGGTCAGTTGCGGGTGACGGCGGGGCAACTGCCATTCCCGGACATTCCGAGGTTCTGATGGCGCAACCCGACCCAGTCCTGGCGTTGGCACGTATCCGCGATCAGGTACGCGCGGCCACTTCGACGCAAACCCCGTTACGCCTTCATGCTGGAAACACCAAAGCCTGGTACGGCAATCCGGTGCAAGGTGAGCCGCTGGACTTGCGGGAGTACGCGGGGATTGTGGCCTATGACCCGGCCGAACTGGTGATTACCGCGCGTTGTGGTACGCCGCTGCGGGACATCGAAAGTGCCTTGGCCGCCAGTGGCCAGATGCTGCCGTTTGAACCGCCGCACTTTGGCCCAGAGGCCACGTTGGGAGGTTGCGTGGCCGCCGGACTCGCCGGGCCGCGGCGGATGTATAGCGGCGCCATTCGCGATTTTGTGTTGGGTGCCACCAGCCTGAATGGGCGCGGCGATGTCATGCATTTTGGTGGTCAGGTCATCAAAAATGTGGCTGGTTACGATGTTTCTCGCCTGTTTGCCGGCTCGCAGGGCACGCTGGGTGTGCTGCTGGAGATATCAATCCGTCTACTTCCGGCACCACAACATGGCCAGACCTTGCGCTTTGTAATGGACGAGGCACAGGCCATTGAAACCATGAACTATTGGGCGGGCAAACCTTTACCGCTGACCGCCTCCTCGTGGCATCAGGGCGAATTGTTATTACGGCTGGCCGGTAGTCAAGCTGGCGTGATGGCTGCCACCTCGGAACTGGGCGGCGATCTGCTGGCGCCAGAGGTTGCGGATGCGCGCTGGCACGCGCTTAAAGAACAGACAGATCCGTTTTTTGCTCTGCAACACCAAGCGGATTGGCAAGAGTGTGACTTGTGGCGCCTGGCCGTACCACCCACTGCGCCTGCCCTGGCTTTGCGGGGCGAGCAGCTTATTGAATGGGGCGGCGGCCAACGCTGGTGGTTGACGGATGAATCCGCGACCGACATCCGTACTATTGCGGTAAGCGCTGGCGGACATGCCACGCTATGGCGGCGGCCATTTACCAAGCCCATATTGACCAACGCTTTTTCCCCACTGGCACCAGCGTTACTGGCGATTCATCGTCGGCTAAAAACGGTGTTTGATCCCGCAGGCATCTTTAATCAGCATCGCCTTTACCCGGACTTCTGAGTCTATGCAAACCCGTTTGCCGCAAACACTGCGCAATACCGAGGAAGGCGCCGAAGCCGAGGAGATTCTGCGCAAATGCGTGCACTGCGGTTTTTGTAATGCCACATGCCCCACTTATCAGGTTTTGGGCGATGAACTGGACGGCCCCCGCGGGCGCATCTATCTGATCAAGCAAATGCTGGAAGGCCACGCCACAACGGCGCAGACACAACTGCATCTGGACCGCTGCTTGACCTGCCGCAATTGCGAAACAACTTGCCCGTCCGGAGTGCAGTTCGGCCGCTTGCTGGAAACCGGCCGCCGACAACTGGCCCTGCAAACGCCAAGGCCGCTGGCGGTACGTGCGGCAAGACGTGCGCTGGCCGCGTTTTTGCACCAACCCACGTTATTTTCCACCGCACTGCGGCTCGGGCAGTTTATGCAACCGGTGTTGCCTGCGGCTGTCAGCGAGAAAATCCCGCCGCGCGCTCAAAGTGGTGGGAAGTGGCCAACAAGGGTTCATCCAGACAAAGTGTTAGCGCTGGCTGGCTGCGTGCAACCGGCGATGTCCCCCGGCATCAATCTGGCGACCGCGCAGGTACTGGACGCGCTGGGCGTGCAAATGGTGATGGCCAATCACGCCGGATGCTGCGGCGCCATCCCTTTGCATTTGGGGTTTGATGAGGATGCGTTGATCGACGCCCGGCGCAATATCGACGCGTGGTGGCCATGGGTAGAGCGGGGGGTAAAAGCCATCGTCATGAACGCTTCGGGTTGTGGCGTCACTGTCAAAGACTATGGACGCCTCCTGCGACACGATATGTGTTATGCCGCCAAAGCTGAACGCATAGCGGCGCTGACAGTGGATGTCTCTGAATTTCTGGACGGCTACACCGATCAACTCCATCGCCTGATCAAGCCCTTGGGGACACGTACCGTGGCCTTCCATCCGCCATGTACTTTGCAGCACGGGCAGCAAATTCGCGGAAAGGTCGAGGCGATTCTCAGCGTTTTGGGTATCACAGTGAAACTGCCGCAGAACGCCCATTTGTGCTGTGGTTCGGCAGGCACGTATTCCATCCTGCAAAGCGAACTCTCCAAAACCCTGCGGGATAAAAAATGCGAAGCGCTTTCGCACTTGGGCGCGCAATGCGTGGTTTCTGCCAACATCGGCTGCATTTGCCATCTGCAAACTGGCACCTCAATCCCGGTCATGCACTGGGTTGAACTGGTGGCGCAGTTGCTTGGAACTGCGCGCGAAATCGAAAGTAGCTGATTTCGTTTTAGCCGCCAGATTCAATTTCTGGCAAGTAGCCACTGTCACGCGGTGCGAGCCGGGTAGTTGATGACTTGGGCTAAGGATATGCGCCAAGGTGTGTCATAAAAGCAGCACATACCGGTAAAAAAAAACGCAAAAAGCCCATATTGGCGAGCAGGTTTTCCCACCCGAGCTAACCCGCGCCGTTGCTGGATTCCCTCTGTTTTCCCACTTCCCAGTCTAAATGTAGTTTGCGCTAGATCAGCTACAACGCTCTTGTCATGCTGATATATTAGGCGCAGCATTCTGATATATCACCAAGACAGTGCAATCACAGCACTTAAGTGGTGCGACGCACAAAATTTCGATCTGGAACAAGTATTTGCATAACGCCGCTGCCTGATGAGCGAGCGTAATCAGCAATGCTCCAAAACCGAAAACTGTATTTCGTTCCGAATGCTAACCGGACACAACATGAAGACGTTGATTCGCGATACGCCGTTTACGCTACCGATCAAATTCATCCAGTTTGGCGAAGGCAATTTCTTGCGTGCTTTTATCGACTGGCAAATTGATCTGCTGAACGAACGCTGCGGCCTGAACGCAGGTGTGGTGGTGGTCCGCCCGGTTGGCAACAGCGACAAGCCATCGCTGGATACGCAAGGTGGTGTCTATACCACGGTGATTCGGGGACTGAATGAGGCCGGTGAGGCCATCAAACAGTTCCGCAAAATCACCTGTGTGCAGCGAGAAATCAATTGTAACACCATGTTTGCCGAGTACCTGCAGCTGGCGCATAACCCGGACGTGCGTTTTATCGTCTCAAACACCACCGAGGCTGGCATTGCCATCAATGACCGTGATAGCTATCACGACCAGCCGCCGACCAGTTTCCCGGCCAAGTTAACCCGTCTATTGCACGAACGCTTTTGCCATTTTTCTGGCGCACAAGATAAAGGCGTCGTCCTGTTGCCGTGTGAGTTGATTGATCACAACGGGCAAGTGCTGGCCGCAGCTGTGCGACATTTTGCCAGCCTCTGGCAATTGGGCGACGATTTCAGCCGCTGGCTCAACGAGGCCTGCTTCTTTTGCTCAACGTTGGTGGATCGCATCGTCCCCGGATATCCGCATGAGGAAATCAACGCGCTGGAGGCTGAACTGGGGTATCACGATCAATTTCTGGTCGCCGCTGAGTATTTTCACCTATTTGTGATCGAAGGCCCGACTTGGCTAGCAGAAGAGCTCAAGCTGGCGGGCGCTGATCTTAATATCAAGCTGGTTGACGACATCACGCCATATAAGCAGCGCAAAGTGGGTGTATTGAACGGAGGCCATACCGCGATGGTCCCGGTCGCCTTGCTGGCCACCCTGGAAGCGGTGGGTGAAGCGGTAGATGACCCCGTCGTTGGGCGTTTCCTGCAGGAAACTCTTGATCAGGAAATCATCCCTTCGTTACCGCTGGAGAGAACTGAACTGGACGCGTTTGCGGCGGATGTCCTGCGTCGCTTTCGCAATCCGTACATCCATCACCGTCTGGAGTCCATTGCCCTCAATAGCTGGAGCAAATTTGCTGCGCGGGTCATGCCGCAATTGCTGACTTATCAGCGCACCAATAATTGCATCCCGCCCAGACTGGCCATCGCATTCGCCGCCACTGTTCTGCTTTATCGCGGTGGTGTGGTGCCGCTGGTGGACGACCCTGCCAATCTGGCCTGGTTCAAATCAGCGTGGCGGCAAGTGGGGTATGGCAGCTGGTCGCAGCGTGATGTGGTGCAGGGCTGGCTGGCAAACACCGAATTATGGGGGCGCGATTTAAATTGCATCCCCGGTTTGACAGAAGCGCTGACCGCATCAGTGGATGCTATTGATCGCGACGGCATTCGCAAAGTGCTCGCGGCGCTTTGAGCGGGTTGACGTGTTGTTATTTATTCAGCCCGGATATTTTTGTCTTGGCAGTAATTGAAGTAAACCCGAAATGCTGGTCTCTCGAAGCTGAGAGTGAGGACACAACGGGATTGAGGTGCCTTTGTTTGATCTGGAGCGTGCGTAACTTGGGGAGCACATCTGGTCTAGCAAATGGTAGTTGTTTTTAAATCTTGCAGAGATTGAAGGCTTTTGTTGCAGGTAAAAGCCGAATGATCCGAATAAACCCGGCTGCCGCAGTAACCCGGAACTCGGTGAATACCGAAACGGTGCAGTTGGCTCGTCAATCAAGTGGTTGAAGGATATGTCATGAGCAAAATCAAGGGCATGCGTTGGTGGATGGTCGGCATGGTCACCGCTGGCCTGATCGTCAATTACCTCGCGCGCAATACGCTGTCGGTGGCTGCACCGACAATGATGCACGAACTGAATATTTCTACGCAGCAGTACTCCTGGATCGTGGTTTCCTGGCAAATCTGTTATGCCTTGATGCAGCCTATTGCCGGCTTTGTGCTGGACACCATTGGCACCAAAATCGGTTTTGCCATTTTTGCCTTGGCCTGGTCGGTCGCTTGCGCTGCTGCAGCCCTGGCCACGGGCTGGCAAAGTCTGGCGGTCTTTCGAGGCCTGTTAGGCATGAGTGAGGCGGCTGGTATACCGGCAGGAGTGAAAGCCACCACCGAATGGTTCCCGGCCAAAGAGCGCTCGGTGGCCATTGGCTGGTTCAACATCGGTTCATCCATCGGCGCGCTGTGCGCACCGCCTTTGGTCGTGTGGTCCATCATGCACGGCACATGGGAGTGGGCGTTTGTGATCGTTGGTGGTCTGGGATTGATCTGGACAGGGCTGTGGGCATGGCTCTACAAGCATCCGAAGAACCAGAAAAATCTCTCCAACGAAGAGCGCGACTATATCCTCGCTGGCCAGGAAGCCAAGTACGCCGAAGAGGTCACCAAAAAGGCTACCTGGCGCGAGATTCTGCGCAATCGCGACTTCTGGTCCATCGGTATTCCCCGCTTCCTGTCGGAACCGGCATGGCAAACCTTCAATGCCTGGATCCCTTTGTACATGGCCACTGAACGTCATATGAATCTGAAAGAAATTGCCATGTTTGCCTGGTTGCCGTTTCTGGCTGCTGATATTGGCTGCGTGTTGGGTGGATATCTGAGCCCGCTGTATCACAAGTATTGCAAGGTTTCGCTGTTCACATCCCGCAAGATGGTTATGGTGACTGGTTCGCTGTGCATGATCGGACCGGCTTGCATTGGCCTGGTCGAAAGTCCTTACGCAGCGATTGCCTTGTTGTGTGTCGGCGGCTTTGCCCACCAAACCTTGTCTGGCGCGCTTTATGCAATTACCTCCGATGTGTTCGGCAAGAACGAAGTCGCCACAGCAACAGGTCTTGGTGGCATGTTTGGTTATCTTGGCGCGACGCTGTTCACTCTCGTGTTTGGTGTTCTGGTGACACAGATTGGTTACAGCCCGCTGTTTGTCGTGCTGGCTTTGTTTGATGTTGTTGCCGCAATCGTAGTTTGCCTGATGGCTCGTGAACGTATCATTGTGACTAACCAGCCTGTGCAAGGAACTCCCGTCGCGGTTTGACATCGGGTGTATTGAACTTTAAAAAGCCGGTCCTGCCGCAAGGGAGGCGGGATCGGTAAATCACCCGAATAGATGAATTGTTGTTCACGGCAAATCTGAACGGTGCGGTGAAATCTCAAACACATTAATTTTTTCCAGTCCAATTGCTGGCGGGGATTCCTGCGCATTGTGTTTATCAAGCCGGTTAATCTGAATATTTTTGTTGCAATTGTGGGTATTTTGTCGGTAATCAAATAGGGAGCATAAAAATGTCTAAATCAGGTAAGTTCAGTAAAAAGGCAATGCTGATTGCGGGAGCATCGGTATTTGCAGGGATTTCGTCTTGTGCATTTGCTGATCTGGATTCAGCGATGAAAGATCTCAATATTGATACCTCTGTGTACGGATTTTTGAACGGCCAGATCGAGTCTGTTCAGGCCGATGGTGGCGCAACTCCGTATTCGTCACGCGGCAGAATTTCGGACGGTAACTCCCGGCTTGGATTTAAGGGCTCAATTGAGATTAATCAATACGCGAAAGGTATTTGGCAATTAGAAGGCGGTCTGAACAATTTTGAGAATGGCGGCGTGAACGACCAGGGGAGTTCCGCTACGCTTGAATCGCGTAACTCTTTTGTTGGCGTTGAGGACACTCGCTTCGGTCGCGTGATCGTAGGTAACAATGATTCTATCTATCGCAGCCTGGTTGGTTCGGGGGGTGAAATGGGTGGCAACCTTGGCCTTACGGTGCACGGGCTAGATCTGTGGAACAACACTTCCGCACAAATGACTGGCAATGCCAACAGCTTATTCAGCCGCGGTGAGGCACGTTACAAGAATTCGGTACATTACCTCTCACCAGAATTTTATGGCTTCCAGGCCGGTGGCTCCTATGGTTTTGATGAAGCAGAAAGCAGCGGTGGCAACCGCGGTCGTTATTCGCTGGCAGCCAAATACACACATGGGGGCTTTGAAATTGGTGTCGGCTACGACCGCCAAGGCAATACCGGTGTGCTCACCGACAAGGTATCGCAAGGTTACGGATTCCAGACTGGTGCCGTTAACAATGTAGACACTTATTTCTACAAGGTTGTTGCATCTTACAAGTTCCCGACCAAAACCTACGTTGGCGTTGGTTATGAAGTTGGCAATTACGGTTATTCGCAATTCAATCCGGCTAGCTCGTCCAATCTGTATAGCTCGACGACGACTGGCTCAATGAAGCAAAGCTCGGCGATGATTTCTGTCGCACAAGATGTGCGTGAAGATACGTCGATCATGCTTTCTTATGGCAAATTGGGTCACCTGGATAATGCAACCTTTGGCACCCCGGATGATTATTCCGCAACTCAATTCTCGGTCGGTGCGTTGTATCAGTTCAACAAGTATCTGGCGACGTACGTGTATTACACCGATATCAAAAATAAGTCACAGCAAAACGTGAATCTGGGTCAGTCTCCAATTTATAGCAATAACTCAGGTACCACTAACGCGTTCCTGGCTCCTGGTGATAGTCCGCGCGCATTTGGTTTGGGTTTGATTGCTCGTTTCTGATCGGGTGGAACATGTTCAGCCAGGCAATGGCTGGCTAATTACCCGCTCTCGCAATACCAGTCACAGTGATGACTTTGGTAATCACGCATTGCTGTCATGGTTTGACCGCGATTGCCAGGTTATCCAGAGGTGATATCCACGATCTGGATATCCAATTTGGGGGAAGTAAATAAAATGAAGATGCATAAAACAAGGGAAATGCTGCAGCGGCTGAAGGAACTGGGTTTTCTGGTTCCGGTGGTAGCTGTGTCAATCGCACTTAGCGCATGTGGTGGCGGTGGTGGCGACAGTAGCAATGCGACAAACTACTCGTCCGACAAACCGTTCCAGGTAGGCACCACCAGCTTTGATGCCAATCTGCCGGCAGAACCAAGCCTGCCAACGGACGACCAGGTATGTGCAACGGTCTATGCCCAGCCAAACGTGATCGGCGGCAAATCTGTGCCGGTTGTTAGTCGCCCGGATGGTTCGTTGCCACCAGAGGCAGATCCGTCGACCTCTGGTAACGGTGTTGCGACCACAACAGCCAATCCTGATCAGGCGCGCATCCAGGCCGCGTTGGATCAGTGCGGTGCATCGGTTGATGCAGAAGTTGGTGGGCAGATTGCTGCAGTCGACGCTGCAGCAACTGCGGCTCAGAAACTGGCCAACGTGATGGTAACGGTGAAGAACGCTTCGGCACCGGTTGCGGCAAATATCGCTGGTGTTTCAGGCGAAGAATTGGCCAAGCCACAATATAAAGCCAAGAAATTTGCAGTACGTCTGGTTGCCAGCCAAGGCGCAGATGGCAGCAATGGCTTTATCAGCGGCCCGCTGACCTTGCCGTCTGGTGTAACGCTGTGGATCGATAAGGGGGTGACGCTATATGCCTCGCGCGATGCGACGACCTACCTCACAACGACTGCCGGCAAATACTGCGCCAACACTGCAAACTCTGGTTCGGCTGGTAGCTCCAGCAACTGCCAGGCGTTGATCAATGGTAACAATATGGTCAACTCCGCGGTGATGGGTGATGGTCGTATCGACAGTCGTGGTTACGCGGAAGTCGTGACGTCCAACAAGTACTATCCGCTGATGAAGGTGGATCTGACTTGTACCAACACCTACGCGGCTTATCTGACGAACAAATTTGCGGCTGACGGCACGCCTTGCGACAACGGCGGTACCTTTGTTGATACCAAGTCCGCTGCCCGCAACATGACCTGGTGGGATCTGGCCTTCAAAGGCAACATGGTTGATAACGGTACAACCGGTTCCGGTTCGCAGTCCAACTTCCGCATGATGGTGTTCAATTACGCCAAAAACCTGACCTTGTATCGCATTACCCTGAACAACAGCGCCAACTTCCACGTCGTGCCGAGTGGTGTCGATGGCCTGACTATCTGGGGCGTGAAGGTACAAACACCGTCGCTGGCAGCCTTTGCCAACCCGGCAGGTAACGGCAATCCGCTGTACAACGGCCAAACCTTTACCGAAGACAACGTCAAGAACACCGACGCCTTCGATCCGGGCGCAGCCAGCAAGCAAACCTCGGTCGCTCTGGCAACCGGCAGCAAGACCAATTCGGCAGCGAAGATCTCGTTTGACGGGTATCTAAAGAACTTTGTGTTTGCCTACAACTTTGTCAGCACCGGTGACGATGATATTGCGCTTAAGGGCAGTAGCAATCCGACTCCAGGCGGCAATGGCTCCGGCATCTTCGCCATCGACGGTAACCGCGACGTTCGTTCTGACCGTAAGTGGGGCATGATCATCGCCCACAACCATATCTACTGGGGTCATGGCATTTCGGTGGGTAGCGAGACTAACTCTGGCGTGACCAATGTGCAGGTGTATGACAACTCCTTCCAGGATTCGGAAGAAGGTCTGCGCATCAAGTCCGACTATGCTCGCGGCGGCGAAGTCAGCAACATTAACTACAGCAATATTTGTATCAAGGATGCTCAGAACGCGCTGCTGTTTACGCCGTATTACAGCACCAAGGCGTTGCCAGCGGCTGGTCCGTTGTACCCGAACTTCCACGACATCGTTCTGAACAACGTGCGGATTCTGGGTAGTTCAAACGTCAAGCTGCAAGGCTTCCAGGCGAACACAGGTGGCTTTGGCAATCCGGCTTACCCGCTGGTGATGTCGCTGACCAATGTGCTGGCTGATTCGGGTACTGCGGTGACCGTTTCGGCAATGTCTGATGCCAATCTGACCGTTCGTGGTGTCAACCTGCCCTTGTTCTCCTCGACCGATAACCGCGTTGTGGTGAACGGTACAGTGACGCAAGCCGTCGATCCATCCAAGGTCATCGATTGCAGCAACGCGTTTGTTGATTTCCCGGCAATTGGTCAATCCAACTTGTTCGGTTCTACGTGGGCTTCCCACTAAGTAGTAAGCGGGCGGCGATAACCTCGCCGCCTCTCGCGTGATCAAACCTCCCGGCATCGTCGGGAGGTTTTCTACGGTCCATTTGTTTGTTATCGGGCCTGTATCCAAGGTTATTAACCCAATCCTGTTCTGCCGGTGAGCACTGCCGCCGCAGTGGGAAGGATTTTGTCAGCGACTTTGGTTTTGAACGGCAACAACGATTTAAATGCCGCGTTTTAAAGGCTCTGACAGGATTAAAAAGATGGCTGCAATGGCTGAAACGACAAACAACGCATTGGCAAATTCCTGCCTGGTAACAACCGTAGCGGGAAGTTCAACACCGATATCCCGGTGTCGCCGCAAGCTGGTGATCGGCAACTGGAAAATGCACGGAAACCTGGATTTGTGCCTCGAGGCCGTCAGTGTGTTGGCGGACGTCGTGCAGCCTGAGGTGGACTTGGTGCTATGTCCGCCAGCTCCTTATTTGGGAGAAATCCGGCGGTTGATGCGTACTACACGGCTCCAGATGAGCGCGCAAAACGTAGCGGAACTGGCCAAGGGCGAGCGCACGGGGGAGTGGTCCGCTGCCATGCTGGCGGAAATTGGTTGTCATTACGTGATTGTGGGGCATTCCGAGCGTCGTCAGCACCACGGCGAATGTGATGCGTTGACCGCTGCCAAAGCGCAAGCCTGTGTCGCTGCGGGTGTAATCCCGGTGGTTTGTATTGGTGAAAACCAGGAGGAGCGCGATAGCGGGCTCACCGAAAGTGTGCTGGCGAGCCAACTCGATACTCTACTGGCAACCACTGGGTGGCGTTACGCCGTGGTGGCTTACGAACCAGTCTGGGCCATTGGCACAGGTAACGCAGCCACGCCCGCCGTTGCGCAGTCGGTACATGCGTTTATCCGCGGTTATCTGGCTCAGGTGGATGCCACTGCAGCTTCCCGCATGCGCCTGGTTTATGGCGGCAGTGTCAGTCCACAAAACGCCGCGGCCTTGTTTGCCATGCCCGACGTTGATGGCGCATTGATTGGTCGTGCGTCGTTGGCGCCGCAATCCCTTTCGCAGATTTATTCGGCGGCCCTGCAAGCGCAGGCCGGATGTCTTTAACAGGTGAATTATGAGTACCAGTCTTTCCAGTTTCATTGCGACCCGATGTACCACCGATGATCGCCACCCCGTCGCTTTCTATCAATTGATTCACAGCATTGCGCAGGCCTGCCGTGCGATTGCTGCTGCTGTGGACCGCAGCGCGCTGGCAGGTACCACGGGTAGTGCTGGTGTTGCCAACGTTCAAGGCGAAGAACAAAAAAAGCTCGATATTGTCACCAACACCTTGATGCTGGAAGGCACCGCCAACAACGACGTGTTGGCGGCAGTGGCATCCGAAGAAATGGCGCGGATCAGCCGCACTGGTCAGGCGCGTAAAGCCGGTCAATATCTGTTGCTGTTTGATCCATTGGACGGCTCTTCCAACGTGGACGTGAATGCACCGGTGGGAACGATATTTTCGATCCTTCGTTGTGCTGACAGTACTTATCCGGTGAGTGAATCGGATTTCCTGCAGCCGGGCACGGCTCAAGTGTGCGCCGGGTACGCTATCTATGGCGCGGCCACCATGCTGGTGCTGACGCTCGGTGATGGGGTGGACGGTTTTACGCTGGATCGGGATAGCGGTGAATTCGTTCTTACTCATCCGCGGATGACCATCCCGGCCAGCACACGTGAATTTGCCATCAACACGGCTAATACCCGTTTCTGGGAAGCACCGGTCAACCGTTATATCGACGAATGCCTGGCCGGAGCCAATGGTCCGCGCAAACAGGATTTCAACATGCGTTGGGTGGCTGCGATGGTTGCTGACGTGCATCGCATTCTGCTGCGTGGAGGCGTGTTTCTGTATCCACAAGACACCCGCGAAGCAAGCCGCTTTGGCAAATTGCGACTGCTGTATGAGGCAAATCCGATGTCTTTTCTGGTAGAGCAAGCCGGCGGCATGAGCAGTACCGGTCATGAGCGGGTCATGGATATCCAGCCGCACGCTTTACATCAGCGTATCGCCGTGATGCTCGGTTCGCGCGACGAGGTGGAGCGATTGACGGCCTATCACCAGCAAGCGGCACAACCAGTGCCTGATCTGGTCAATGCCCTTCGCCATCTCTGGACCGAGTATTAAACGGCAGCCCCAGCCAATAGAAACATGGACCTGACGGCATATCCCAGCGCCCAGGTCATACAAACAAGATCAAGGAATAACACCATGCCACTGGTTTCCATGAGACAGCTGCTGGATCACGCTGCTGATTACCAATACGGTTTGCCAGCCTTTAACGTCAACAATATGGAGCAGATGCGCGCCATCATGCTCGCCGCAGATCGCACCGATAGCCCGGTCATCGTGCAGGCGTCAGCGGGGGCTCGCGCTTATGCCGGTGCGCCATTTTTGCGGCATCTGATTCTGGCGGCGATTGAAGAGTTTCCTCATTTGCCGATTGTGATGCACCAGGATCACGGCACTAGCCCGGCGGTATGCCAGCGTGCCATTCAGTTGGGATTCTCTTCCGTAATGATGGATGGCTCGTTACTGGAAAACGGCAAAACCCCGGCAAGTTACGACTACAACGTGAACGTCACCCGCAACGTGGTGGCTTTTGCGCACGCGTGTGGCGTCTCGGTCGAAGGTGAACTGGGCTGTCTCGGTAGCCTGGAAACCGGTATGGCTGGCGAAGAGGACGGCGTGGGAGCGGAGGGCACGCTGGATCATGCGCAGATGCTGACCGATCCGGATGAAGCCGCCGCATTTGTTTTGGCCACCGGCGTCGATGCGCTCGCCATCGCCATTGGCACCAGCCATGGCGCCTACAAGTTCACCCGCCCGCCAACGGGAGACACACTGGCGATTGATCGCATCCGCCAGATTCATGCTCGTTTGCCTGAGACCCACCTGGTTATGCATGGCAGCTCATCTGTGCCGCAGGAATGGCTACGGGTGATCAATGAATACGGCGGCGATATCCCAGACACCTGGGGAGTGCCGGTATCGGAGATCGTGGAAGGCATCCGGCATGGCGTGCGCAAAATCAATATTGATACCGATTTGCGCCTGGCTGCTACCGGCGCCATTCGCCGCGCATTCGGGACGGCCAGAGCCGAGTTCGATCCCCGCAAATACCTGGAGAAAGCGACCGATGCCATGCGCGATATTTGCATCGCGCGCTACGAGGCCTTCGGTGCTGCGGGCAGGGCTAGTCGTATCAAGCCGATGTCGCTGGATGCCATGGCCGCACGCTATACACGTAGCACTGTAGCTGCGTGACACTTAATTCGACCTTGTAGGCAGCGGCGAGAATATCAATGAACAAGCAAACAGTGGCCATCATTGGCGAATGCATGATCGAGCTGCAACGGCATGGCGGCGGTTTGGAGTACCACTTTGGCGGCGACACGCTCAATACGGCGGTTTACCTGTCGCGCAAGGTGGATCAAACGCGATTTGATATCGCTTACGTAAGCGCGCTCGGCGTGGATACGCTCTCTGATGAAATGTGCGCGGCCTGGCAAAGTGAAGGCATATCAACGCAGTGGGTGCAGCGTTTGCCCGACCGCTTGCCTGGTATTTATCTGATTGAAACGGATAAGCAAGGCGAACGCACCTTTCACTATTGGCGCAAGGACTCCGCCGCTCGTTACTGGCTGGAGGGACCGCAGACGGGGCGGGTGATAGCCGGGTTGATTAACGCTGACGTGATTTACCTGTCAGGAATCAGCCTGGCCATTCTCAGCTCGGCGTATCGCGAGATGCTGTGTGAAGTATTAGGGCGCTGTCGGGCGAATGGCGGCCAGATAGTATTCGACAACAACTATCGCCCGCGGCTGTGGGAAAGCACTGAAGCGGCGATCCAGATGTACTGCCGAGTTTTGATGTTAGCCAATACAGCCCTGTTAACGCTGGACGACGAAACCGCGCTATACGGGGAGCAAGATGTGGACGCGGTGATTGCCCGCACTCGGGCGCTGGGGGTGGCGGAGGTTGTCGTCAAGCGAGGAGGGGCGGCGTGTGTGGTTGCTACACCTGACTTGCGGCTGGAGATCACGCCAGAGCCCGTTGCTGAAGTGGTCGATACCACTGCGGCAGGGGATTCATTTGGCGCAGCTTATCTAGCGGCAAGATTGGCTGGCGCGAACCCGGCCAAGGCCGCCGAAGCAGGACATCGCCTTGCGGGGCGGGTGATTCAGCACAGAGGCGCCATCATTCCTTTATCAGCCATGCCGGATTAATCCTTTCTGTTACTGATTTCTCCCTATCGATCAAAACCTGTTTACGAGACTTTTCCAGATGCTCCAGAAGAGAGCCGGTGATCCCGCACGAACCGAAGAAAACCCCGGTAGCGCAGCGCAGCGCGTTTACCTCGATTTGCGCCAGCGAATCGTCGATATGGTGCTGCTGCCCGGCACCCGTATTGTTGAGAAAGATCTTGCTGCCGAACATGGCACCAGCCGTACACCGGTACACGAGGCGGTTCGCCGTCTTGCTGAAGAAGGCCTCGTGGAGGTAACTCAGCGCGTTGGAACATATGTATCGCGGATTCCGCTGGACAGGCTGGGCGAAGCCATGCTGATACGTACCGCGCTGGAAGTCGCCATTGTGCGCCGTGCGGCGCTGCAGATCAGCCCGCAAGACATCGGCCGCCTGCGCGGGATGCTGGCGGAACAGATTGCCTGTATTGAACGCCAGGACGTTCTGGGCTTTCACCGTAGTGATGAAGATTTTCACGAGGCGTTGGCGGATATCGCTGGTTTCCCCGGCGTCTGGCGGATGGTTTTGCAGGCCAAAATCCAGATCGACCGTTACCGCCGCTTGACCTTGCCCATGCCGGGCCGAATGGATGTGGTGCTGGCTGAGCACATAGAGGTTGTTGCGATGCTTGAGTCAGGTCAGCGGGATCAGGCTGCCGTGGCGATGCGCGAGCATCTGGATCAGGTCTTGCCGGTCCTGGATATCGCCCGTACTCGCTGCCCGGAATATTTCATTGCCAATTTGCCCGAAAGCCGGGAGCCAGCACCTTACTGGTAACGCTGCGGCGGGCAGCACAGGCGGCGCTGATGATGAGCGTTGCAGACCATTTTGAGTTGATATGACGGAGTCAGAACATGAAGTTATCAACGCGGCTGGGTTTGATTGTCGCAAGTGCTGTAATTGGCTTGATCATAGTGGCCATCTTCGCCCTGCATACCTTGCATGCCACCATGCTGGCAGATCGGCGAGAGGAGATTCACGCGGTACTTAACCTGGCGCGCCATCAGGTGGCGTTTTACCAGGATCAGGAGAAGAGCGGCAAGCTCACGCGCCAGGAAGCTCAAGCTAAAGCAATCGAAGCGTTATCTGGCCTGCGCGATGGCAAAAACTATCTCTGGGCGCGGACAAAGGGCGCGTTGGGCCTGGTTCATCCTAACCCGGCTGTAATAGGCAAAGTGGATTTTGGTGCACGTCTGGCCAATGGCCGGACCAACTTTGAGAACTATGTAGTTGAGCTGCAGGATAAGGACTTTGGTTATTTTGACGACATGACCAAGCGGCCTGGCACTGACGTTGAAGTGCCAAAAATCAACGGCGTGACCCGTATTGATGGCTGGGACTGGTTGGTAGGTTTTGGTGTTTTTGTCGACGACATTGACCAAGCGTACTGGACTCTGGCTTGGCACTTTTTGTTAATTGGCTTTGCCGCACTGATCGTAGTGTCAGCCTTGGCCATCGTGATGTCACGAAACATCTACCGGCGCCTTGGCGGCGAGCCGGATTACGCGGCGGAGGTTGCACAAGCCATCGCCAGCGGCGATCTGACCTGGCAGGTCAAACTGCGTAATGGTGACGGGAGCTTGCTGGGGGCAATTGCGGGCATGCAAAAAAGCCTGCGGGAAATGATTCATGGCATCCAGCATGGCGCTCAGGAACTGGCACAAGCATCGGTCAGTCTGACCCGGCAGATGGAGCAGATCCACACTTCTTCCCGCCAGTCCTCTGACGCGACATCTTCCACCGCTGCGGCCATTGAAGAAATGTCAGTGAGTATTGACCAGATTTCGGGCAGTGCCAGGGAAACAGAAAAGGACTCTGCGCGCGCAGCTGCATTGGCGCAGGATGGTGAGGTCCTGGTAAATCGGGTTGCTGCCGAGATACAGGGGCTATTAAGCGAGGTCGGCGAGGCGTCGGATTTGATCAGCGGGCTGGTAGAACGCTCCCGCGAAATTGGCGGGGTGTCCGGCGAGATCAAGGAAATTGCCGATCAGACCAACCTGCTGGCCCTGAACGCTGCGATTGAAGCCGCCCGGGCTGGCGAACAAGGCCGGGGTTTTGCTGTGGTTGCCGATGAAGTACGTAAACTGGCGGAGCGAACTACGCAAGCAACCAATCAGATCGCCAATATGGTGCAAGCTATTCGCACGGACACCGGAGAAGTGGTCAGCAGCATGCAAGCGGTAACCCCCAGGGTGAGAGGGAGTGTGGAGATGGCCGGGTCTGCTGCCACTGCATTGCGTGAAATCAATCACGGCGCCAACGCCAACCTTGAGCGGGTGCGCGACGTAGCCAATGCCGCTGCGGAACAGAGCCTGGCCAGTAACAGTGTGGCGGGGAATGTTGAACGAATTGCCCAAATGGTGGAAGGCTCTACGTCTTCTGTGCAGATCGCCAACCAGAACGTGCGGGAGCTGGAGTTACTTGCTGCACAATTGCGGCGATCGGTGGCGCAATTCAGACTTTAGCTTGGCATTGCCTTTCAAAGAAGATGCGACACAGACAGGCGAGGACTGCATTTCAGTGCGGTCCTCGCCAGTGCCAATCCGGCGGTAACAGATTATGCTATCTTGATTCACGCCATTGGTGATTAATTTTATTAAAGGCTCGCCAGTGACGCTGTTCCTGGCTGGTGCCAAAATTGCGCGAGAACAGCCATAATTGCAGGTGCCACTCGCGCTTGAGGAAAATCAGTATTTTCTTGATTGGCTGCATGATTGGCTGCATGATCTATTCTTTATTCATTTGCAAATGAAAACAGAAAATCAATTTTCCTGACAGTCATCACCTTTCATTGTTTTCTTCAGCTCAGGAATGTCCAGTAGCTCAATCAGGCGATTTTGCATTTGTATTAATTTCATGCTTTGCAAGCGAGACAAAATTCGGCTCACGGTTTCAATTGACAAGCCAAGATAGCTGGCCATTTCGTTTCGCGTCATACGCAGCAAGAAACTTTTATGTGAATAGCCTCGTAGCGCGAACTCGTCAGACAAATTAAACAGAAAGGCGACAACACGCTGTACCGCGGCAGTATCACGCAACAACAAAGTGGCGTGGTGCAATCGGTTGATTTCGTGCGCCATCAGTCGGTACAAATAGGCTTGAAAGGCTGGAGAACTTTGAGTTTGCGCATCGATACGGGCATAGGAAAGCTCGCAGACTTCACCATCCTCAAGCGCAATGGCGTCATAAGTGTGGCGGCCTGACGCCAGCGCATCCGCTCCGATCAACGCACCTGCCATATAAAAGCCGGTTACTTGTTCCCGGTGATGCTCATTCATCATCCTGGTTTTAAAAACCCCCAGCCGCACTGCGTAAAGCGAATGCAATGTTTGTCCTGCCGAGAAAATTCTCGTACCGCGTTTGACATGAATAGTGCGCGTGATGAATTGGCTCATCAGCGGCAAATTTTGTTGCGCCATGTCTGCAGGCAGGCAAATATCCCGGACATTACAATTGGTACAGGTGCGTTGCACCGGCTTGGCTTTTATGGATTGGACTTGGACAGTAGAAAGCATGATCCATCCTGCATAAATAAAAAGGATTTAAGGCTGCAAACTCATGAAAAATATCGCCGATGGTTTATTTATATGGAACAGAAATTTGGAAGAATTATTTCAACCGAAATTAAAATAGGAAAGCAAAGGCATACTGTAAATGCTATGCATGCAGCTAAAGGTGGATAAGTCCAAACTGCTTGCTTGCTAACTGCTACAACTCTTCTGTTTGGGTATGCGGAAACATTATCACTTCGATTCCGGTTTCATTATTGATCCAATCTGATATATCAGTATTATGTGCGCTATCTTTATGAATTTGCAACAGTTTTGTAGTTTCTTTTAATGTAACTACAACGACCTGGAATCAGACACTTGGCGATCTCGGAAATGTGAATGAATTAGTAGTCGTTAGTGGGCATAGAGGGGGGGAACGAGGAAAAAAAAGAGGCCATCGGAGATAGCCTCTTTGAACGGAACAGCCTGACGCTCAGTTGTTGTAGAACAGCAGGGCATGCGTGGGTCAATGGCCAGGTAGATGGAGCCAACACCATTGGGCCAGTTTGACTATGGGTCAGGTGGGCTCCCGACCGGCTGGATATATGAGCACCAAGCGGGCTGTTGCGCACCAGCGTTTGCGGGTTGCTAACACAAAGATCGGGAGCCACTCAGTGTTCAGTTGACGGAGACGGATGCCCCGCTAACGGTCATAGGCATTTTGTGGATAAGGGTGGCCAAGGAATACCGGGCTGGCAGGTATTGCAGCGTTATCGTCAGTTCTGAAGGTGCTGTTTACAGCCATAATCCCATAAGGGTGATTGGAAGCGGTAAACGGCGCAAGCAAAGAGCCACTCAGCTCGGGCGCGATGTGTAGGTATAGCGTACTTGGAATTGATTACGACAAGCGCGGCGCGCTCTACCAGG
Source organism: Silvimonas sp. (assembly GCF_031291215.1). Classification (NCBI taxonomy): domain Bacteria; kingdom Pseudomonadati; phylum Pseudomonadota; class Betaproteobacteria; order Neisseriales; family Chitinibacteraceae; genus Silvimonas; species Silvimonas sp. The sequence continues at coordinate 137,864 of NZ_JARLJK010000136.1, forward strand.
ATAGCGGGTTTCCCGTCACCAGTGATCCGGTGATGAATGAGCGGAGCGGACGGGGCCGGACTGTAAGTGGCGATCGAGCCAAGAACGAAGTCATTCTTGAAAATAATGTTCTTCGCCTGGCAGCCGATAATGCCGGACCCCAGCGATAAAATCGTCGCGCAGCCTGTGCTGATTGGCGTTTTGGCCAGGCAACGGGTATAGATTGAGTTGGTATTGATCGGGTTGTAACCGCAGGGAAGTTACCCTTGAGATTAAAGTACGGGTATGTAGCGGGCGAGGTGCTGTTACGTCATCGTTACTGAGTCAGGCATTTGAGAGCCATTGCCGACCGAATGTTATCCATTCTTGGGTTTTATTCAGTGGGGGGATGGTCATTGAATGCGCCGATTTTTTCCTTGCCGTGACTGATCCATCCTGAAATCAGCCACGGTGGCCCCGGCGAATTACTGAACTGTCATAGGCGCATTGGTCGCGGGGAAATTGACAAATGCGGTGCTGCAGTCATACGGCGCAGTCGTCGTTCCGGTGCGCGCATCGGTTAGGGTGAACCCGTTCTGGCCCCCTGCGGCATGCAGCAAACTAGCAAAGGATACTGGTCCAGGCCCCATTGTCAGACCCGCGTTCGAAGCCAAAGCAGGGAATCCGCTAGCGGGGCTACCCCAGCCAGGCATCGAATCAAAAACAACGTTATCAAGCGTGATGTTCTTGAGGGGAGAGGTTGGTGAAGTGTACTGATAGCCTCTAAAGCCGATGCTGGCGTTACCTGCCCCTGCATAACGCGAGCCACTTACATCCAGGTTGCGCACATTGCGGATCGTAATGTCGTGGATGTTTGGCACCAGCGCGTTGGTGGAGCCCTGTGCGTTGCCATAGTAGCTATCAATTAAAAGTGGCTGTGTAACACGCCGCGTACATAAGCCATCAACGACCACATTCTTGACCTCACCACCGCGACTATCATCTGTTTTGATCCGGAAGCCGCTGGTAGAACTGATATCGAAACCATCCACGGTCATATCGCGAATGGTGACATTGCTCAGGCCGGAATCTGTTTCGCTGCCAATCGACATGCCGTGGGTGTAATACATGCGGTTGTGCAGAATCTGGATATTGCTGGTCGCAGGCGAGGTATGCGACTTGATTGCAATGCCGTCATCGCCGGTACTGATATGGTTGAAAGCGATCAATACGTTTTGCGACTGGCCCGGATCGATTCCGTCTGTATTTTTTGTGGTATCGGGCGTGAAGCAAGTGCTTGCACGTGTAAGGTTGGGCGAGCCAGAAACAACGGGAGCAGTTCCCGCCGCGCAGTTGTAGCCAGCAACGGAGTATTCCAGCGAAGGAGTAAGTATTTTGCTGGCCCAAATTGTCGCGCCATTCGTCCCCGTGGTTACCACATGAAATTTGGGGGCATTTTGCAAGGTGGTACGGTACAAGACAAAATTGCTGCCGCCATTCACCTGGATCAGGCGTGGATTGTTTTGATTGGCATTGCTCATGGTTTTGGTCAGTGCACCAACATCCCACCAGGTCAGCGTATTTGCATAAGTGCCGCTAGTCATCACCGCGCCACCACGGCCATCAATTGTCCCGTCACCAACTACGCCGCTATTGTTGGGTGTGATGCTGATAAGCGGGCTGCAGCCATTATCACTAGCGGATGTCGCACCACAGGTGTTTTTGCCGGCGATCTGATAGTCAACCGGGCTACGCGATGCGAACAGGGTGATACCGCTATCAATCCATAGTGTGACGCCTGCTTTGAGCGTGAGCGGGCCCGACAAGAAGGCATTTTCGCCATTCGCCCCCGTAACCAGTTTGACCGCCTGGCCATTCGCACAGGAGTTGAGCGCACTCTGAATTCGCGACGCATCTGGTTGCGAATTTGCTGGAGTAGCATCAATTGAATTGTCCAGCAGGCCTTTGGCGTTTCTGGTGAGGCTGGCATTTACCGTTGCACAAACAGCGGTAGGTAGGGTGGGTTCTTTGCCCGCTACTGCAGCGTCATTTTGTGCGCTGAGTGGCCAGGAACCAATGGACGGTGCAGGCACGGGAGTAGGGCTTGGTGTTGGGGTTGGGGTAGGTATGGGGTTCGGAGTTGGTGTAGGGGTTGCTGCCGAATTATCAGCAGGAGGCGTTGTTGAGCTGTTTGCCTGGGCGCTCCCAGAGTCTGAGCCACCTCCGCAGCCGGCTAGCGAGATAGTCAGGAACAGTGAAGCGAGCGCGCAACTGCCCGCATTGGGTTTGGAGTAGTTCATGTGCGGTCCTTGCACGACTTGGCAGAACGCCAGCCGAATTTTTGTGGGAGCATGATGACGCCGCGCAGATATAGCCCGCGGCGTCATAAGGACGATGAAGTTAAGGTTTGATCATTAGCCCCTGAATAACCATGGTGCCCCCGGTATTGATGTTCTGCAGACGCAGAATGAGCGGCTGAGTGATTGGGGTGGGGATGAGGTTGGTTTCATCGCAGACGTTACCCGTGCAAGCTGCTCGGCTCGGCGACGTGGTTACAATATTGGTCCAAGTCGTGCCGTTAGTGCTGTAGTCGAGCTGATAGCCATTACTACCTGCCCGATAGAATTCAAAGCTGAACTGACTAAGTTTAGGAAGGTTGAAGGTGACAAAACCGCCGCCGGTAGCCGAGCCGGTGAACGTTTTGGATAACTGAATATTGCCCACGAGACTGCTGCCTGACGCTAGATCAGAGGTGTATTTCACAGTGGAACTGGCACCAGTAGTTGTGCCATTGCCATTTTGGCTGGCGCAGATGAATTGTGAGCCTGTCGCTGCAACCATCGAGCCTGATCCCGGGCCGTTTGGCGTGCCGGGGTAACTTTCAAAGATGGCGGCGTCCCCGGTGGTTGCCAGACCCGCAAGGTAGGCACTGGCGTTTGCAGTGCCACCCATTGTATTGCCAAGTGAGGCCAATGGCGTAACCATGGTGCCTGTGGCTCCTCCAAACGAGGTGTTCAACGTCGCCACATCAATCATGACACCGCACGAGCCCGCGATCTGGGTTGGAGTGCCCGTAGGTGTGGGGGTTGTAGTCGGGGTCGGAGTTGGTGTCGACGTTGGGGTAGGAGTGGGAGTGGGTGTTGGAGTCGGCGTCGGCGTCGGCGTTGCAACCGGAGTTGGCGTCGGTGTTACGCTTGGCGTTGCTGGTGCCTTGGGCGATGCGGCTGTTGATGGCGCGCCGACCGGGTCGGCATTGGTGCCATCGCCACAAGCGCTCAGTGTTGATGCAAATAATGCAGCGATAGCCGCAGCCTGCAGTGTTTTTCTGGTTTGATTCATTGCAGCTCCCCCCATAAATTTAACTGAAGCCCGGCTTTGCTGTTCCTTCCGTGGATTCGCCAAGGTAGCGTATCAACCAGGTTATGCATCTGATAAGCAAAGGTTATTTCCGGGCCGATATACCCAATACCCGCCAATCAATGTGTGGGGCGTGTATCAAAGTAAGCACAATATGCGTCTGATATATCAGAAATATTTGCCGGTATGCTAGGGGGAAACAGACGTGAGCGGCTACGCGTAACACGCAATGTCATGACAAAAATCAACCGCATGTGTACTTATGGAAAAATGACTACATGTGGCGGGATGAGGCAGAGCAAGTGGCATGCTGTTTGCTTGGTTCAAAAGGAGCGAAGTGAGAAAAGTGGGGCTCACTGTATCTTGAAGTGGCGGCCATCCGTGGCGACCGGGGTCCTGCGAGCTAAATCTGACGCTGCTTGTTTGCCTGTTTGGGAAGGCATTGCGCTTGTATCGTTGGGCTCTCCAACTTCTGGCGTAAGTGGATTCAATATTCGCATGGGCTATTAAAACCTGCCGAGTATCGCCAAAGCAGCGTTCCACGAAGCGCTATCGCCGGGAAATTACCTAAAATACAGAAGCTTGTGATCATGGGGGTTTGTGATGCTGACCGTATCCAGCCCTGTTGCCGGGAATCTGTTGCGTATGTATGCGCAGTCGGGTTCGGCTGCACCGGTGAATGGTGATAACGGTAGCAATGCAAACACGCCGCGTAGTGCCAGTGGGCAAACTCTGGACAACGCTCAGCAACAACAGGTGGACCAGCTTCAGAAAATTGACAAGGCCACGCGAGCACATGAGCAGGCGCATCTGGCTGCTGCTGGCGGGTTGACGATTGCGGGGCCTAACTATCAACTGACTACGGGGCCGGACGGCAAGCAGTACGCCAATGGTGGCGATGTGCAGATTGATGTGAGCGAAGGGCGCACTCCGGAAGAAACCGTGCGCAAGGCGCGCATTATCCAGGCTGCCGCGCTGGCGCCGGCGCAGCCGTCGACGCAGGATATTTCGGTTGCCGCGCAGGCCCAAGCCATGGAGCAGAAAGCAGAGCAACAAATCGCGCAGCGTAGTACGCAAAGCCAGCAACTGGCCAATGCGTATCAGCCTGATTTACCTGCAATTTCAGGATTTTCCAATAGCGCCTGACTTTGCCCGCAGCGTCTTTCTGTGTTCAATTGCGATGAGGCCAGCACCCGCAGATGCTCCCTCCAGTATGAAACCGTTATCTCCTTGATAAGTGCCGAAGCTGTCCCAAGTGGGTGAGGGGGATAGCAGATGCTGGCGAACCCCGAGTCTGGTTATTGGGGATGCAGTTCTTCAAGCGTTTCAGCTAACCCTCGGCCAAACACCCGCAAATTGGTGCGCACGGTGACCAGATCGGTGACGTGAAATGGCAAGCTGCCTTTGCGTACTACCAGGATATCGCCGGAGTCGCCCTTGGGTGCTTTGGGGATGAAGAAGGTCTGCCAGTGAATGGTTTCCTCCACCAGAAACGCGGCTAGCCATTGACCGTCACTTTTTTCCAGCAGCCCGCCTTGCCAGGCGTCGGCGTCATGCACGTCAAATTGCTCGTCGGCCATCGATTTGAGAAAGCTCAGTGACGGCATGACACGCACCGCCACGCCCTCGACCGAGTCTCCCATCAGGCGCAGTACGGTAGCCCGTTGCAACAATAAACCCAAGGCAAAGCACAGTAAAACGAGAGCGGAAATGGCCAGCACGGTCAGCGTGAATTCGCCCAGAAAGTGCTGAATGCCGATTTTGTCGGCCAGAGGTGCTTCCAGCTTTTTGAGTGTGCCTATGAATCTGGCAAAGACATAAAGCAGCACGCCCAGAGGCAGCGCAAACAACACACCGCTGATCATGATTGCCAGAAAGCGCTTGAGCATGAGTGCCCTCCCTGTTGGCCAAATGAAAAGACAAGGCCCCAAAATACATATGGGGCCTTGTCATACTCCAGCTTGCACAAGTGCGGCAGCTGCGTACTGTTTAAGGCGCGTTCACCACAACGTAGGTGACATTGCTGCCCTGATATTGCGGCTGGTACCAGGTGCTGCCGCATTGCATATAAGCCGTGTTGCCATGCATGACCTGGACGCAGCCGCTGGTCGGCATTTGTGCCGGGGTCAGAATGGCGCCGACCACGGCCACGGTTGCAGTAATGGCCGCTGCCGTGGCAATAGGATGATAGTTATTGTCATAGCCATAACCACCGCGACCATTGTTTTCGACGTTCACGTTGACGTCGCGGTTGTTGTTGACGTTCACGTTGTTGTGGCTGTTGTTGATATTGGTTTTGTTGCCCACGTTGTTACCGTTGGCCACTCTGTTACCACCATTGCCGTTGTTGTGGGCGCCGCCCCCAGCGGGTTTATTAACCGAAGTGCGGGCCGCTCCCCTGGCGCCGGGTCCGGCATTGGCGGCATCCGCCAAGCCCAGTGTCATCAGGGCTGCAGTGATAAGGGACAGCAATGCGACATGTGTTCTGGATTTCATCATTGGCCCCTTATTCGCTTGCCTTGGTTAGTGGAATGGACACATCACCTTTGCCTGGCACGAAGGTAAAGCTGGATGACTTGATGACCGGCTTGACGTTCCACGTGTAGACCGCGCTGTATTCCGGATGGGCATCATCAGTTAGCGTGGTGATCACCAGCTTGCATGGCAGCGGTTTTTCCGATCGGGTGACCCACAACTGCCAGTCCATGCCTTCCTGGCGGAATGCCAAGTGGTCGCACATCTTGCCGTTGATTTGGGACGGGCCGACATACAGTGCGCTGGTCAGGGCACTAGCCTGCGATTTATCGGTGCCAAACAGGAACAGATCCTCCAGCGGGATCTGAATGCCGTAGTGATCTTCAAGGTCGTGTATGGCATCGGAAATCTTGCCGGGCGCATTCACCGTGGTGTAGTACTTCAGGTTTGGCGAGTACTGGGTCAATTTGCTGCCGTTGTAAAAGAAGCGCCGGCTTTGTGTATCGCTTTCCACGGCCGCGTACATTTTGGTACGACCATCCACCTGCAGTTTGGTCGTGGCCTGCATTTGCAATTTCTGGCCGGTTTCCAGCACGGTGTCATGGGTAATGGTAGCGTCTACTTCAAATCTGGGCAGGCTACGCAAGTAGTTGCCCATCTGGGTCAGTTTGTCGACCACGCGCGGGTTGACTACCGCAGCCGGTGCGGATGCGTCGGCCGCTGCAGGTGTTGCATCCTCCGCCCATGCATGCATCGCCGCCGGGGCGAGCAATGCACACATTAGCTTTAGTTTCCACGTCATGTGTTTTCTCCAGCGTGTTTGAACGTACTTAGGTGAAGTTTAAACTCCGCAGTCAGCGGGGTTTTCTGCATGCAGTTTGTGCGGGCAACCAAGGGGCACCGATGGCGGTGTTATTCATGTTCGGGCCCGCATAAATGATGGCTGGCTGATACCCCCTATGTTCTAGCACCTTAATTACGAACTTGTAATTTAATTGGCAAAATGTCGCAGGGGGAGCGAGGTTTTCGCAAAATGTAATCGGCTGATTCGTGATACCGGCTATGTGGTTTTGGCCAGGCTTGCACGCGCAAAGAGCGCGTACTTGCAAGTGGTCAATTTTTGCTAAGCTGCAGAAAAGCAACGAATTTATGGATTATTTTGCTGAGGTTAAGGTGGGACGGTGTTTTGTGAGGACTAAGTACAGTCGTCTACAGCTTTCCAGTTTTTGTAAGTTATGGTCGGCAATCGCAATTTTTACATTCTATATTGATCGTAATTTCGTGGAGCCGGTGGCACGGCGGTCGCGAAAAGGGATGGGGTGACAAGCAGCCAGCAGAGGCTGCGGCAAACGGTGTGCGACCACATGGCGCATCCGCTTCAATGAGTGTTCGACATGTCAGAAAAACAAGGTTCCTCCCGCGCGCAGAACCCGCTGCGTCCGCGCTCCCACGCTCTGGCGCTGGAACCACGCATTTTGTTCGACGGTGCCGTCGCGGCAGCGGTTGAACAACACCACGCCGATAGCACCCACGCTCTGAAAGTGTGCTGTTTGGGCTAAAAACTCATCGCCAAACCGAGGGATACCCCGGAGACATTATTGCCAAACACATAGCGCGCCACTAGCCGGGTGCGCGTGACAATAATGTCGTACTTGCTCGAATCCAGCTCCATCCCCACGCCCAACGAGGTGAGATAGTCGAATCCCAACGCGCCGCGCAATTGGCCCAGGTATTGGGTATGGGCAAACTCCAGCACATAGCGCACCGGACGGTCCAGCGCGGTCATGCCGGTCGGGGCGCGGTAGCGGGCCCATACGCCCAGACTTTGCGCGTCAGCATGCCCTTTCACCGCATCATCCGAGCCACCAAAGCTTTCCAGTGCGATATTGGAATAACGCAGCTCGATTTCCTGTTCGCGCTCGGGTTTGAAATCCTCATACACCAGCATCAGTGAGCCACCCAGGCCATAAGCATTCAAGGTGCCGCCATCTACAAAACTGATGTCCCGATCTGTCTTGTGGTTAATCAGCCATTCTCCGGCGGAAAGATCACTCACCACCTTGCCCAGCGCGATATTGAGAATAGGGCGGATTTTGATGTACTGCGTGATGGGGAAGTCCCAACCAATGCCGCCGCTGACATCACCGGTATTCCAGCGCAGCGGCAGCTTGCGTTCATCTACACCGTTGGTGGCAAGAAAAGTGGGGTCGTAGCGCATATACGCCGCCAGTCCTTCCAGATATAGCGGCGTCGAGTCGCTGATTGTTGCGCCACCGCCCAACTGGGTAGACCACAGGCCCGGGTTACCGGAGCTGGCGTTGTTGATCGACAACGAGCTGGTGGTGACATCCGGCACCACCGCGTAGCCGATCAAGCCAACTACTGCATTGGCCGTGCGTTGCAGATTGGCGCCCTCTACCCGGTATGGACGCAGTGGATCAGCTTGGGCCACGTCACAAAGAAGCATGGACATGACCACTGCGCAGAGTGCCAATTTTGCCAATCTATAACGATTAAGCCGGCAAATCACAGAATCCAAATGTTGCCCCTTGGGTCAATTCATCGTGCCGCGTATTCAGGGTCGCGGGCTATGGTTATCTGTATGTATATAGATGAACCGCTGATATACCGCCATCCATCGGCGTGATTTTGGCGTGGCCGCCACAGTGTTCACTGCGGCGATTCTAAGTAGGGGTATTTGGCCGAGCAGGGTCGAATGCGCATCTGAATTGCGGGGACTGGATGATCTGCAGGCGTTCGTGAGCTGGCCAGAGGTGTGTGAACGCGATTGGAGACAATGCTTGCGCTTGGGGGATGGGAATACTGTTCGCGTCAGACGTTGCCGGGCACGGGCAATGACGCTGGGTCGCAAAGCTCGCCGGAGGGGTTATTTTTTTGAATTCAGCTTGGAAAAGCTTCTAATAAGACTTCAGCCGGGAACGAAAAAAGGGTTACGTCCGAAAACGTAACCCTTTGATCTTGCTGCTAAATTCATGGTGCCGCCGGCAGGAAACGCTAACCTATCCGTAATTTCCCGTAATTGCACGCAAACCGCCAAAAATCTTGATTAATCGTAACACTACGCAATCCAGCTACCCAGCGATCCCCGCTTTTCCTCGTAAAATCCCGGCATCGGTTACGCCATTTTTACGCCACGAATGCCAACATTTCGCAAACGCAGTAACGGATGGCGCGCGGAGGTTTCGCGCCAGGGAGTTCGTGACTCTCGCACTTTTGATACTAAAGCGCAGGCTTCTGCTTGGGCGGTTGCTCGTGAGGCAGAAATTCTTGCCGGGATCGGTAAAGGCCCGGCAGTTGAAAAGTATACTCTTGACGAGGCGATTGGCCGCTACATTACCGAAGTCAGTGCCAAAAAGCTTAACGGGAAATGGGAAATTACCCGTCTTAATGCGATACGCAAGGAGCGTAAACCCCCACTGATGTCCTGGCTTGCTTGCCGAAATACACCCATGACTGAGCTGACTGCCGCAGATATGGCAGCTTATCGCGACCTGAGGAGCGAGTTCGTAAGTGATGCCACTGTGATTCGGGAAATGACACTTTTGCGGTGTGTAATGGAACGAGCGAGAACTGAATGGGGGTGGATGGACCACAGACCGATGCAAGATGTGAGGAAGCCGAAAAAGCCCCCACCTCGATTCAGACGGGTCAGCGAGGAAGAAACACGCCGTATGCTACTGGCGTTATCGTTTGTTGAAGAGGAGCCGGTAAAGTCGGTGACACAACGGATTGCCGTTGCATTTTTATTTGCTCAGGAAACGGCGATGCGAATCGGCGAAATTTGTGCGATTCGACCGGAACACATTTTCCTGACGGAACGCTACATTTTGCTGCCTAAGACCAAAAATGGCGATTCACGCCAAGTTCCGTTATCACGGCGGGCCATCGAGTTGTTGGCCCTCTTGCCAAGGCATCACGACACCACGTTTAATTTGAAGCTTGCTTCCGCTGATACGCTGTGGCGAAAGGCGCGTAACCAGGCCAGGATCAGTGATCTTCATTTTCATGATTCGAGGCATGAAGCGATCACCCAACTCGCAAAGAAACTGAGTGTTCTGGAACTTGCGAGAATGGTCGGTCATCGTGATCTTAAAAGTTTGATGATCTACTACAACGCTACAGCGACCGAGCTGGCCGCTAAACTCGACTGAATTTCCTAACTGGTGGGTCCATGGCTGGATTGTTTCTTGTGGTTGGCGATGATGGAAATCTTATTGATTCCCGGGTCTCCCTAGTTGAAGAAGATGGCATTCGTGGTTTGGCATTTGAGTCTGGTGGCGGCAAATCTGGCGACACAAGACCGCCCAGAAATCCTGAATATGCGCAGGGACTGGAGCTAGTTCTCTCGCGAATGAAGAACTTGGGTGTTATCAAATTGCGGGCTTATCTGGCATCAAGTAATGCGAGGGAACTGTGGCCCGCACTTGACCGCCGTGCCTTGAAAGTGGAAGGAGAGGTGGCAATTTCATTGCAGAATCAGGAGCCCACGAACCTGCGGCTGGCTCTAGGTAATGCAATGGCGCAGTTCAAAGCCAAACCAACCAAGAAGTCGGGCAACAATACTAAGCGAGTGCTGCTTTACGCTGAACTAACCGACGCTCAGTGGGAGTCGGTGGTTTTTGGTAAGTCGGCACATGAGCCGGGGGCATTAGCCCAGGAGCGATTTACTCCCATACCGGACGGCATTACTGCAGAGCACCTGGCAGGGGCTATGCGCGACCTCGATCAAGGCGTGCCCCACCTGTTTGGTCCATCTACGAGCTATGACGTTTTCTCCAACGGAAAGGCATACCCGCCGAAAGCAGTGGTAGGCATTGGCGCCGCCGCAATTCTGGGGTTCCAGCTCAGGCCGTCCGATTTTGGTGGCGGCGAGGAAACCCGCTGTTTTCAAATTCTCCGCAGCAACGGTTTTCAAGTTTTCCCAAAACAAAAACCGAGTGACTACCCGGATGAAATTGCCGTTACTACAGCTTCGATCGACGACAGTCAGAGCTATTTTGAAGGTGCCGGAAAACAAGTTGTTGTAAACCGCTATGAACGAGACCCGGCAGCGCGTAAGGCCGCGATCAAACACTATGGTGCGGTTTGCCAAGTCTGCGGGCTGGACTTTATGAAGACCTACGGGGAGATTGGCAAGGGTTTCATCCACGTTCACCACGTCAAATCCCTAGCGTCGATTGGTAAAACATACAAAGTTGACCCGGTTCAAGACCTGCGGCCTGTTTGCCCCAACTGCCATGCAATGCTGCACAAAGGCGTGAGTGAGCCACGTGAAATCGATGAACTTAAAGCGATTATCAACAAGATGAGCACTAAGTAGATTTGCGCGGGCGCCCGGCCTTTCGCCTCGCCACAACTTCTGATTTATCTATTGAACCGGAAGGATAGTGATAGCTGATCTGGTGTTTTCTGTGATCGCTGGCCCATTGCAAGACTTCACTGGCCTGCCAGCGCGGGTGACCGGTTCCACCGATACGCAACGGCTGCGGAAAATCTGGCCGGCAGGCGATGTTTTCCAAAACCTGCCGACGCGCAAATCCGAGCACCGTACCAACGCCGTCGGCGTCTAGCCAGCGGGTTTCCAGCGGAATGGCGACTGCCTTGGTTACTGCAATCAAAGTGTCGAGCTTATCAAGTAGCTGAGTATCGATGGTCATGGCGCACCGCAGGTTAGGATTTCGCTGATTCTTCAAACAAGCCGCCTTGAGCTTGGGCTTGTTCGATGCGTTGGCAAGCAATATCAAACGCATGCCGGTCTTTTTCGATGCCGATATATTCCCTTCCAGATTGGACTGCCGCCACTCCAGCAGAACCAGAACCCATAAACCAGTCGCCAATAACGTCGCCACAGGGGGGCAGGATATCGGCATAAAGGCGTACCGGCTTGCCGGCAATGTGAAATTTGGGTTCGCTGCCTGCCGAGTAACGCATTACGCCTGGTGCAGCATCGCCAGCTAATTCACGCGGGCCATTGGTGGACCACACAAAAAACTCAGCTTGGGCTCGATAACGTCCTGGCTGGGGTCGGCAACCTTCGGTTTTGTCCCACACCCCAACTCCACGCCAGACCCAGCCACCGGCCTGAACGATATCGGTGGTTAAGGGCAATTGGCGCCAGTCGGTAAACATCACCATGAGGCCACCTGGCGCACAAACGCGCTGGCTTTCAGATAGCCAGAGCGAGCACCAATAGGCGTAGCCACGTTGATCCCGGTTGTCTCCGCTGAATTCGGGATAGATGCCGCGGGCGGTGCTCGATTGATATTTGCTGCTTGTGCTTGCGGTACGGTCACTCCGGAACTGGCCGCCACTACTGTAGGGCGGGTCCAGCACCAGATCTGCGATGGCGCCGGCAGGCAGATCGGCGAGCACTTCCAAAGCGTCGCCGTGATATAGCGTGGCGCGGCCAATCGTTATTTTCTCGTACATGCTTAATTCCTGATCTGCTGACCCGTTATCTGGGCCGCCCGCTGGCGGGGGGCGTAGTTGTCTTGCCAGTCTTTGGCACATTCCGCACCGCAAAACGTGGAGCCGACTGGCGCGGGATCGTCGCACCATGGGCAGTTACCGGATGGCGCAGGCGTTGCTCTCGGTACTGGTTTTCGGGCGGCGGCAATGGCTGCACTTCGCTGCGCCTGTTCGATATCGCTGGCGCGATCAAATTGATCAGTCATTTTGTGGCTCCTTATTGCGGGAGCGAACCAGACGCCAGGCGCCCCAAATGGCTAGAGCAATGCACAGCAGCGCGCCGAGCAATTGGGAGGTTGAGAACTGGATCGTTGGCTGAGTCAGCACGAGGTAGCTAATGGCAGTAGCCAGAACAACCGCCACACACCAGCAGGCGATCAGGAACACAAGCACCAGCACCCCGACGGCCACAATATCCACCAGCAAATCTGATTTATGTTTAGCCATGGTGGCGCTCCCGGACGGGCTGGGCGCGATAGGTGTCGCCCCGAACGTTGGTGATGCGCCAGCCTGCCGCCGCATACTGGCGCAGGGTGGCGAAATTATCGGAACGGTCTACCAGCACCAGCCCCGCGGGGCGGCGAGTGCGGGCCACAGAGGCAAGGGCGCGCATGGTTAAGCCCCCAAGTTGATCGTGATGGCGACGTCAATGCGCTGCGGCGGGACGGTGGCTGCGCTTGAAGATTTCTCAAATGCTGGGGGTGTGGCTGCAGTGCATTCATGGTGCTTGCGCAGGCTGGCCGGGGCGGCTTCCGCACTGTAGAAGTCACTGACTTCTAGTAGCACGGCGTCCAACACCAGTTGACTGGTTTCCAGCCCAGCGTGGGCTTCACGCTCTTGATAGTCGTCAATTGCCAGCATGACTTTGCCCGCAGCGACGGTCATATCGTCTAGTGCCTTGCCGAGTTTTTCCGATAGCGCCGCGGTGCGGGCCGCTTTTATGAAAATGTCATTGCTCATGGTTGTGCTCATCCTGATTGGCGCTGTTTTCTGGCTTTTGGATTGCGTGACCAGTACCAGATCCAGCGAGATTGGGAGGGAGTACAAGCGTGATTTCTGCTTCCCAGTGGTGGGATGACCGGATTTGTTCACCCGGTGCGGTTTTATGTATTTGTGCTAATTTGCAATCAATGCATTGTTTTTGTTGGGGTTTTTCTGTTGTTCCGGTTTTCCCCGTTTTTGCCCGGTTACAGTTATTGACACAGGTCCAAGTGCTCGCGGCTTCGCCACTGCGCCGAACTTCAAAAGCCGGGCCGGGGCCAAAACCGGCGCCAGTGGGCGAGGGTTGGCTGGCCAATAGATTGGCGATGGTCTTGTCCCGACCCCAAGTCACTTCCCATTCATGCAGGCGGGTGTGGATGCGCTCGATGACCCGGTGGTGAACGTCGCGGATCACCACGGCACTGCGGATGGTTTTGGGTTCGCCGTATTTGTTGAGCGGCTGCACCAGTTCGCCGGTTTCTGGGTCGGCGACCATATGCGGCTCGACCTTGACCTTAAAGCCGCCCCGGATGGCATGCCATGAAGTGAGGTATTTGGCCCAATCGCCAATGTCGGCCGCTTGGTAAAGCTCGCGCAGCATTAACACGCGATCATCGGCAAACAGGTCGGCTTGGGCGGCGGCATCGGCTTTGCGTAGTTCGCGCCAGACCGTGACCGGTGGCTGGCCGAGCGGCTGGAACTGGCGGATGCGCCAGCAACTGGCCCAGTTGCGTACGCGCTTTGCAGCAGTGGCCACGCTCAGGCCGGATTCGTAGTCATCGTCCATGCGATAACCGTCGATGTTCTTGGCCAAGTATTTGGCGATGTAGCCGACTGCGCTGCCTTTGGTGGGATCGATGGCTTTGACGGTAAAGCGGTGCTCTTGCGCGCCGGGCTCGTCGCCATCTACCTGCAGGGCTTTCTCTCGGATGATCTCCAGCATCAGATCTGCCCGGCCTTCTGGTGCCCACAGCAGTAAGTGCCAGTGTGGCGTGCCGTCGCCGTGGGGTTCGGCTACGCGTACACCGAATGGCGTGATTTCATACTTGGCGAGTAGGGCGCGGGCACGTTGCCAGACGCGGCAGAGATATTGCTGAGTGTCGCGGGGCGATGCGCCGTTGTAATGCGCGCTGACGCGGTGGTAGGCGCTGGGCGCGGTGAGGGTGAGGAACCATGCTCCCCAGCCCATTTCTTGCGCGGCCACTTCCATGCCGTGAACGCGGGTCATGAGTTCGGTGCGGCGCAGCGCCGGGTTGGACACACTACGGTTGCTCAGGTCTTCTAGCGTGGCGGTGTAGCCGGTTTCGTTGGTGGCTTCGGCAGCAGCCAGCGCACGGCGGCTGTTAGCGCGGCGCCGTGTTAATCGGCGGTGGGTTTCGTCGCTGACAAAGGCGTCACGGTTTTTGGCGACTTCGCCCAGGGTAATAAAGGCGTGCTCAATGTGCTGGGCGACGGCGCGTTTCAACCGGCCACGCCACCACAGTTCGTCTTGCACACGTTTGGACAGCGCCAGAATGTCCGCGGGGTTGTCCGGGTTCCAGTCCAAAGCCACACCATAACGGGTGGCGAATTGAAGTAATGCTTCTGGTTCCGCCTTGGCAGCGGTGATATGCAAGCGACCGGCGATGCGGTGGGCGATCTGGCCGAGTTCTTCATCAGGCGCGCAGATCGGTAATGCGGTGTCTTTGATCTGGCTGGCAGTCTCACGCAACCAGATATTGGCGGCGCGCAGATGCGAGCCGTCTACATGGTCGGTTACACCGTGGATTCTGATCTGCGGCCACTGCCCAGTCTTTTTGCCGGTGGTATTGGTGCGAATGGATTTCCAGCGCCGGCGCAGCGGGTCGTGCAAAGACTTGGGCACGCCGACCAGCAAACGCTCGATGTCACGTTGCTCCTGGCGCTCGCGCTTGGCTTCTTGTTGAGCCAGCCAATCTGCGGTAACGGCTTGGCGGGGCGACCAGGCTGGGGACGTGCTATCCGCATTGCGCCATGCGCGGCCCAAGTTGGTAGCCATGTTGCGCCAGTAGGGAGCCAAGGCTTTCATAGCGCCCCCTGGCACAGCGCAAAGAGGGTGGCAGCTCCATTCGCTAGTCTCTGATTTGTCTCGGCCGAGACCAAACCAACCATTCGCAAAGGAACCACCATGGAAAAGGAACATTTAAGGGACCAGCGGCCGCCCAAACCGCCGCCCCCACCACCACCCCCGCCTCCACCTGAGAAGGCGAAATAAGGAGTCTTCAAATGAGCGCAGGCCAACTCCCTCATACCGAGGAACGCCACAATCTGGAATTCACAATTCGCTATGGCCTTTGTCTGAACGCAAGGCACAAAGCACTGTACGGACATCTCCGGCAGTGGTTTTCTGGTTTGAGTCTGCTGTTTGGCATGGGGGCGCTGGCCTTTTTGACGGGAGACAAAGGCTGGCTGGGCACTATTGCTGGCGTATCTATTGCCGTCATCGTGGTACTGGATAATCAGATCGACCCGGCAGGAAAAGTGCACGCTTTTGCGGGCTGGCACAGAAGGTGGGGTAAGTTGTTTCGCCGGTTGGGCGAAGGTGAAGCTTTGGACGCCATTGGCGCTGGCGTGGCCAAGTTGCAGGGCGCTAGCTCTGCCACATTGCAGGGGCTGACTTTTGTGGCCTACAACGACGCAGCGCTGGAAATGGGGCTGCAGCCTGACAAACTGACTTTGTGGCAGCGTTTTCTCGCCGTACTGGCCTAATGCGGTCCGCCCAATAAACTGATTCATTGCGCCGCCTCCGCAAGGACGTGGCGCTTTTTCAAACTGGTACGCCGCAAGCCAATCTCCCGCGCTGCGCGGTCACGCTCTAGCACCAGCTCAATCAACCCCACCAACCGCCCGGCTGCGCTACCCACTGAACGCCAATCCGCGGAGGAGAGGCCATTCACTGCGATCCATGCCGTGCTGCTCAGTAATTCATCCAGCGGGCCACATTGCGTTATCAGGGCAGCGCGCACCTTCAATAGGTGTTCGCGCTGGCCGGTGGTGAGTGCGTCTGGCTTGCGTTCTGGTACGGGCTGCAGCAATGGCTGAGGCGCAGATTCTGGCAATGCCGCTGCAACCGGGTAACGACCGGGGTAGCGGCTGACCTGGGCGAGCAGGGCGGCGTGAGCTGCGGTGGTGTTGGGTTGCATGGCATGCGCTCCAGAATTTGGGCGTAACAAAACCCCTCGCGCTGGTTTGGCAGCACGATCAGGCGGTTAAAAACGGGGTGAAACGGGGTCTAGCGGATCAGGTCAGGCAAGGTCTAACGCTCCTTGCCCTGGTAAAGGGCCATTGCGGTTGGCCCGGTTTCGTTCGGGCAGTTCTGTGAGTGGATTGGGCCAGACGCCAGGGTTAATGATGCGTATTGCTTCAGTCACCACGACAAATGAGCATGAGCAGTAGGCGTTGGTGCATTGGCAGGTTGCTTCTTTGGCCAGCACAGACACCCACTTGCTGGTTCGTGTAACGGCTAGCTGACCGCATTTTGGGCAACGGTTGCTCATTGTCTAAGCGCCGCCTTCGCGCAATACGTAACATTCCTCTGGTTTTTCAAAAGGAGCGTTTGTATGGTGGGTCAATATATTGCGGGTGTGGCTATTCCGGCCTACGAAACCCAAGTCGAACAGGTGATCGCCAAGTTGAATCTGGACGGCGGCGGCACGCCCATGGTGATTGCGATTGAAAACGAAAACGGTGCTGTTTATCGCGTTTTCACTGCAATCGGGCTTGGTGCCTACGTTCGCAGTACCCAGGCGATGTTGGGCTTGGGTATGCGTGATCGCCTGGCCGACTTGCCGACTTCCCGCGAAGGGTTTGATAGCCGCTTTCATTTCTAGCCCTGCGCCGCCAGCCCCGACTGGCGCAACGCCTGAACCGGTATCGTTTGCCTGAGCCGGTTCAGTTCATCTATAGCCGCATTCAGTTCGAGATCATCGCAGCACTTCAGCAAATATTTTGCAGTATGCCCTGCCACCCGCAACTCAGTGCCACAGTGCTTTTTTAGATACTTGTTCAGATAACGAATACGCATAACGTGCCCCCTGAATATTGAATGCCAGCGGCTTAAACTGTGGCCAAGGTCGCATGGGATGCGACGTTGTGGTCCTGTGCACTACAGAAGCGGTCCACGACCTGAGAGACTTGTTGTGCGCTCATGTCCTGCAATTGCTTGAGGCCCAACACAGTGGCGATGCGGGCAGTGGTGGTAGGCAGACAACCGAGCTGGTCTGCAGTGGTATTCAGTGTGGTGTGCTCGACCTGCATCAGCACCATGTTGACGCGTTTACCACAGCTGATGCGGTTGGGAGAGCGGCGGCGCGGACGGGATACGGTTTGCATGGTGTAATATCCTGGACGGTTAGTAACAGAACCATTCTTGCATCAAAAAATGTGCATGAAATTGATTTGCACCAAAAATGGTGCATGCAGGATTTATCCATCCAATGACTACCGCTGAGAACACCTTGTTTGATGGCGTGCCCGAGCGCCTAGTTTCCGAGCGCACTAGATTAGGCTTGGGCCAAGAAGAATTTGCCGCACTGGGTGGGGTAAGTAGAAATACGCAAAGCCGCTACGAAAAATCGGCCTCCAAGATTGACTTGAACTATCTCGACAATCTTGCACGATATGGCGTGGATGCGGTGTATGTGCTTACTGGTCAGCGCACCAACAGGGAAGAACTGAGACTGGTCGCAGCTTTCAACGCTGCGCCAGAGGCGGTGAGAGTGGCGGTGCTGGCGGCGCTGGGGGCCAATCCCATCCGGGAACACTAACAACAATCGCGGGACAGTCATGTTTGAATTTGTTAGCAGCCTTCCCAAAGAGTTTTGGACCTCGTTGGTCAGCGGCATAGTGGGGGCTGCTAGTGCCATTATGGCAACATGGATTGCCGGTTGGCAAACTTCTAGAAATCTTAAACTCCAGTTGGCCCATGAGCTAAAAATGAAAGAGGATGAGCGTATCTCAGACTTGCGCCACTCTCTATATATGCAGATGTCTGAAGAGCTAACCAAATTAATGCATACCTTTGGGTCCTTAGCTTCAGAAGGGCCGGAAGCATTGACAAAAAGTCCCATGGTCACATTTCTTGCCTGTGCGTCCAAGATTGGGCTAGTTGGGCGCCAGGAAACGGTTCTGAAAATTAGAAATGTTACTGATCAGTGCACAAGTTTTTTGTTGATTGCGCTACCCGCCGTTTCCCCGCTTCTAATGTTACGAAGTTCCATTGAAAATATCACCGAGCATTACAATCGTTCGGAAACGGAAATTGCGCGCATTCTGGCTGCTATGAATGCGGTGACTGAAACAGTGGAAGCACAGCCGCTTGTCTTTGCAGCGTTGCAGGCAAAGTTTGACGCCTACCAGGCAACCTCTAAATCGTTTTCGGACCAGAGGAACAAGCTTTGGGCAGAATACAGGGCTCTCGAACCGGCCATCAACAAAACCATCTTTGAGCAGCTGAAGTTGCTGTCACCCCTTCAGATTGATGCACTGATCGCTATCCGCACTGAACTTGGCCTTTCCTCCGATTCGGAGTCTTTGCATGCGCTTGCAACAGAAAGTTTTGCGAAGTGGGATGCTGCATACGCCAATATGCACAGAAACTTTGCGGAGGCGGAGCGAACTGTGGATCAAGCGTCACGCTGAGATATTTTTCTTTCTTTTTTGAGATCGTATAACTTTCCCTTTTGTGCTTGTTGGGAAAAGCCAACGTGAATTTATATTTCTAGCGTTGATTTTTTCTTGTTATGGCAAACTGCATATAGCTACGTTTATCTTACTGGCTAGTAAAATAAAATCTGATAAAACTACTGAGTACTCTGCCTTGAAAATCACTAGATTCTATGCGGAAAATGTCCATGGGTATCTGCCAATTGACATTTCATTTAATGATGAGCTTAATTTTTTAACGGGCCTTAATGGCTCTGGAAAGACTTCAGCGCTTCGTTTGATTATGGCGCTATTGACACCCAATTTAATTGAAATTGCAAATATCAATTTTTCGTATGCGTCCCTTTCAATACTTAATGACAGTGTTGAACTTGTTTTGCAGGCAACAAAGAGTATTGATGGCTTGGTTTTGCAAATAACAGGCGTCGATGAAAGTCTAATCATGTCACGGACAGAGCTTGATATTGTTTTAGATTCTAAACTTAAAGAAGAGCCGCTTTCGAAAACAAGAGAATTTGCCCAGTCAAATGCTACGTATCAAATGATCCTAAGTCTTTCAACTCCCATGTTTTTAGGATTGGATCGTCGCTTTCTTGTTCCGGGAGTGCCCCGCGACGAGAGTGATGACGTTAGACGCCGAGAATATATGGCGCGACGACTGTGGCCAGAAGAAGCTGGGCTCAAAGGAGTGTCTCCACCCGTCTCGCTTGTTGAGGTTAATTATTTGGTATTGACAAGTGTTCAGGAAATTCGCGCCGAACAGGAAAAGCTTGATGAACAGCTAAGAAATGATTTTTTTAAAAAAGCATTCGAATATAACCCTTCTGACATCTTAGGTCGTGCTCAACCACCTTCGCGGAATGAACTTGAAAAATATCGCGGGCAATTTGCTCATATCAATAGTGCTGGGGAGCTCAAAGTACCAGTTCCAGAAATTCAAGAGGCGCTAGAAAATTTTTTCGGAAAGATGAACAATCTTTTGGATCTTCTTGAAAAAGGTGACCACGAGCAGTCGGCCGGCGGAAAGTTTAAAAAAGTGAGTGCTGCCACGAAGACAACTATTAGTAAGGAATATATTGAATGGATTGTTAATCGGCCCCAGGCAGACCGAGTTCTCAATCATTTGAGTATGCTGAATGAATATATTGAACGACGTAATTCTCTTAGATCACCCATTGATAGCTTCCTTAAACTTGTAAATACATTCCTTGTTCAAACCAAAAAGAGTGTTGTGGTTGGTGTGACTGGTCAATTGTTTGTTAGCATAAATGGCGATGCAGTACTACGGCCAATATCCTCGCTTTCATCAGGCGAGCGACAATTGCTCATTATGCTTGCCCATTTATCTTTGAATCCAAATTTAAAGGATAGTGGAGTATTTATAGTTGATGAACCAGAGCTGTCACTTCATATTGACTGGCAAGAAAAATTTGTTGATGCCATCTGCATTGCAAATCCAAAAGTCCAGTTTATTCTGGCAACTCATTCCCCTGCCATTATTTTGGATCTGGATTCGGCATGTGTCAGCATGGATGGCAAGATAGATGCTTAAATGGCCAGAACGTGCGAAACCGGCAGTTCAACGATTATTTAGTGAACTTCAAGATATAGATGTCTATGTAGAAGACACCAATGATGAGCCGTTTTATCGTAGCTTGATAAAATTTGCAACTAATGGAGAGCTAACCGTTGCGCGTGTTTTTGCTCTGGGTGGAAGACGCTCTGTTATAGAAACGGCTAAGATTCATGACTACAAGAAGAGGCGTGCTCTTTTTATAATAGATGGGGACTTGTATTGGGTTAAAGGTGAGCCCACTCCTAACGTGGCTGGCCTGCACTGTCATGATGCATATTGTGTGGAGAATTTGCTTCTTTGTGAACAGGCGCTGTCATTGGTACTCTCCGAGGAATTGCCCGCAACTGAAGCGGACGCACAATTGCAATTGGCATTTAGTGCGTGGATTTCTGGAGTGCAGGAAAGTTTGTTGGAACTTTTTGCCGCTTTTGCCACAGTTCACACTTTTGATCCAACAGTACCCACCGTTTCAAACAAAGTAGCGATGCTTTGTAGCAAAGCCAAGAGAGGGAAATATCCGAGACTTGATCCCACTAAAGTCGAGAAACTAAAGTCGGAATGTTTGGCGGCAGCAGAAAAAGTAGCTGACCCAACGGATGTTTTGAAGACTTATAAGCAACTGCTCACCCGTATCAAAGCTTTGCCTTCACCTATACATGCGATTTCTGGAAAAGACTTCTTACTTCCTTTAATAGATTTTCGGCTGCAAGAGTTTGGTTGTCGCATTAAAAGGGCAACGCTCCGCGTACGACTTGCGAAATGCGGCGATAAATCACGACTGAATGCCCTTGCTACTGCCCTTCGCAGGGCCGCCACAAGCTAGGTCGTCGATCCTAAGGCAAAAGGGGCCAGGGCCCCTTTTCCCATATAGATGGTTGGCTTACACCGTAGCAGTGGCCGGACTGTCGATGATGCTCATGACCACACGACGAAAGTCCATTGGCGCTTTGATGTAGGGGATGCTGACATTGTTACCGCCGATACCGCGGATGGTGACTCGGCCATAACCCAGCATGCGGCCAAGCAGGCTCTGATCGATATTTACCGATTCCAGCTTGGCCAGCGGCAGATCTACCGATACGCGCCGGATAAACCCGGCTTTGCCTACGATTTTCTTGTTTGTGACAGCGAGTTCGGTGGTGGTTACGTTGATGATCGCCATCAGAATGAAAAGGATGGGAAATACAACTGTCCAGACCAGCAGAACTGCCCAGATCAGCAGGCCGGTTTGGCTTAGCCAGGAGACGAGGGCGTACGACTCGACTTTCTCACCTGGGATCAACGAATTATCTACAAATGTACCCATCACGATCTCTCTTTATTGGTTGGTGCGGTTGATCCGGTGCTGGCAATGCACCATTTTGGGAAGAATTTTTCAGAGACTGAGTATCACTCATATTAGTTACTTCTGATACTGTAAGTCATAGACTGACGTGAAAACACGACAAATACTTACTCCGCATCAATAAATGCCGGGCTTCGGCGTTTTTTGACCGCCCATCCCGCCAAGGCGCCGGTCGTAAAATGCTTTTTACTTGATTGGAGTACGGCATTGCCGTATATTGGGTGCATGTACACGGTCATTGAAACACCTGTTTTCCAGCGATACGCTGCCGATATCTGGGCCAATGATGAACGTATGGAATTCATTACGTGGCTGGCCAACAATGCGTTGGCGGGTGATGTGATTCCAGGCGCAGGCGGTCTGCGCAAGGTGCGCTGGAGCCGCGCCGGTATGGGAAAGCGCGGCGGGGCAAGGGTGATTTACTACAATCAACTTGATGATGGCCGCATCTATTTGCTGATCGTTTACACCAAGGCGAAGTTTGATAATTTGCCAGTGGCTTTTCTCAACCAATTGCGTGAAGAGGTTTTACATGGATAAGGAACTGGAACAATTCCAAGCCGATTTGCTGCACTCGGTGCGGGAGATGAAGACGGGCAAGGCGGGGCGTGTGACGCAAGTGGCGTTGTCACCGGTTGCGGAGGCCCGTACTAAGGTGGGGCTCTCACAGACTGCGTTTGCAGCGTTGCTGGGCGTGAGCGCCAGAACCCTACAGGATTGGGAGCAGGGTCGTCGTGAGCCGACTGGTGCGGCCAAGACTTTGCTGCGCGTGGCGGAGCAGCACCCTGAGGTGTTGAGAGATTTGCGGGCGGCTTGAGTCCGAATTTTATCGATTGATAAAAAAACCCGCCTGATGGCGGGTTTTTACTGAGGGTCTTAACGAGTGTGTGGCATGAAGTCGCATATTTGACGGCTCATGCGTGTTGATCCGTTGATTTGCTCAGGGTGCTCTATTTTTTTTAAGCGGTATAACGGTGCCACATGAACCGTCAACGGATGTTGCCATCTTATCAGCGACCCCGTCAGGCAAAGGCATGCCTGCATAAACACCCCAAGTTACAATATCAGCGTCAAACCCGTTCAGATTTAGCGATGTAATTGCGCTGCGAATTTGTCGACAAAAATTATCAACATCATGTTGTGTATTTGCTTTTCCAAAGGCGGCCATTGAGGTGCTGTACCAATCCTTTTGGAGCAAGTAAGAGCTAATTGATCCTAATTCTTTTTGTCCAGCGGTGTCGACTAAATTGTAACTAAGTACTTCATTTGCTGAGATAGCGGCCAGTACATTTGTAGTTGCGGTCGCTATGTTCGTTGCGCAATGCGGTATTTTGGGAACATTTTCCCCGCAGGCTCGCCAGTCTGAAAAAATTGAGGGTCTTGGCGCGTCAAAAGTAATATTCCACACCCCAATTGGATCTGCATCTGAGTCCCAGTTCCCTTCGTTTCGTGGAATACTAAATGAAATTTCCAAACCACCCCCTTGATTTGTTAAGTCTGCATTCCACAATCTGAGATCGCGATCACTAACTTGGCTTTCAGAGATTCCTTCCGAAAAAAGCTGAGATATAGCGGTGTCCACTGCATTAGCATGTTCGCGTGTCAGACCTTGGGTAAGCGTTGTCACCACAGGTGGCATTTTAGATACTGCATTAACAAGCTGCAGTGCGACCGACAGACCCGCAGAAGCCCCTCTGGAGGTAATTGTTTTTGTACCATTTAAAGATACCGCCACCCTGGGCGACATTCCTGAACTGCTGGTCTTTATAAGAAATAGAGGGAAGCTGCTCACATCGTGGTAAACAACGCGCTGCCATTGCTCTCCCTCTGAATTGCTCTGATGTCCCAAAGTCGCAAGTGGAATGACGACGTCAAATCCGTCCGCGGTTACCCTCGCAGAGAGATTAATTGCAAACTCCTCGCCCCATAGTGCCCGCCATATCCAGGGCCTGGGCTGGTATGGATATGCTTGGGTGGCTTTAGCAGGCGAGCCGCTTGCAGATGCGTTTGCCTCGTCTCCCGAAGTAGTCTTGGTCGAGGCAGTAGCCTTACCGTCAGCATCGAGTTTTGCAGTCACAATAACTCTGGTATACGCACCGGGGAAGTCATCTCCATGGGCATTCGATGCTGACCACTTATCTGAGTAGCCGGTAAACGGGGTGATTGTATAAACGGTTGCTGCCGGCGTCGGTGTCGGCGCCGGTGCCGGCGTTATGTCGCCTGCTAGATTCAAGTGAACGTTGGCGGTCGTCGAGTGTTCGCCAGCGTTGGGCGGGGGCGAATATGACGAGCAGGAGGTTAGGCAAGGAAGTACAAGGAACGGCAAAATCTGCGGAATGGTTTTCCGAAAATATACTTTCTTCATGTGGTCAATCCTCCACGAGCGCTACCGTTTTCACGTCTGAAAAAGCAATACAAGTGTTTCGATTTGACCCAGAAGCTATATCTACCATAAAGCGACGAAATGTAGGTTTTATCCTGCATATTTCAATCACATAATACTGTCATAAATTACAGGTTGCTAACACGCGATCTGCGAGCCCGACGATGTTGGCACCGTCATCCTTCGCGCCTGTTGTTAAGCACGCACCTGCCCAAGATGTTCCGGAACGACTGTGAAGTGAGTGATGTTTTCCCACGGCGCGCTGTCACCCCCTCCGCGCCTGCGATGCATTTTGAGTGGTTTTTATGCAGTGCATGGTAGGCAGCATAAAGCAGCAGCAGAGCGGGACGTCATGGGATTTTGACCGCCAGCGCGCGATGCGGATTGATGCAGGGCTATGCGGTCACCGGCTTGCGGTGTATTAGGTGCGCGGGACGATACCAAGTACTCGTTTTGCAGCAGAAATGGATCTAAGCGTAATCCAGGAGGCATAAATACAAAGTGAGAATACTGCCGTAAAAATGAGGTAGCCCCATTGTCCGGGGAAGAGGGCCAGTACGGATACGACAATTAGCATGATCGACGACAGTAAGTACGTAAGGTCAGCGGCAATCTCCCTGACGCGAAGGGGGTATTTTCCTTTGTATTCATATGTTTTATTTTCTTTGTCAAACTTTAACATTTGTCTGCAGTATTTTAGATCAACAATAGTTTCCATTTGATTGTCTGACTTAAGAACCTCATGAATTTCCTTGTTTGGCAAGATAAGTCCAAAATACTGAGAAAAAACCAACTCTAAAATTATTCCCGGTGTTTTTTCGAAATCGGAAGATGTAATTGTTTTTGATAACGTTTCGAATTTCTTGTCTTTAATCGCTAGAGGTGCTGAGCGTAGATCTTGGGAGAACTTCAATAGGTAGAGAAAAGCGAAAAAAGCAATACCTGCAATGCTTAGTCCGGGGGTTCCAAGTTTATCAATGTGGTCAAGAATTGATGTTGATAAATCCATAAAAAATCCTTTGGTTAATATGCTTGGTTGAAGTTGTCATATATCATATAATTGGTTTTCAATAAATCAAGAAATAAGTATTGGCTGTGGCATTTGTGCGAACTCAAACTAGTTCGACGAGGAGGTGGTTGTTGTGGTTTGTAAAATAAGCGTCATTTGCGCTTTTTTGGGCTTGATGAAATTGCTACTGATCGTCCGCCACTTCCGCAATCTTCTTGTCAAACTGCGCAGTTGTAGTCAGTCCGCCACTCCCGTCCAGGCTATGCTGCAGGTCGCGCAATATCCAGGTCGTATCGTCAATTTCCGGCTTGAACCCTGACACAGTAACCGGCGTCTCCGGACAAAGGTCAACGCGACCACGCGCCAAGGTAAGAGAGAAAGACACTGTGCCGCGCTGAATGCGCTGCCAGTGCGACTCCGCGGCGCGCTGGGCGTTGGCTTTGCTGGCGTAGGTGTGGTGCAGGGTTTTGACGTTGCCTTCTTTGCCAACCAGCACGCTCGCGGTCTTGGCGCCTTTGACGTTCTGGTAGCACGCCTTCACACCACTGAAATTGTCGCGATCGGCTACGGTGTAGCGATGCTGATCACCAGATTGCCGGGTGATAGTGACGCGCTCGATGGGTTTGCCGCTGGCGGTTTTGGCCTCGCCCATCGGCATGAACAATAGCTTGCCGCTTTTTACTGTGGCAATGGCGTCATAACGGCGCGCAAGGCGTGTGAGAAAGTTGGCGTCGCTCTCGCGTGTCTGGTCGATATGGTCAACCACCTGGCTGGCCAACGCGGGCGATACAACCGGCGTTAATTTGGATTCGGTAGCGATACTGGCCACGATCTGGCCAATGGTTTTGCCGTGGTAGCTACGCTCGTATTGCTGAAGTAGCCCATCGCAAAAATCAGCCGAGCGAGCGGTGATGCGTAGCCGGTCCGGGCTTCCAGAATGCTCGACTTCATCCACATTGTATCGGCCACAATCGACGAGGCCCAAATCTTCCCACCCCAGCCAGACGCGGATCTCCGCTTGGCGCGGGGGCAGGGCGAGGCGCCCATCATGATCATGTAATGACAAATCCAGCTGGTCAGCCTCAAAACCGCTTTTCACGCTCAGTGATAGCGACTCCAGCCGGTTTTCAACAATACTGGTGATGTCTTTGCCATTCACTTGCAGCCGGTAGCGCGGAACCAGAACACCCATATTATGGACCCGTGCTATTGCTGGCCGGCGCGGGCTGATCTAGATCGTCTGGCACCCGCTTTAACGATAGCGAAAATTCGATCTTGCGCGGCGAACCATCCCACATCAGCACGCTACGGGTTTCGGAGATATCCGTAATCGTGAAGTCACCGTAGATATACCCGGAACCGTCAATCAGCGGCCATGCCGCGCCCAGATCGCCCATGCCTCGCAATTCATCCAGATCAACAACGCCACCAGTTAACTCCGGGTACAGCTCACCGCTTAATGTGATGTTGTCGGCGTCCGGACCCAAAAACTGATCGAGCGGACGCGCCCCGACACGCTGGCCGCTGGCGTGCTTCCAACTAGTTTGCCGCTGCATTTGCTGAAAAGGAACGCTTTGTAACCGGAAAACAAATAACCCAAGTGATGCCAGGTTAGAGATTTTCGGGGCCGGGCTGGCATGATCGACTATCCATGCAATATCTCGTGCTGTTTCGAGCAAAGCGCCAAATTCAGACATCAATCAACCCCACTGTCGGAAAGGCGCGAGCGGGCGCGTGATGCGCTCTGGCGCGCAAGCGTTTCGATTTCCTGTCGTACCATCCGAGCGAGTGCAGCCTCATCCATGCCTTGTGTTGGCGTAACCTGAATGATGACGCTGCCAAAGCGGATAACCGGCGCGCCACCTTGAGCGCTGGCCGACAACGGCGGGCGACTGTCGATACGTACGTCAGCGGCGGCGCCTGTCGATCCAATCATGAACCCTGCGCCGGCAGCAACGAGCTTGCCGGCAAGTTTAGACATCGAGGCGAGCGGCCCTTGCTGGCCACGCGTCAAACCCTGATCAAGCCCGGCCATGGTAAAACCGCCCAGCTCAGCGAAGACTCGGCTGGGGGAGTGAATGCCGAGTTTTTCTTTAAACCAGCCAATAGTGGCATCACCCGCGCCGGTCACTGCATCTTTGACATAGCTAAGCGCACCAGTAATTCCCTTGGCCAAGCCGCGCAGGATCATCGCGCCAAACTCAGTGAATTTGCCGGGAAGCTCGATACCAAACCACGAAAGCACGCCCGCAAATGCTTTGTAAAACAGCCCCAGCGGGGACCAGTTGAGCAGCAGTGCAGCAACGCCAGTGAAACCACCCGCAAAGGCCGCTTTGACCTGACTCCACAGACCCACAAAGAAGCCTTTGATCGGTTCCCAGTGTTTGTAAATCACGTACGCGATCACTGCGAGACTGGCGATGATGGCAATGACCGCCAACATCATCGGATTGGCGGCCAGAAACGAGATGCCGGTGCCGATAGCTCGGAACGTGCCGACAATGCCGGATTTGAACAGAGATAAAGCTTTGCCAACGGTACTGATCGTGTCGGGCATCATGGTAAAACCATATCGCAACATTGCAAAGGGACCGACAAAACCAGCAATGGCGACAGCGACCGAGCCAAACGCCACCAGCAACACACCAAACGTACCGCCCAGCACCATCAGCGCTTTGACTAACGTTTGATGCTTTTCGGCGAACCCGCCTAGAGTCTGCATTGCGCTGCCAGCCATCTCCAGCGCGCGGGTGTAAGCGGGCATGATGGTTTGGCCAAGCTTCAGGTAGACATCGGCCCGGCGCGCTGCCAGCTCGATTTCTTTACCTTCGGCGGTTTCTTTGGCTTTGTCGTTCAGCTTGTCGATGCCATCCGCGCCTTCATTCAATTTGGCGTTTTTGTGGATCTGATTGCGCTGCAAATACATTTGCGAAAACAGGTTGGAGGCAGTGCGGTTGGAGAAGATCGACCCGATGGTATCCAGAATCTGCTTATCGCTGGTGATGCCCTTGGCGGCCAGAGTGGGTAACAGGACTTTTTCCATCCACCCAAACTGGTCTTTACGGAACATGTCCGCACCTTTCAACGCGCCGGGGTCCATAAACGAGACTTGCCCCGCCTTATCGTTGTGGACCTTGCTGCGATCCTCAATCAGGCCCAGCTTGTCGATGTTGGTCATCGCGCGTTTGGTAGTTTTGCCCTGATACATCCCTTGATAGGCACTCATCATGGCGGTGCCGACACGATTGCCGCCCATTTCCTGAACTAGCGGCTCAAGCTTGTAATAGAACGACTCATCGGCCTGACCTTTGGCGGCTAGTCCGCCGGTTTTAATCAGATTCAGCCATTCTTCCGGCCCAACGCGACCGCCCGTTGCCGTCAGTACTTTCTGGACAATATTGGCCTGATCTTTGAACGCTTTTTCGCTGGCGAGCCCGCCGCGCATTTCAATGACCTTGAGCATATCCATGAATTTCTTGTCGTGCTCCTCGCCACCTTCGGCGCCAAACATCGCCTGATTGGCGAATTTCATTTTGGCCAAAGTGGGTGCGACCATTTCGGCGTGGTGCGAGTCTGCAAAGACGGTCATTGCATCGCGCATCAGCACGAGGTTATCGCGCGTGCTGGTGCCATAGGTTTTCATCGCCGTGGCGTATTTAATGGCGTCGGCGCTCATCCCATCGCCAAGACCCAGTGCGCGGATTCGTGCGGCTTCGGTCTGGAATCCTTTCGATTCTTCCAGCATCGGATGCATTGCACCCAGCACATGTTGGCCAGTCGCGCGCCCAGCGTACCCCGCCATGGCCATGTTACCCGCCAGCGCTTGGCTCTTCGCCAAAGTACGCGATGCCTGACCCATGTGCTCCAGCCGGCTTTCTTGCTGTTTGAGTGCAGAAGTGGCGGCTTCGATTTTCTGTTTAAGCTGGGTTTCAGTGCTGGTTAAATCTTTGATGCCACTCGAAGAGATGGCACTGCGCAACTGCAAAAGCTCCTGGCGCTCACCCTGATGGCGTTTGGTCAGTTCTGCGACGGATTTTTCGGCTTGCTTGAATTGGGCGACCAACGACTTTGACGGGTTTTCCATGCCCGCAATTTGCTGGCCCAGCATTTTCGCGCTTGCTTGGGCAACCTTCATTTTGTTGGAGGTTTCGGCACTTTGCGCCTGTAGCCGGCGCAGCCCTTCAACCTGACGTGCTGTCTGATTGAGTTGTTTCAGTTGATCGCGATTGGCTTTGATGGCAGAGGCCATGCCTTTGCTGCCCGCCATCATCTGCCGCAAAGGCCCGGTGAGCCGGTCGATGCCAGCGAACAGTACTTCGAGCTTGAGCGTGTTGCTCGCCGACATTAATCATCCCCACCATTACGTATGCGGGCACGCTCTCGCCATGCCATCAGATCGGGCAGCGTGAGGGTGTCCAGATAATCTGGCTGCCAGTGGAACACCAGCGCCAGATCTGCCATCGCGTCTTCTACTTGGTCGGGGAGTCCAGCCTCTCCGCCTTCGGCAGCAAAAAACCAGCCACCGCGATGCCGCATTGAGCAAGGTCAGCGGGGTCCATTTGCGCCACATCGTGCGAGGTCAGCGTTGGCTCGCTGATGCGGGGCAGCACGGTTTGCAGTGCTGTAACTTCCATGCGCATCAGATCGGTGAGGGCAATGCCGCGCAGCTCTCCAGACTTGGGTTTGCGCAGGGTAATGGCGCTGATCGTTTGTTCACCACGCTGAAGGACGGTATCCAGATCAACCACTTGGGAGTCATTTTTGTTCATGTCTCAATTCCTTGTATAAACTGGTCCGGTATTCGGTTTGCCGATTGCGAAGCTGGCTGAATATCGCCCCGGCCTTGGTCGGGGCGATTTCGTTTTACAGCCCGATGGCGCGCCGTTGATCGGCCAGACGGTCCACGCCGCCAGATACAAACACCATATTCACCAGATCAATTTCCACATCCACCACGTTGTTAACGCTCAACTTGTAATAGGTGCAGGCGAGGGTGGCCTTGAATTCCGATTTGTCACCGGGCTTAGCCTTGCCGGGGTCAATCTCTTTCCAGCGGCCACGCGCGATAACTTCAACCGCATCAACGGTGCCTGAATCATCTCGCTGATAAGCACCGGCAAACCGGACCAACACACCAGAAATATTCGCGATGCCGTATTGCTGCAACATTTCGCGCATCAAGCCGCCATAGCTGAGCGGCATTTCAATTTTTTCCTGACCCAGATCGATCTCGACACCGCCATCCATACCGCCACCGCGAAATTCATCGGTTTTGCGGGTAAGTTTGGGTAGCTCCACTTCGCTGATCTGGCCGACGTGGCTAACGCCATCGTGAAACACGTTCATGTTCTTAAGCGTGCGGGGTAACGCCATGCTGTGCGCTCCTGTTTATCAAACCGGTTGACCTGCAACGGCGGCGGCAAAGTTCATCAAATAGCGATCTGTAATACGCTGACGGAAGGTCAGGTTTTCCAGAGGCGGTAGTGGCGTGTAGTCATAATCAATCGTCAGGTCACCGGCTTTCAGCGTGTCTTTGGTGTTCACACTGGGGTCAAGCCAGGCTGAGCCACCCAACAGATAGCCGTTGGCAATCCAGGATCGGAATTTATCGTTGAGACCTTCCACAATGTCTCGTGCCAAGCTGGGCGAGAGCGGCTTGTCGATAGCCCACATATGGGCATCCGCCATCGTGTCGGCCAGCACTTGGGCGGTGCGGGTGTAGGGCTCGAAGCAGAACAGCGGGTCATCCGAACAGGTACGCGAACCCCAGAAGCGGAAGCCGTTGTAGTTAATGAGCGTGGTGATATCGTTGCTGTTCAGATAATCCGCGTCGGTCGTGGTGTCTTGCAGATCAAAGAACACGTCGCGGCTGATGCCAGTCACGCCGTCCACCACCACATTGGACAGCGATTTATGCCAGCCAACGTCTTCATCGATTTTTGCGCGTAGACCCATGGCCGTGGCAGCAGCGAAGATGGTGGTTGCGCTGTTCGTATCAGTATTCCAGCCGGTGAACTCAGGCCAGATCAACATCAATTCTCGCTGGCCAAAAGTATCGCGGTAGGTGACCACATCCTCTTTTTTGGCCATTGAACGCGGCGCGGCAATGTAACCAAAACCACGTAATTGTTTAGCGATACTAGCCAGCGCCGCAGCAACCGCCGGGGACTCAAGCCCTGGGCAACCCAAAATACGCGGTTTGACACCTAACTGCGCCTGGGCGGCCAGCAAGGCTTTCATACCGGTGTATTTGCCGTTGTCGTCGGTGGCGCCAATCACGTTGGTCGTGTTTTCAGCATCATCTTTGCCAACAGGGACCCGCACGACAACCATCAGCGGGCTGCATTGATCGGCAATGGCAGAAAGCGCCGCTTTAAGTGTGCCTTTTTTGCCAGCGCCTGCCACACCAATGGCATCGCGAATGCGTGTAACCAGCACAGGCGTGTTCAGCGGAAAGACCGAGGCGTCAGCGTCATCGGCTGATGCAATCAGACCAACAATGGCAGTGTTAACGGTTCGGATTGGGCGTGAGCCTTCGTTGATCTCAATGACTCTGACGCCGTGGTGGTAATCGTTTGGCATGGGCTTTTTCTCCTGTTGCGTTCAGGATGCCGCGCACGCGCGCAGCGGGGAAATGGAGCAGGGTGTGCCGGAAGCAGGCACACGAAACAGCGGGGATGAGGGAAGGCGTGGACTCAACGCTGCTGCTATTACTCGACGGTGGCTTTCAACTGACCGGTCAGAAATGCCGCTAGTTGGTCCTGCTTCATGTCCATGATTTCTGCTTCCATTTGCAGCCGTCGCTGAAAAATCTCCGCCCCGCGGCCAACGCAGGCAGCCCATAGGCCGCGTAGTTCAAGCATGGTCATCGGTACGATATTTTTGGCGGCATCGATCCAGATATCGCCCGGCACAATGTCTGCCAGCAAAGCATCCCGAATATCTTGCAACGCATTCGGCGTTGTGAGCCAAAGATGCTCGTTGTATGAAATACCTGCGGTTCGTTCTGTCTGTTCCCATACCCGCAAACTGGCGAGCGCGGTAGCTCGAAGCTGCTCCGTGTCAGGCGGCGCGGGGTCCACTGAAATCGGATAGCCTCGTTTATTGGCGACGATAGCCTTGCCAGCGCTTTGGGAGTCCAGCAGCAACCGATAACGGGCGTCGGTAATCGCCACAGCGTCTTCTGGTAGTTCCATCGTGGCGTCGTAGAAGCCACCGGTAGATTTTGAGTAATACATGGCAATCCTTTAAAAGCCGATGGCGAAAACGAAATTGCTGGCCCCGTACTGATAATTGCAGCCGATTTGCGCGGAAAAACGGCTTGGCGCTTGATAGACATAAGCCTGGTAGGCCGCTCCTACAGAATTCAGGTTGATTGCTGAGACGTGCACAGCGGCATTCGGAAACGAAATCGGGTAGGTCCATGTGGCCGGCACGTTGACACCATTGGTGACAACTTGGCCCCATTGCAGAATTAGCCCCCCTGGTAGTTTTTGATAACCACTAGAGGCAAGGGATTGATTGGCACCTGTAAACGCAGTTGCAATAGCGTTGTTGATCGCCAATTGCGCAAAGGCGGTGGTTGCCAGCTGCGCATTGTTGGTACCTGCTGGCGCCGTCGGGCCAGTTGGAAGACCGGTTAGCGCTGGAGAGTTCAGAGGCGCTTTCATATTCAGCGAATTAGCTACGGTAGTCGCATATTTCGGGTCATTGC
This sequence comes from Silvimonas sp., assembly GCF_031291215.1. Lineage (NCBI taxonomy): Bacteria > Pseudomonadati > Pseudomonadota > Betaproteobacteria > Neisseriales > Chitinibacteraceae > Silvimonas > Silvimonas sp. The sequence goes on from NZ_JARLJK010000136.1 coordinate 170,833, forward strand.
CAAGAGCGGCAGCCAGTTCAGCAAGTGTGTCCAGTGTCTCGGGCGCACCGTTCACCAATTTGTTTACTGCCACCTGGATCAGTGCTGAACCTTCGGGCTCAGTCAGGTATTGCGGATGTGGGTCTTGCGCAGTTGCATGAGCCGCGTCTTGCTCATCTACATATCTGCGAGTGGCCAGCACCACCGAAGGATCAATTTTCAATTCCACTGCTGCCGTGCTCGACACGATCAACACCATACGAATTACCTGGGTACGCCCGCTGCCTTCGGCCAGTTGCGGTTTGTAGCTAGGGGCACAATTCGCCACAGCACACAGATTGCCGTCTTTGTCGTACAGGCCCAATTCTCGAATCCACCAGCCGCCGACTTCTTCCGGAATTACTTGTTCCGCAATAATCTGGCTCAGGTTGAGCGGGTCGACATTGAGGCTGTTTAGCGGTGCTCGGCGTTTTTCGCTAACCAGTTTTGTCTGGTTGCGATCTGGTGGAACAACATTGCCGTTACCATCACCAACCGCCATGTAGCTTAGTTGCAGGGTGGTTCCCAAGGCTGTGGCATTGGCTAGTTTGGCCATCGCCGATGGCAGTGAGGATCGCAAAATACTGGGCGCTCATGGATAGATGCTCATGGTGTCGATAGTGTGGATGGCGCCACCGATAAGACCAGTACCGCCTACAGAAATGGACTCAGGTTGCCAGGGGTAAACAGTTAGCTCGTCACCCTGGTAAGCGGATATGCCGATGGACACGCTACCGTGAGATTCAAGAACAACTGCCAAACGCGTCAGATGCTGGCTTTTCCGCTTTGCGTCCTCGATCAATCGCTCCAGCTCGACATACATCTCTTCAGTGATGCCGGTATCGAGAACACCCACCTCAAGCTGGAATGTGCCGCGCTGACCCGGCGGATTCGTCTCCCACCACTCCAACATCCGAATCAGGTAGCCCAAGGGCTCAACCACGCGGCGGATTGCCCCGATGGTGCCTTTGCGTTGGTGCACAAATGCGGCTGACTTGATGACTGCCCGTTTTGTTGCCTCTGGCCAGTCGGCATCCCAACGATCAACTGAAAATGTCCAGGCAAGATGGGGCAGGAGGGCACTGGGACAGCTGTCAATTAGCCATAGGGTGCGCTGGGGTACCGGCACGGCAGCCAATGGCGCGCACGCAGCGGCAACATTGCGCTCAAGTTGCGTGCTGGATGGGGGTAGAAGACAGGGGTCAGTCATCCAGCACCACCGTTCGGATGGTTATGCCGGTGCAAAACCCCGCCTGTAGTTTGGTCAGCACAATATCTTCGGGAGGCGACACGATGCCCACATGCTCGACACCTTCCACGTGAGAAGCTGCATCAAGGGCAGAATGCCGAATACTGCGTCCGAGCTTGCGTTGTACGTTCCGGTATTTGTCGATGCGTGCATTGGCCGCAGCCAGGACTAGTTCAGCTTCTGGCCCGCGATAGAGGTACAAAACGACCTCAATACCGTAGGGGACAATTTCTGCTGATTGCACGGTGAGACGGTCACCCAGCGGACGCACGTCTTCGTCCGAAAGTGCTGCCATGACATTGGCGAGAATATCTTGCGATGCAGTGCCATCCCCTTCACGCGACAGCACAGCAACGACGATGTCACATGGTTCCGGGCTTTCCACAGATACGTCGGCAATACGGCCATCAGCAGCGCGGGCGTGGACCAAATAAGCGCCGCTTGGACCGGCCACGCTCATGCCTTCAAATGAGTCGGGAATGCGTGGGCGCAGCTCATCATCTGGCTCGTAGATTGCCGTGATAGGTGGCACCACGGTGTTGTCAGCAGGAGAGACCAACAGCCGAGAAACGTTAAAGCCAGCCGCAAGATTGTCCAGGTCGGGGCCTTCAGCATAAGGCACCATGACGGCGAGGCAGGCCTCATTGATCCGCTGTCGCAAAACTAGTTCGCGATAGGCAGACTCTTGTAGCAACAGGGTTAGCGGCTCTGATTCAAGCAATAGCGTCTGGCGAACCTCTTCGCGCCTTTCTGGCGCTACCAGCGCAATCAGCCCAATTTTGCGCTCAGCAAAAATCGTTTCAAAATCCAGCGACTCAATGATCACCGGGACCGGTAATTGCGAAAGATCGATGGGGCCGCTCATGCCGTGCCTCCACGTACTGGAACCGTTAGCCGTACGCTTTCAATTCGAGAGCCATCAACCCGCTCTGCGGTGAGGTCTGCAAATGCGCTACCAGGTTTGTCGCCGATAATGAAATCAACCCGGGTGAGACGAAGCCTGGGTTCCCAACGGCGCAATGCCATCACGGCAGCAGCGCGAGTTTTTTGTAATGTGACCGCATGCAGTGGCAGGTCAATTTGTTCAGCGGCCATGGCGCCGAACGTGCGCCGGGCCAGGCGCGTACCTAACGGCGTGGCCAGGATGCGTTGCACGGATTGGCGGATATGATCCAGATCGGTCAAAGCACGGCCCGTTGCCGCATTCATGCCCCAGCTCATCGCGGGCCATCCGTTCGGCCACCACCGTTTTGCACGTTACCGTGATCATGGCTATCCAGTACCACACCGTTGGACGAGAGTTTGCCGTCCTTATGGGAGAACTGGCCGCTAATCGCAGTCCCTTGGCCATTACCACCATCGGCGCCGCTCATGCCCGCCATATAAGCGAACGGCCCTTGAACGGTGCAAGCGCCTTTGATGGTGGTTTGTTGCGCGTCGATAGTGACCGTGGCCGCGCGCAGAACAACCGCGCCAGAAGCGGTAACTTCTGCCGTCTTGATACCCGACACGGTGAGCGAGCCAGATGCCGTATCGTACGAGATCACAGCACCGTCGCTGTATTGGGTGCAATGGAGGGTTTCGCTGGTCGTTGGCGCCGGGAAATCATTGGAGGGCAGGGAGCCCAGTACTATGGCTGCGGCCGGATCTCCGCTTGGGCAGAGCAAGACTACCTGCTCTCCAATATCTAGCGGTGACGAGCTACTTGTTTTGCCAGCGCGACTTGCAATGCAGGGAAGTGGCGATGTCAGCAGCGCGCCCGATGCAATAGCATAGCGAGGAGCGGCGGGGTCTGCCAGATCGCGGCTGTGAACGATGCCGATGCGAATAAGCGACGCAATCAGGCGGTGAATTTCTGGGGTTTGGTCCATGTGCATACGATGCCCATGAATCTACAAAAGCTCATCACCTCCAGGGTGTGTCATACCCGGACACACCGAAAACACAGCTGTTTATAAATCCTTGTTGAATTAATGGTAGATGCAGAAAAAGAGAGAACGTTCTACCTGTCAAATATGACATGTGAGCTAGTTAATACATTGGCATACCGCTTGTTGGCAGAATCGGTGCGTTCGTCGTAAATTAGATTTCGCTGATGTTTAAAGCAAATGACAAAACATGTCTGATTTTATTCAGTGCATTTACTAATCACCGGGGGGTGAGATTCATGAAATTAAATGGGAACAATAGTGGTAACAGAATTCGTGGGAATGGCAATGTAATTGGAAGCGGCAACGTTGTACAAACGCTCACCCAAGAGCATCACCATCACCATAAAACAAACAATTCAACTGATCCGAATAAAGGTGATGATGTAATTGGAGCGGCGGTTGGCTTGTTTATTGTTGCGGTTGGCGTAGGTTGGCTTTACGTTAAAAATGCAGAGTGGGTGTATCACTACATTAAACTAGCTAGCTTGGTTGCGGGCCTTCCTTCATTAATTACACTGGCCTACCTGCTGATTAATAGATCAGACGAAGTACGCGGAACGGTTGCTGCGCTCTACGGCGTATTGCTGTCTTCATGCGTGTTTGGTTTGGCCATGTACGGCCAAACAATGCTTGATCCGCGAATCATTGAGCTCAGCCAACAGTCTTCCACTCCCATTCAGTTCTGGAATGGCCTTAATTCATATGGCCATAACATTGTGGTGGGTTGCATGGTGGGGGCAATTTTTGTGGGTGTAGCAGCGATTTTTGCCCTGTTCATGGGTGTTTTTATTGCTCTGTATGCATTTGGTGATGGAGATACAGAGGGGAACGGATTTCTTCGCTTAGTGAATCCGTTTCGTCCTGTTCGAGGCGGAATTATCTCAGGATTTGCATTAGCATTTGGCTGGTTCTTTGAGTCAGGTTATGCCCTTCAAATTTTCAGCTCTTTCTCTGGACAAGCTGCATAAGGCATTCTGGATGTCTGGCCTCTGCAAGTGAGGCCAGACCTATCAAAGCGTGCTAATTAGCCATTCCAACATCTTTGCTTGGAGAGCTTCACGTTCCAAACTACCAAATCCCAGTAACTCGCGCTGCGGATAGACATAATCAGGCCCATTTCTAGAAATCCGGTCACGCAGCCCATATTGATGAACTCTGGCGATCCTGGCGACATTTCCGCCATATCCAACTGCCAAGCCTTCTGACGTGGCCTCAAGGCGCAAATGCCTGGCAGTGCGCAGTTTGACGAACATTTTGCCCGTGCGCTTTATTCGGCCTTCGCTGTTTTTGTGATTCTTCTCGCGGTTGACGCGGGGTCGGTAGTCGCTGCCGTCCGCATTTTTCTGGCTGGCAATTCGCAGCGTCTGGCATTTACGCAGTTGCTGGCCAAGTTTGCGTGCAAGAGCGCGGCGGCTAGCTGGCTGAAGTTTGATAGCCAGCGCTGATAGCCACGCACTAAGCAATTCGGGATTGTTTGCCAAGTTACAGGCCCACCGACGACCAGTCTGACGCTGCCGGCATTGGCTCAGGCGGATGGACGAGTTGGCCGCCACCATCGGCACTGGCAATGACGGACTCCCGCAACGGGATGCGCACAGCAATATCTACCCTCTCGTCATCCAGAATATCCACCTCAAAAGCAATCGCGTGCTCGCGTAACTGATCGTTGGCCAACAACTCAGGCTGGTGAATGTGAAGCCATCTCACAATCGGCAAAAACAGAGCATCCGGTTTGCCGGCAAAATCGGTAAGAATGAGATTGAGTTGGTAGCGATATTCCCAGCTGCTTGCTGGTACGCCGGTCGCCAGAAGCTGGCCGCTATCGATGAAACAGAGAAACTTGTCGGGATCGCGGCCCAGTGTGGGCAATGCTTCGAAAATAGTAGTCCGCAAGCTAGCGGGTTTGATCATGGTAAAACTAACCCTGATTGGTAACCGATGCCCTTAGTCCACGACAGGACTTGGCGACGCGGTTTTGAGTTCCCGGACGCTAGCCCAAGGTGTACCCAGCCACCGTTGCCACCCTCGTAAATCAATTGGTCGAACTGGAGATCGCTTTGCGCGATGGCTTTGCAGATCGCCAGCGGGTTACCGAAACGCGGCGCGGTAAAGTCTGCGGCCAGACCAAAGCGATGGGCTGACGTTGCCGAGCCACCAACTGCAGCGTTAACCTTGATTGATCGGTAGCCAGAAGACACCAGCAAAGGTACACCCAGCATTCCACGCACGCGCTCCAGTTCAGAGCAGACGCGATGAAGGTTTGTGATTTCGTCGGGGCCGGGTTGATTGTTGAGGCCCAACCTGGTTGCGGTCTGGCTTGCAGTCATTTCTTCCAGCGAAAAGTGTTCAGTCAATTGCAAGTTAAAGCCCCCTCAGAACATCGGCGATATTGCCCGACCGGCGCCAGACCCGAATGCAAAGCAAGGTCATCAATAAGGCGATGCCCGGTGGGATATTGCGATACCAACCGCAAAACACGCCGATGGTGACGTCGATGCAGCAGACCAGAAGCATCCAGGCGATAAAGGAAATGTGGCGCCGGAACGTCGCGCCCTTACGGTCATAGGTCAATAGCCGGATCGCGATAAGCAATGCCAGCATGGCTGTTAGCAGGGAAATGAAAGTCATTTGCCGCGCCCCCGAAAAATGCCGGTAACACCGTCAATCAAATTACTGAAGGCACCGCCAAAATCGAACGCCTTGGCTCCTTCAACCAGGCCTAGGGCGATGGTCACAATCAGCAGCGAATTGAAAAAGGCGACTAACCCGGAACTGGTGATTGGGACGAAACGCAAAACATCTTCTGTGGCCATGTAACCGATCACCCACGACACCAGCAAGTAAACCAGTCGGCGGCCCCGACCAAGCTCTTTGGCGCTGATTACAAACAGCGATGCCCCGGCAAATGCCCCAATCGCCGCATCTCCATTGATACCAGGCAAGATCGAGATGGTGATTACGCCAGCGCCAAGGACTGCGGCGGATGCAGAGGAAGTCAAAGGCATTTCAATCCCAAAGGTTGACCAAATTGAGAACTGGCGGAGCAGAGCTGATATCCGGCATTTCCACCAGCAGACCCGCTGGCAAGGTCACACCGACTTCGCAGAGGTGGAGGTTGGCGGCCAAGACCTTTTCGATCATGCCTGCCGTAACTCCGTAATAACGCCAGCAAAGAGCGTCAACGGTATCGTGCTGGTGGGTGCGTACCAGCATCACAGCAGCTCGATGGTGCAATGCCGCTCATTCAGAATGGCGCGGATCGCAAAACGGGCATCACGGCGAAGCTGGTCAATCTGTGGAGTGAGTTCCAGGGTGTCTTTCTGCCCTTTGCCACTGGCGTCATAGTCGGCATAGCGCTCGATCAAGTCGGCTTTGGCAGTGGCGAACACAGCTCGCTGGTAACGTTGCAGCAGCACGCTTTGCTCGCTAACGGTTTCGGCAGGCACGTCGGCCAATACTGGATATCCCAGTGAGATTTGCCGCAAGCGCCAAGCTGACAGCTCATCGTTGACGCTGGCAATGGCTTCGATCAGCGCGTGGCGCAGCCGCGGATCTGGAATGCTGTCGCCAATCCGTACCACGTCTCGCGCAGTATTCAGGGAAATGGCCGGCCAGAAAGAGTGGCTGGTTATTTCGTCACTGGGGCCGTGAGCAGCGGGTCCGGGATGATGGCATTCACCGCTGCCGGTCGCAGAAAACCCGTTCATGCTGTCCTCGCGTTGCGAATGGAAGGGGCGGTGGGCGACGCTTCAGGCATAAGTCCAGTCATGGCTTGCCATCCGCGTCGCGCCGCCTGGCTGGGGTGGTGCTCAGTGATCGCCGGTTCCCGGCGGTGATTCGGTGGTTTTGGTCTCGCGTTCGATGCGCTCGATGTCTTTTTTCACGCCAACCCTGTCGTTAAATACCAGGGCCTGCCGCAAATGATCCAAGGCAAGCGCATAGCCCGGCGCCCGTTGAGGATCGTCTACGGGTAGGGCCGCTGCATTGGCAGCTGAGACAAGCCCGCGAGCCTTGAATAGTTTGGCGCGCACCTCATCAAACATGTCTTTGTCAGCAGTGAGATCGGCGACGGCATCCAAAGCGGCAAGGTCGCATTCGCCATCGGCTTTAAGCGCCTGCAGCGTGGTGTCTGCAAACTCTTCGGCCAGCAGCGTAGGTAGCGAGCGACCATATTGATCAGGCAGCCGCAGATCATGGGCAACGGCGTACCGCGCCATTGCCAGCGCCCCGATGTAGTCGCCCACATCGATGCGCCAGACCAGCACAGTCATGAACACATCATCTTGAGCGCCACCAGCGCCCAAAATTACGCCGTCTACCCATGCTTCATAGGCGGGCAAAAGTTTGCGTTTGAGTTCGATTTTGTCGCGTACCGACTGAAAGGTTTTCAGGCTGCGCTTGTCTTCCGCCAGCTTGAGCAATTGCCGTTCATAAGCGGTAGTGTCTGGCGTTAGATCGTTGCCCGGCGATTGGCTCGCCTGAGCCGCCATCACGCGTTCGTAGTGCCGTTGAGCTGGGGTGAGCATGACTTATGCCCCCACCCCGGCTGCCTCATGCATCACGATGTTTTCAATCAACGCGCCGCAGCCGTAGTCTTCAATCACGTAAGCATCATTTGAGGACTCGAAGTTCTCGATCCGGTCTCGCCGGGAGTTGTCGATGATATTGCGGCGGCGCTTTTCGTTCTGCCAATACAAAGACAGATTATCGAAACGAGTAATCAAGATTGCATCAGCCGGGAAGAACGGCACGCGGGCAGCGGGAAGGCCACCTATGCGCTTCTGGCTCAGGATGATATCGGTCGCCAGTTGGTCGGTTGCCCGTTGAGACTGATTGACCATTGGGAAATATTTATCGGACAGCAATTTGCGCCCGCAAATGGCAACCAGCCCCGTATCGTCCTGGTACCACGGGTCAATCAAGTTGTTGATTGCATCCATCACCAAGGCATCGATATTTTCGTAATCACAATGCTCGCCAATACTGATTTCAGTATCGACCTTGCCGGACGTCATGACGCGTTGGGCGGCGTTCTCGCGGTATTTCTGTAGCCAGCCAATATTTACGTCCTGCAGCAGCGGGTTGTTTGCACGGTTCGATGTTGCGACGCGTTTGACCCCGTTGAAACCGATCACGATACGATCGAGTGCCTGGCGCTGAATGATAGCGTCGCGAAGACGGGCCTGAAAGTCTGTAAATTTCGCCCAGGCATCCAGTTTCTGGTAGGTGATATGGGTATCAAAGTTGGTTTGTTCACAACGATACCGGTCAACAACCAGCGTGGACGGGTCTGCCGTTTCACGATCTTTCTGTGTGGTGTCCGTCGTGCTGGCGACTGTGGAGCCGACCCCCAAGCCGATGGCTTCGCCCTCTTGCTCATCCACACCAACCATGTTGATTTGCTTCAGGAAGCTGGCAGATTCTTGAATCTTGGTTTCAAGCGTTTGCTGAATGGATGGCGCAACAGCAAATTTGTCAGTCACTGAGCCAACATCGTTCAAGCTCGCGACTTGCGCAGTAAACAGATTGAATTTTTCACGTGTGACTTTACGCATTTTTTTATTTCCTGATTGGGGGCGGCGCTACCAATGAGTGCGGTTGATCAGCAGTCGGTGAGAATTTCGTCACCGTTTCCGCCCGTTGCAGTGGGCCGCTGCGGTTGCTGCCGGAACTCCGGTGCTTGGCCGAGAGCAGCTTTCAGGGCAGCAAAATCGGTTTGAATTGAGGCAATCTGTCGTCGCATTTCTTCCACCAGATTCAGTGCCCCGCCAAATTCCCCAATCCGGGTCAGCATTTCGATCTGACCTTGCGCAACTAGGTGCATAAAGTCGGCATCAGGTGCCTTTGCCGCGCTTTGTTCTGACGTCTGCCTGGGAATTTCCGTATTTGCAATTGGGAGCAATCTGGAGAAGAGTGCCTTTAGTGTTTCGGTGAGCCCCGCCGTGGGATCAGTGGGCGTGGGGAGCTGTTCTAGTTCGATCTCCGCCAATTCCGCGGCAGTAAAAATATTCGTTGGAGACTGCTTTCGGTCTGCGAGAGGATTGATTTGCGCCTGTGCGCAGAACTGCAGCATTTCTGTGCCCAAGCTAGCTGGACTGTCGGTAATGGCCAGACCCACCAGGTAGGGCTCTCGGGTGTCGGCAAATTCAGGGTTCACCTCCATCGAGGTGTAAACCTTTTGCTTTTTGCGCGAAAAAGCGACCAGTTCATCAGTGGGTTCAATCTGCGCATAAAGGCCAATTTTCCCGGCCAAATCACCGCCGGTGATTTTTTCGGCCTTCAGTGCGGTGACGTCACCGTAGCGTTTAAAAATGCTTTCTGGGTCAATTCCGCGAATGTGCTCCAGATTGATTCTTGCCCCGTATTTATCCGGGTTATAACTGGCGGCCATTTTGGTAAGCCACTCACCGGGGATAGCGCGTCCGTCACTGGTTGCACCTTCAACGGCGATGCGGAAAAACTTCGATTTTCCTGCCATGGGGTTGTCTCGCTTTTAAGGTCGCCGGCACCTGAAATGACGGCCAAACTGGTCAGCTCCCATACTCGCGAGCCATCAAGCCAAGGGCAATCTGGCGCAGGTGTGCCAGCAGCGGGCACACCACCCCAGCTACGGCCTTCACGAAACAACCCCGCATCATTGCGGCATGAACTCCCCTGAATCCCTCTACGGACTGGAAGAAACACGAACGCGTGCCCGATACCTGTATTGGTCGGGCTGGTCGGTCAAACGCATCGCTGAATACATCCGAGAGAAAGCGCCAACGGTGCATTCATGGAAGCGCCGCGATGGGTGGGAGCAAATCCCGCCTTTTGAACGCGTTACTGCAGCGCTAAATGCCCGGCTGATTCAATTAATCTTGAAAGAGGCGAAGGAAGGAAAAGACTTTAAAGAGATCGACTTGCTGATGCGGGAAACCGAGCGCGCAGAAAAGATCAAGGGCAGACCAGTTTCGGGTGATAGCGAGACCGCAACCGGCGAATATCGAGAGTACAAGCGTGGCAAGAAATCGGGGAGGAAAAACGAAATCAGTGTGGCCATGGCCGACAACTTGCGGTCTGCCTTTTTAGACTCCATTTTTGATTATCAAAAGGTGTGGCATAGCGCCGGGCAACAAAACCGGGTTCGCAACATCCTTAAATCCCGGCAAATTGGCGCCACCTGGTACTTTGCGCGAGAAGCATTGATTGATGCTATTGATACCGGGCGCAATCAGATTTTTCTGTCGGCCTCAAAAGCTCAGGCGCACGTATTCAAGCAATACATTCTGGAATTCATGCGGGAGCAGTGCGATGAAGAACTAAAGGGCGATCCGATTATTTTGGCGAACGGGGCGACGCTGTATTTCCTGGGCACCAATGCGCGCACCGCACAGAGTTATCACGGCAATCTGTATTTTGATGAGTACTTCTGGACGTCACGATTTGCCGAGCTGCGCAAGGTCGCCTCCGGCATGGCCATGCACAAGAAATGGCGGCAAACCTATTTTTCTACGCCGTCAGCGCTGACCCACGAAGGATATGGTTTCTGGACTGGCGCACTGGCCAACCGTGGGCGCACTGGTAAAGATCGACTGGAAATCGATGTTTCACACGGGGCCCTGCAGCGAGGCTTGGCGTGCGCTGATGGTCAGTGGCGACAGATCGTCACTGTTGAAGATGCGCTGGCCAACGGCTGCGATCTATTCGACCTCGCCCAGCTCAAGCTTGAATATTCGCCGCTGGAATACAGCAATCTGTTGCTCTGCCAATTCATTGACGACGCGCTTTCTGTATTCCCGCTGGCGATGCTGGAGCGCTGCCTGGTCGACAGTTGGGAGGCATGGGCAGGCGACTTTAAACCGCTCACCATTCGCCCATTCGGGCATCGCCCCGTGTGGGTTGGCTACGACCCCGCGCATACCGGGGACAAGGCCGGATTGGCAGTTATCGCACCGCCCGCCGTTGCTGGCGGCAAATTCCGGATTCTGGAACGGGCGCAATTTCACGGCCTGGATTTTGAAGCGCAAGCCCAGGCGATCAAGGCGCTCACTACCAAATACCACGTCGGATATATCGGCATTGATGCGACTGGCGTCGGGCAGGGCGTGTATCAGCTGGTAAAGCAGTTTTTTCCGGCAACTGAAGCGATCAACTATTCGCCAGAAACCAAGTCCGCCATGGTGCTGAAAACCTATGACGTGATCGACAAGGGCCGGCTCGAATATGACGCTGGCTGGAACGACATCACCCAAGCCTTTATGGCTATCCGCAAATCACTCACCACCAGCGGCCAACGCGTCACCTATGACGCCGGCAGGGCAGTTGAAACTGGCCATGCCGATCTCGCCTGGGCAGTCATGCACGCGGTTTCGCATGAGCCGTTGACGGGGCAGGCCGCAAATTCAACCGGATTTATGGAGATCATCACATGAATACACACACCAACCACGCGGCCATAACTGCACCGACGTCAGATCCGAAAAGCAACGGGATTGAGGTATTCACTTTTGGTGATCCAGAATCAGTACTAGATAACCGTGGTTTGCTGGATTACCTGCACTGCATGAATGCCGGTCGTTGGTATGAACCCCCGGTCAACTTCAACGAGCTGTCGAAAACCTTCCGGATCACGCCCCACCATAGCAGCCCGATTTACGTGAAGCGCAATACATTGGTTTCCACGTTCATTCCGCACCGGCTTATGTCGGCCTCGACTTTTAGCCGTTGGGTGCTGAATTACCTGGTGTTTGGAAACGGGTATGTTGAACGCACCCTCAACCGGCTGGGAGAAGTGCTGTCTCTCGATGCGCCCTTGGCCAAATACGTGCGGCGCGGCACTGACTTAAGTAAGTACTGGTACGTGACCAACGTCGCTGACGATTTTGAGTTTGCAGCTGATGCCATCTTTCATTTGATGGAGCCGGATATCGACCAAGAGGTTTACGGCTTGCCGGAATACCTGAGCGGGCTGAGCGCAGCCCAGCTCGCAGAGGCCGCCACGCTTTTTCGGCGGAAGTATTTCAAAAACGGCAGCCATGCCGGATTTATCCTTTACCTGACCGACCCGATACACAACGAAAGCGACGTAGCAGACTTGCGCACGGCCCTGAAGAACAGCAAGGGGCCGGGCAATTTTCGCAACCTGTTGATGTATGCCCCAAACGGGAAAAAGGACGGGGTACAACTCATACCGATTTCTGAGGTCGCCGCCAAAGATGACTTCATGGGCATCAAAAACACCAGCCGCGATGATCAACTGGCTGCACACCGGGTTCCGCCACAATTGATGGGCATCATTCCAACCAACACCGGGGGATTTGGCTCGCCCCAAGATGCAGCCAACGTTTTTGCAGTTAACGAGCTAGAGCCGCTACAGGCTAGATTTCGTGAATTGAATGACTGGCTGGGGGAGGAGGTCGTTCGGTTTCGTCCGTATGCTTTGAATAAGCAAACCTAAAGGACAAAAACAAAAAAGGCCGCAGAAGCGGCCTTTTTTTGCAGGTGTTAAAACGGCATTACGCCAGTTTTACGCCTTACCCATCATAACCCCTTGATTTACAAGGAAGTACTGGTGCCGCCGGCAGGAATCGAACTCGCGACCCCCTGATTACAAGTCAGGTGCTCTACCAACTGAGCTACAGCGGCACTGGTGAGGGACCGAATACTAACACGGGTTTTCTGGTTCGTAAACGCGTGTTGCGCAGTTTTTTTCGGTCCTGTGGTTTTTACATCTAGATCGCCTCTGTACGCGCTTGCAACCAGGCCTTGGCATCGCCCTCAACGTAGGGCGACAAGCGTTCCCGGACGGTGGTGTGGTAAGCGTTTAGCCAGTCTGCCTCGGTCTGGGTGAGCAGGGCGCGGTCGATGCAGCGGGTATCGATCGGGCACAGGGTCAATGTTTCAAATTGCAGGAAATCGCCGAATTCGGTGGTTTCTGCCGGTTGATTGATGACCAGGTTCTCAATGCGGATGCCCCAGCGGCCCGGACGATATACACCGGGTTCGATGGAGGTAATCATGCCTTGCAACATGGCCGTATCAGGCCCGGCCTCGCGGAAATAACCAATGCTTTGCGGGCCTTCATGGACGTTCAAGAAGTAACCCACACCGTGGCCGGTGCCGTGGTTGTAATCAATGCCTTCGGCCCACATTGGGGCTCGCGCAATGCTGTCGAGCATGGCGGCACGAATCTGCAGCGGAAAGCGCGCAGCCGACAGCGCAATCACGCCCTTGAGCACAATAGTGAAGTCACGGCGATGATCGGCAGTGATCTGGCCGACGGGCACAACGCGGGTGATATCGGTGGTACCGCCTACATATTGGCCGCCAGAGTCAATCAGCAACAGCCCGTTCCCACTGATGACAGAGTGCGCTTCCGCTGTGGCGTGATAGTGAGGTAGCGCGCCGTTCTGGTTAAACCCGGCAATCGTGCCAAAGCTGGGCGAAACAAAGCCAGGACGCTTGGCGCGAGCAGCGGTGATGCGCTCGTCGATGGTCAGTTCGGTGACGTGTTCGCGATTTAACGCGCCGTCCAGCCAGCAGAAGAATTCGCACAGTGCGGCGCCGTCCTGCTCCATTGCGTGACGGATATGCGCGGTTTCTTCGGTGGTTTTACGGGACTTGAACAACTGTGACGGATTGAGCTTTTCAATCAGGCGCACGTTGGCCGGGATGGCATTGATCAGTCCCAAGGTGGTTCGGGCCGGATCGATCAGCACGCTGACGTTTGCTGGCAGGGCGGCGAGGGCGGTGGTGGCCGCGTTGTACGGTGCAATAATCACCCCGTCTGCTGCAAGCGTTTGCCGCAGTTCGGCCGGGACTTTGGCTTCATCAATAAACAGCGTGGCAGCGTCGTGGCCAATCAGTGCGTGCGCCAGAAAAACCGGGTTGTATTGCACGTCGGCGCCACGCAGATTGAAAATCCACGCCAGGTCATCCAGGGTGGAGACAAAATGCCAATCCGCAGCGGATTTCTGCATCGCCGCGCGAACCTGCGCCAGCTTTTCTTTGCGGGAAACCGAAGCGTAGGGCGCTACATGTTCGTAGATAGGCGCTTGCGGTAGCGCAGGGCGGTCTTGCCATATCTCATTGAGCAGATCGCTGCCGGTTTCCAGTTTGACACCGGCAGCGGCCAATGCCGCGTCGGTGGCCCGGGCGGAGGCCAGGCTGAACACTGCGCCATCTGCGCCCGCTTTGGCGCCGTCTTGCAGATTGTCAGCCAGCCAGTCTACGTGGGGCTGGGCTTGACCACTAAGCAATTTCATCAGGCGAACGCCGGTCCCGGCCAATTGCGCTTCTGCTTGCTCCCAATACCGGCCATCTACCCACACACCGGCAAAGTCTTGCGTGACTACCAGCGTGCCGACGGAACCGGTAAAGCCTGAGGTCCATTTACGGCCTTGCCAGAAGTCAGGCAGGTATTCGGAAAGATGCGGGTCGGCCGAGGGAATGATCCAGGCGTCAAACTGATGACGCGACATGGCTGCACGTAGAGCGGAGACGCGTTGTTGAATGGTTTGTGAGTGATCGATCATGACAGCAATCTCCGGAGTGTTCGGTAGCAGTATTCAAGTAAATATAAATAGATAAGGCAGAGCGTATGGATAGATTCTAAGCGTGCAGATTCCGGCTGGCTGGTCGGGATTAACCCGGGTGTGCTGCCGGGATGCATCGCTCAATCTATTTGCTTGCGCTGCTGTACGGCATAGATGAGATTACAACTGTTGCTTGCAGCGCCGCCAGGATGCGTCTGGAATACACAAAGCTTCGGCGGCTTGCAGAACAGGTTTTTACGTGACCGCATTTTCCTCTTCATCGATGGCTACGTCATCGTCGATGTGTATTTCTTTTCAGGTTGGTGGCTATGAATGCAATTGAATTAACCGTGCTGGCGGCAATCTGGGGCGCGTCATTTCTGTTTATGCGCGTTGGTGCACCCGAATTCGGACCGGTGCCCTTGATTGCTTTGCGCGTTGGCATCGCCGCGTTAATGCTGTTGCCGGTGCTGCTCCAGCCACAGGCACGCAAGGATATTCGGCAGCGGTGGTGGCCCTTGCTGGTGGTGGGCGTGACGAACTCTGCCTTCCCGTTCTGCCTGTTCGCATATTCAACCTTGTTCGTGAACGCGGGGCTCGACTCGGTCCTGAATGCGACCACCCCGTTGTGGGGCGCGCTGATTGCTTTCGTCTGGCTGGGTACGCGGCTGACCGCAGATCAGATTCTGGGAATGGCGTTAGGGATGCTGGGCGTGCTAGTCCTGGTATGGGAGCAAATCGCCTCCGGCCAGGCGACGCAAATCACTGCGGTGTGCGCGGTGCTACTAGCCACGTTGTCTTACGGTTTCGCTGGGCACTACTCAAAACGCAATCTTGCCGGGATCGCCGCGCCGGTTACCACTTGGGCCAGCCAGTTTTTCTCGATGCTGATCTTGCTGCCCGCTGCGATTATCTGGTGGCCTCAACATGTTGTATCGACGACCGCCTGGTTGGCGGTACTGGGCTTGGGCGCGATGTGTACGGGGTTGGCCTATATCCTTTACTTCCGCCTCATTGCGCATGCCGGGGCCAGCTATGCCATGGCCGTCACTTTCCTGATTCCGGTATTTGGTGTGGCGTGGGGACATTTGTTTTTAGGCGAGGCCATCACTCTGCAAATGATCGCCGGATGCGTGGTTATTTTGCTGGGCACCGCGCTGGCTACTGGCAAGCTGCAACTGATACGCCGGTTCGGGTTTGCCTAAGGCGCTTGGGTGAAAACCGAGTGTTCTGTATGGATAGAAAGGCGGGCTAACCCCGCCTTTTTTATTGTCTGGTGCAAGTCAATTGGCTGGCCCGATACCGTCTATCGGTGTTCTCAGAACTAACATTGATAAGGATCATGCGTAGTTCATGTCTGGAACACTACAAATCACTTGCATTGCTAATATATCAGAACTCATAATCCTGATATATCAGACGGCCTACTCAATCCTGGTGCGGTATTGGGTGTTGTGAACAGGCGCTACACGCACCGTTTAATGGCAAGGAGTTGTACGACGATGGCTGCTTTCATGGATAAGAATTTTCTGCTCGACACCGAAACTGCGCGGCACCTTTACCACAACGTGGCGGCGGATCTGCCCATTATTGATTACCACTCGCACCTGCAACAGGGCGAGATTGCCGAACGCAAAAAATTTCGCAACGTAGCGGAACTGTGGCTGGCGGGGGATCACTATAAATGGCGGCTGATGCGCAGCTCCGGTGTTTCCGAGGATTTCATCACCGGCAGCAAGTCGGATGAAGAAAAATTCCGCGCCTTCTGCAAGGTGCTGCCACACGCCATCGGTAACCCGATTTATCACTGGAGCCATCTGGAATTACGCCGCATTTTTGGTATTGATCTGTTGATCAACGAAAAGAATGCTGGCCGCATCTGGGAAGAGGCCAACGCCAAGCTGGCGCAGATGGACACCTGGTCGTTGCTGGAACAAGCCAAGGTAGAGATTGCCTGCACCACGGACGACCCGGCCGACGACTTGCTGCAGCATGCCGAAATTGCCAAATCAGCACTCAAAACCCGCGTTCTTCCAGCTTATCGGCCTGACAAAGCCATGCGTATCAACAAACCGGGTTTTGTTGAATATCTGGGCAAGCTGGGTAAGGCATCCGGCATCAAGATCGGCAGCTTTGCCGACATGATCGCAGCGCTGGCCAATCGCGTGGCGTTCTTCCACAGCCAGGGCGCCCGGATCAGTGATCATGCTGTCGATGTGGCGCTGCCGGTCCAACCTGCCACCGCACAGCAACTGGAAGCACTCTTCCAGAAACGACTGGCTGGCGAAATGCTGACCAGCGCTGAAGAGGGCCAGTATATCCGCGCCATTCTTACCGAGTTGGGCAAGGTCTACGCGGCTCATGCCTGGGCGATGTGTCTGCATATTGGCGCCCAGCGTAACAACAACAGCCGCATGCTTGGCCGTCTGGGTGCGGATACGGGCTATGACTCGATCTCTGACATGAGCTGCAGTGAAGGTCTGGCCGCTTTGCTGGACACCCTGGATAGCGATGACCAGTTGCCCAAAACCATGCTGTTCTGCCTGAACCCGAATATGAACGACGTTCTGTCGACCATGATCGGTAATTTCCAGGATGGCAAGGTCGCGGGCAAGCTGCAGTTCGGCCCGGCTTGGTGGTTCAACGATCACAAGGAAGGCAACCTGCAGCAGTTCGTTACTTTGGCTAATCACGGAGTACTGGGTACTTCGGTTGGCATGGTGACCGACTCCCGCAGTTTTGCTTCTTACCCACGTCACGATTACTACCGTCGCCTGTTGTGCCGCCAGTTGGGCCAATGGGTGGAAGGCGGTGAATACCCCGCAGAAGAAGTCGCGCTGGAACAGATCGTGCGCGACGTTTGCTACGAAAACGCGAAGCGTTACTTCGCCCTGTAAGTAAAAGCTGCGCCCGCGCTAAGAGCAGTGCGGGCGATTTCCAGCGAGAAGGACACACATCAGCCATGCAAAAAATACTCTGTATCCACCCCGATGATGACATGCTGGTCGCGCTTGCCGATCTGGAGTCTGGCGAGATCGTCAATTGGGAAAACGAATCGATCATGGTCACTACGCCGGTCGCAGCCAAGCACAAGCTGGCGCGACGGGCGTTTGCCAAGGGCGAACTGCTCAAGTTGTACGGTGTGCCGGTGGGTCGTGCCATGCAGCCGATCAAACGCGGCGAGGCTGTGACCACCGAGAACCTTGAGCACTATGCCGCCGACGTTGAAATCACCGATACCAAGCCCTACAGCTGGACTCCGCCTGACGTTTCAAAATGGGATGAAGCCACTTTCCCCGGTGTAGTTCGGGCAGATGGGCGAGTGGGTACGGCTAATTACTGGCTAATCTTCCCGCTAGTGTTCTGTGAAAACCGCAATGTCGAGCACCTGCGCAATGCGCTGGAAGGCCCATTGGGTTATGCCACCAACGATCTGGCAGCATTTACCCTGTCGTTGCTGGGTGAAGAAATGGAAGCGCCAGCACAGGCCGTGACCCGGCCTTTCCCGAATGTTGATGGCGTTCGCATCATTACCCACGCCGGTGGCTGTGGCGGCACGCGTGCTGACGCGCGATCGCTGTGCAAGATTCTCTCTGCCTATGCCGATCACCCCAACGTCGCTGGTATTACTGTGTTCAGCCTTGGTTGCCAGAACGCGCAAATCAAAATGTTCAAGGAAGAACTGGCAAAGCAGAACGCCAACTTCGACAAACCCTGTCTGATTTATGAGCAGCAGCAGTGGGACAGTGAAGAAGCCATGATGAAAGCTGTGTTGCAAGACACGCTTAAAGGCGTCAAAGCTGCCAATGCAGTTACGCGTACCCCGGTGCCGCTTTCACATCTCAAGATTGGCGTTAAATGTGGTGGGTCGGATGGTTTTTCCGGCATCTCTGCCAACCCCACCATGGGTATGGTTTCCGATATGGTTGTGGCACTGGGCGGCTCATCCATCCTGGCGGAATTCCCGGAACTGTGCGGCGTTGAGGCCAGCCTGATTGAGCGCTGCGAGAACGATGACGACAAGCGCCGATTTCTCGGCATGATGCGCGATTTCGAGGCCAAAGCCGCCGCTGTCGGCACCAGCTTTGCCGCCAATCCGAGCCCAGGCAATATCCGCGACGGCCTGATTACCGACGCGATCAAGTCCGCTGGCGCTGCCAAGAAGGGCGGAACATCGCCGATCGTGACGGTGCTCGACTACGGTGAGCAGACCGATAAATCCGGCCTGGCGCTGCTCTGCACACCTGGTGGTGACGTCGAATCGGTGACCGGTATCGTGGCTTCTGGTGCCAACGTCGTGCTGTTCTCTACCGGCCTTGGTACGCCAACCGGCAACCCGATCGTGCCGGTGCTCAAGATTGCGACCAACACCCGCGTTGCTACCAAACTCAAAGACCTGATCGATTTTGATTGCGGTCCGGTCGTGGACGGCAAGCCTTTACCAGTCGTCGCCACAGATTTGTTCGAAATGGTTGTCGCTACTGCGGGTGGCCAATACAAAGCCAAGGCGGATCGCCTGCAGCAATACGACTTCATTTTCTGGAAACGGGACATCTCCCTTTAAGTCTTTAATTTAAAGAGTGCCAAATCATGCAACAACTGAAGCGGGAAGGCCCGTTTACACATCCGGTCAAAGTCCTGCAGTTTGGTGAAGGCAACTTCCTGCGCGCCTTTGTCGACTGGCAAATTGATTTGCTTAACGAACGTACCGGTCTTGATGCGGGTGTGGTGGTGGTGCGTCCGCGGAGCAACCCGACGCTGCCTTTGCTGGATACCCAAGGTGGTGTGTTTACCACGCTGATTCGCGGCTTGAATGAACAGGGTGAGGCGGTAAAGGAATATCGCAAGATCACTTGCGTTCAACGTGAAATCGACCTCGCCGACAGTTATGCGGATTACCTGGAATTAGCGGCCAGCCCGGATCTGCGTTTTGTGGTGTCCAATACCACCGAGGCGGGTATCGCGATCAACGACGAAGATGCATACGATGATCTGCCGCCGGCCAGTTTTCCAGCCAAGCTGACGCGTTTTTTGCATGAACGCTATGCCCGTTTTGAAGGCGCGGCTGACAAAGGCCTGGTGCTGCTGCCCTGCGAACTGATTGATTACAACGGCGCTGCATTGAAAGCTGCCGTGCAACATTTTGCGCAGCTCTGGCAACTGGGTGAAGGCTTTGGCAACTGGCTGGATCAGGCGTGTACCTTCTGCTCTACCTTGGTGGACCGCATTGTTACCGGCTACCCGCAGACTGAAATTGCCGAGATCGAGAAAGAACTCGGCTACCGCGATACTTTCCTGGTCACGGCCGAGTATTTCTACCTGTTCGTTATCCAGGGCCCGCAGTGGCTGGCAGACGAACTCAAGCTCGATGGCGCCGGGCTGAATATCCAGCTGGTTGCAGATATCACCCCCTACAAGCAGCGCAAAGTGGGGGTATTGAATGGTGGTCATACGTCGCTGGTGCCGGTGGCTTTGCTGGCCGGGCTGAAAGAAGTCGGTGAAGCTGTGGCTGATCCAGTTGTTGGCCAGTATCTGCTTAAAACGCTGGATGAAGAAATCATCCCGGCATTGCCGCTCCCGCGTGAAGAACTGGATCCGTTTGCTGCCGACGTGTTGCGTCGTTTCCGTAATCCGTACATTCACCACCGACTGGAATCCATTGCCCTCAATAGCTGGAGCAAGTTTGCGGCGCGTGTTTTGCCGCAAATCCTGACCTATCAGAAAGCTAATGGTCATCTGCCCAAGCGACTGGTCGTGGCGCTGGCCGCAACCATGCTGCTGTACCGCGGGCATTTAATTACTCTGTCCGATGATGCGGCAAATCTGGAGTGGTTCAAGATGGCTTGGGCCCGCTTTGGCGAGCGTCGCTGGTCATTCCACGATGTTGCGCTTAACTGGCTGGCCAACGAGGCTTTGTGGGGACAGGATTTGAACCATATTCCAGGCTTTACCGCAGCTTTGACAGACGAACTCACCCGAATTGACCTTGAAGGAATCACCAAGGTGATCGCAACGCTATGAGCGTTAGTTTAATTTCCCGGGAGTTTCACTTTGCCAGACATGGTTTGGCGAGAGAGCCTTCCGGGACAGGATAGTTTCAGAGTTCTCCTGGAGACGTAGTACAGAATAATTGCTTTAATTACCGGTTTGACCATTTTTATCCAGCGAATGATCTGACCAGAACGACCATGAATTTAATAAAGGCCACCTGGCCGCCATAAAACCACTGGCTTGCAAAAAAAACCAACGGTACGAGGAAATCATGGTAAAGCTCAAAGGAATGCGCTGGTGGATGGTGGCTATAGTCACCTTCGGCCTTATTGTTAATTATCTGGCCCGCAATACATTATCGGTGGCGGCACCGACCATGATGGCGGAAATGCATATGTCGACCCAGCAGTATTCGTATGTGGTCGTCGCCTGGCAGGTCTGTTATGCCTTGATGCAACCGATTGCTGGTTACATTCTTGATGCAATTGGCACCAAGCTGGGGTTTGCCATTTTTGCGGCGTGTTGGTCTCTGGCATGTGCCGCTGCGGCGCTGGCTACGGGCTGGCAAGGATTGGCATTCTTTCGTGCACTGCTTGGCATGTCTGAAGCTGCCGGTATTCCGGCTGGGGTTAAAGCGACGACCGAATGGTTCCCCGCAAAAGAACGCTCGGTGGCTATCGGCTGGTTCAATATCGGCTCTTCAGTAGGCGCGCTGCTGGCTCCGCCGTTGGTCGTGTGGTCCATCATGCACGGCACGTGGCATTGGGGTTTCGTTATTGTCGGTGTGCTTGGTCTGATCTGGACAACAATATGGATGCTTTTCTACAAACATCCCAAAGACCAGAAAGCACTTTCGGATAAAGAACGCGATTACATTCTGGAAGGTCAGGAAGCACAATTCAAAGACGAAGTTGTTCGCAAGGCAAGCTGGAAGTCGATTGTGTCATCGCGTAATTTCTGGGCAATTGCAATTCCACGGTTCTTGTCAGAACCAGCATGGCAAACCTTTAATGCCTGGATTCCGCTTTATATGATGACTGAGCGTCACATGAATCTGAAAGAAATTGCGCTATTTGCCTGGTTGCCATTTCTGGCCGCAGATATTGGTTGCGTATTGGGCGGTTATTTGAGCCCGTTCTTCCATAAATATTTTAATGTTTCGCTGTTTACCTCCCGCAAGATGGTTGTGGTATTTGGCGCCTTGTTCATGATCGGACCAGCATGTATTGGCTTGGCTGCAAGTCCTTATACGGCTATTGCGTTGTTGTGTGTTGGTGGCTTTGCTCATCAGACTTTGTCGGGTGCGCTGTACTCGGTCACTTCGGATATGTTCGGCAAGCATGAAGTTGCCACTGCAACTGGCCTGGGGGGCATGAGCGGGTATCTGGGTGCAACACTGTTTACCCTGTTGTTTGGGTTCCTGGTTGTCAAGATTGGCTATTCACCGCTTTTCCTGCTGCTGGCGATTTTTGATCTGGTAGGGGCTGTAGTGGTTTGCGTGCTGGCTCGCGAACGCAAAGTGGAGCAACTGCCGGTTGAAGGGCAACTTGCTGGCGTGCCAGCCTGAGTAACGAGTAAACGAGCAGCGAAGCAACCGAACTGGGCCGAATATTTTTCAGTCGGTTGTTGCCCACAAAGGGCGTGGTTGCCCAAAAACAAAAGCCGGATTAATCCGGCTTTTGTTTTTGGGCCAGCGTATTGTTTCAGGCTGGTTTGCGGTCAGGTAGATGCTGAATAAAATACTCTGGTTGTAGTGTGCGGGCCACTTCCAGTACAGGCAATACGTGATCTAGATGAGACCGCATTGCCGCCAGCGCTGCCTCAGGCGCGCCTGCCTCAATAGCATCGACCACTGCGTCATGCTCATCCACTACACCTTCCATTCGGCCGGGTAATGGCAAGGTCAAACGACGGTAACGGTCGATCTGGGTCTTTGCCTGCAAGATAATGGGCCACACACCCGGATGCCCGGACAATTCGGCAAGTGCGGCGTGAAAGGCTTCATCCGTCTGATGGAAACCCCGGGTGTCGCCAGCTTGGGTGTAATTGCGTTGTGTTTCCAGAATGCCGCGCAAAATACTAACGCCTTCCGGCGTGGTTCTCTTGGCGGCTTCTTCCACAATGGCCAGTTCCAATGCTGTACGAACCAGCATGGCTTCCTCCAGGGCATCCAGCGGAATCCGGGCCACAAAAGTGCCCACGCGCGGCATGATTTCGATCAAGCCTTCTTCTGCCAGACGTTGCACTGCCTCATGTACTGGCGTGCGGCTGGTGCCGTGCTCGGCGGCAAGGTCTCGCTCAATGATGCGTGTGCCGGGCAGCATGCTCATTTCAACAATGCGTTGCCGCAAATCAAGATATACCCGGCGTGACGCGCTCAATGCAGCGTCTTGGCCAAGGGCTTCTGCTTCCAGATATTTTTCTTTGGAACTCATTGAATTGACTCAGATGCCATTGTAGATAAATTTGTTGTCAATGATGACACAGTTGCTGATTGTTTTGCTTTTGAATTTTGCGTCAATCTGTACACGATAATTGCAATCAATTATCTAAGCATTTTTCCAGCCGGGAATTACCTTTTTTATTAGGTTTCATCGTCTGGTCCACGGACACTGGAAGGTAAAAATGGTTCATGGGCACTGCTGCCGGCAACCTGGTTTCGTCCTTGTTTCTTCGCTTTGTAGAGTTGCAAGTCGGCTTGCGAGATCATTTTCTCCAGCGTGTAGGCTTGCTCATGCAAACAGGAAAACCCAATGCTGATTGTGAGGTTAATCGTTTTATCTCCGATCTTCGTCAAACCGCTTGCGGCGATATCCTGGCGGATTCGCTCCAGCGTTTGCAATGCCTTTGCCATATCGGTATCAGTCAGTAGCAATATGAATTCTTCGCCGCCATACCGCGCAAAGATATCGGAATTCCGTAAATTGACACGACAGCGATCACTCACTGCCCGAATCACGGCGTCACCAACGTCATGACCCCAGGTGTCATTCACCTGTTTGAAATGGTCGATATCCAGCAGGGCGACGCAGCAACTGCCATTGCGGCGGCGTGTTTGCGCCAGTGTAAGGCTGGCGAGCGGCACAAAGGCCCGCCGATTCAATATACCGGTGAGGTAGTCAGTGGTTGCGGCCTGATGCAGCTCAGCGATCAAAGCCTCGCGCTCGCTCTCCAGATTGCGCCGCGCCACGCTATTGTCGCGCAGCACAGCAATAGCCTGCATGACATCACCGATTTCATCCTGCCGTTTGGGCGCCGGAATGGTGGTTTCCAGCTGGCCACCTGCCAAAGCCTTGATGATGTCTGCTGAAACCGTCAGCGTATCAAGCAAGCGATAGCCAAATAAGATGACCGGTGCAATTAACAGCACGAACAATGCCACCGCCAGTAACGCCAGCCGGATCAGATTGTCGCGTGCCGTAACGCTATTGGTCAGCGCTTTTTGCGTGGCAGCCTGCAGCAGGCTGTCGCGCAATTGCAGGATAGAGTCCATGGTCGGTACATAACGTGCGGCAAATTCTCCGGTGGTGAGTGTGGGAAATTCGTTGCGTTGCCAGCTGTGGCGCAGATTATCGACAAGACCCAAGCCTGCGCCGAAGTATTGTTTATCCATATTGGCCATTGCTGCCGTAACGCTCGGGCTGTCGCAGCAACGGGTGGTGCGGTTGATTACGCCGCCGCGAATGACATCGATATGACCCGTAATCCGTTCTACGGCTGCGGAGGATTCAGCCGTCAACGCTTCGTGCCGCACCAGCGCACGCGTAAATTGCGATCCGAGTTGCCCGGCTTGCTCGCGCAGTTCGGCGGCAGCCCGCGCGGCCACGATGGCATCGTTTAGATCGGTGCCGTAGCGCTCTACCGGCTGCGCCAGACGGGTGGCGATGGGCGATGCTTGAGTGGCAATGGCAATCATTCCTGCCACTGCTGTATCCAGATCATTGCCGTTACGCTCGGCCACGGGTTTCGCGATTAACGCATCGACCCGGTAACGCGCTTGTGTGAGATTGTTGTTTAGCCGATTCAGCGCGCCAAGTTGCTCAGCTCTTTCCGGTTCTGGCAGTTGTTGCATGCTGACCCGCAGCCGGGCAACGGCCACTTCACTATTAGCGCGGGCGGTGGCCAATGCCTGCACCTGAATAATCGGGGCTGGCTTGGCGCTGCCCAGCATCGCATTGGTCGGGCCGCGCTCGCGTGACACCATTTCAAATACTTTAAGAGCCAGCCCGGCGCGCTCGACATCTTCCACCGCACGCCGGTTACTGGCGTATTCATGCCATTGCTTGTGGGCAAGCCAGCCGAGCAGGCCTGCCAGCGACAAAGCCCAGATGCCGATATAAATCAGAAGGCGTGTTTTTATTCGCATTAGTCGGTCAAATTGCAGGTTGATTAAATCTGCGCCGATTTGGGTTGGTCATGCCTCGGCCTTTTCTTCGACAGGTTGGGCCGCCACGCCCTGATGTATGGACTCATTGCTTGCCACCGTGCGCCAGATTACGTAGAAGTTCATTGACCGGTTGGCGAGGGTGGGAACATGCAGCCCATTCCTGGGTCCATCGTGAGTGTTACGGCAATAAACTGCAAATACACGGAGTTCGACATGGTGCAAAAACCCGAACGTGAAGCAGAAGAGCTCGATTATTCGGATCAGGATGTGGCGAAAAAACAGCAGCAGCGACTTGATCGCATTCGGCATGAGCACGGTAACAAGCCCCAGCATGAGCAGGTGAGCGATCCAGTGCCCAAGAGCCAGGAAGGGCCGATGTCGTTGCCCCCGCGCTAAGCCTTTGAGGTTTCGCGTTATCCTCAAGTGCCGGTCGTGGTGTCCCAGCCAGGGATTGCCCCGGCTTGATGTGCTGCGCCTGTAAGATCATAGTGCTGGCAAAACCTGGATACGGTCTGCAATCCGGCCCCGGCAACGATCTTGCCGTGTGTCGCGCGCTGGCCACTCATCATTCTTATAACTGAATTCAAGAGCCATGTAATGCCTCACTACCGGATCAAACCCGCAGATCTGCGCGCCCATTATTTCGACGTCACATTGACCATCGACAAGCCCGATGCGGCGGGTCAGATTGTCTGGTTACCGGTCTGGATACCGGGCAGCTACCTGGTGCGTGAATTCGCCCGCAATATTGTCGATATCAGTGCCAGCAGCAAAGGCAAGCCGGTCAGCCTGACCAAACTGGACAAGCATCGCTGGCAGACTGTTCCGGTCAAGGGCAAGCTCGAGATTCATTACCGCGTTTATGCGTGGGATTTATCCGTGCGCGGGGCTTATCTGGATGAAACTCGCGCATTCTTCAACGGCACCAGCACATTTCTTGCCGTAGCTGGCCAGGAACATGTGCCCTGTACCGTGGAATTGGTCGCGCCCGCCGCATCACGCTGGAAAGTGGCTACCAGCTTGCCGCTTGATGGTGCCCGCTCGGGTGATTTCGGTCTTTATCGTGCCGCTGATTACGATGAATTGATTGATCATCCGGTAGAAATGGGCGCCTTCGCCGAAGAACGCTTCAAGGCCTGTGGCGTGCCGCATCAGATCGTGATTGCCGGAAGGCACCGCACGGACATGAAGCGCTTGAAGCGCGATCTCAAGAAAATCTGCGAATACCAGATCAAACTATTTGGGGAACCCGCGCCGTTTGAGCGTTATGTCTTCATGAGTATGGTCACCGGTGACGGCTACGGCGGCTTGGAGCATCGCGCATCGACCGCCTTGATGGTCAGCCGCGATGATCTACCTCTGGAACATGAATCTGCGGTAAAGGCTGGTTATCGCCAGTATCTCGGGCTGTGTAGTCATGAGTATTTCCACACCTGGAACGTCAAACGCATCAAGCCTGCGGCATACGCGCCGTATGACCTGAATCGTGAGAGCTACACCCGTCTATTGTGGGCGTTTGAGGGGATTACTTCCTACTACGACGATCTGACGCTGGTGCGAACCGGCCTCATTACCCAACAGGAATACCTCGATCTGCTAGCTCAAACCTTGACCGGCGTGGAGCGTGGCGCTGGCCGCCAACGCCAGACTCTGGAAGAGGCCAGTCTAGATGCTTGGGTCAAATACTATCGGCAGGACGAAAACAGCCCCAACGCCATCGTCAGCTACTACACCAAGGGCGCGCTGGCCTCGTTGTGTCTGGACTTGACCATCCGGCAGCGCAGCAAAGGCAAGAGGAGCCTGGACGATGTCATGCGCGCCTTGTGGCAGCGATTTGGCAAAGACTTCTATACAAGCAATGGCGGCCAGGGGGTTGGCGAAACCGAATGGGAAGCCATTGCCAGTGAAGTGGCCGGGTTTGATCTGGCAGCGTTTTTTGACCAGGCCCTGCGCTCGACTGAAGAACTACCCGTTAGCGAGTTGCTGGCCAGTGTTGGCGTGGACAGCCAGACCCGCGTCATTGCTGGCAATGGCGACAAAGGCGGCTGGAAAGACATTGCAACGCCGGGCAACAGTATCGGCGCGCGAATCGCCAGCGAGGCGGGCGGCGTCAAGCTGACTCATGTGCTTGATGGCGGGGCGGCGCAGGCTGCCGGGTTGGCGGCTGGCGATGTGATTGTCGCCATTAATGGCTTGCGTGTCAGCAGTGCCAATCTGGATACGGCGCTTGGTTCTTACGTCGCCGGTAGCGAAGTGCAGATTCACGCATTCCGGCGTGACGAACTCAGCTTGCGCCAACTCAAGATACAGGCTGCAGCGGTTGATACCTGGGGCCTGCGTCTGGCCAAAACAGTCGATGAGAAAACCCGAGTGGCGCGCAAAGCCTGGCTGGAAGACTGAGCCTGCAAGATTCGGCAATCCAGGCTTTCTCTGCGTCAGATAGCCGCGCAAACATCAGATGATGTTTGCGCGGCTGCGTTTCCTGTCGGTTTTGAGTGTTGATATGAGGCAAAGTTACGGAAATTTCCCCCTGAACATCGGAATGATCTGATATCTGCCGACAGTACGGAGACTGAATAATGCATCCATTCTTAAAATCTCAAAAAGAAGGGTGCTCCGATGTCAGATATGGTCTCAGCGCTATCCGCACGCGATCTTCAAGTTGATTTCAATCACGCCGTCACCCAACTGGCTGATACCGACCCTGACATCCAGGCGCAGGCCATTGGCACGCTAAGACAGCTTGCCGCCGCTGGCTTGGCCAAGGCTGCTTACAACATGGGCGTGGCCTGTCTGCGCGGTTTTCATATGCCGCAAGATAGTCAACTGGCCGCCCATTTCATGTTGCAGGCGGCGCAGGCGGGTTGCTCACGTGCATATTACCCGTTGGCCAGATTGATACTGGATGGCCAATTGGCCACCTGCAATCGCTTGCCGACAGATTTCCGCCGTTTTATTTCAGCCAAATGGTTCTGGCGCGCAGCGGTGCAGGGCGATCGACGCGCTGACAGCTGGCTCCAACGCTCTTGGGTGCCAGCCATGTTTAATTGTGCCGGGTCGGTAGGTTATAAATAACGGCTTCCGGGCCAGACGCCATCGAGACGCAGCGAATGGGGCGGGGAAGAGCATTTCCGCCTCATTTCTATTTGAGTTGCAGTGGAGGCGGGCGTTCGCTTGTTTGCCGTTGTCCGCTGGGCTGCAAGTCTTGATTTTCCGGGGGAACCTCTCCATCTGAGGTAAAATCAGCACTTATTGTCCACGCGTGTTCACGCCCGCCTTTCCCGGAAATACCCATGTCCGATCTTCAAGCTATCCAGAACGCCCTGGCACTCACCATTGATCCCAATACCGGCAAGGACTACCTGTCGTCACGCGGGGTGAAGAATCTCAAATTCGAGGGTGGCGTAGCCAGTTTCGATCTCGTGCTGGGATATCCTGCGCAGAGCCAGCAAGCAATAATCCGCCAGCAACTGGATGACGCATTACGCCAGGTGCCGGGCGTTTCGGGCACGGATATCCGGATTAGCACACTGATTGTTGCGCACTCCGCCCAGCGTGGTTTGCAGCTGCATCAGGGCGTCAAGAACATCATTGCGGTGGCTAGCGGCAAAGGTGGTGTGGGCAAGTCCACTACGGCGGTCAATCTGGCGCTGGCCTTGTCGGCAGAAGGCGCACGCGTCGGCTTGCTGGATGCCGATATCTACGGACCGTCGCAACCCACCCTGATGGGTGTGGCCGACCAGCATCCGTCTTCGCCCGATAACAAACACATTGAGCCGATTGTTAATTACGGTGTACAGACCATGTCGATCGGCTTTCTGATCGACCCCGAACAACCGATGGTCTGGCGCGGTCCGATGGTGACGCAGGCGCTGACGCAACTGCTTAATGACACGCTGTGGGACAACGTTGATTACCTGATCATCGATCTGCCGCCCGGCACTGGCGATATCCAGCTGACGTTGTCGCAAAAAGTGCCACTGACCGGCGCCGTGATTGTGACCACGCCGCAAGACATCGCCTTGCTGGATGCTCGCAAGGGTCTGAAGATGTTTGAGAAGGTTGGCGTGCCGATTCTGGGTATTGTCGAAAACATGAGCACGCACATTTGCAGCAATTGCGGTCACGCCGAACCGATTTTTGGCGAAGGCGGCGGCGCGGCAATGTGCAAGGATTACGGCGTTGATCTCTTGGGCCAGCTGCCGCTAGATTTGTCGATTCGCCTGAATGCCGATGCGGGCAAGCCAAGCGTTGCAGCAGACCCGAACAGTGCTGTTTCGGAAATCTACAAAACCATCGCCCGCAAAGTGGCTGCGCGGGTGGCGATCAAGTCGCAGGATTTCTCGGCCAAGTTCCCCAAGATCGTGATCCAGAGCGATTGATTTTCGCCTGATACGGCAAGGTGTGGCGCCATTGCCACGCCTTGCTGCAACCGGCCACCCGCATTGCGCTACAATCGCCCCTTTCGCAACCGCTAGCGACCTTCTCAGTGCGTCTTACCCACATCAAGCTGGCTGGCTTTAAATCGTTTGTTGATCCGTCGACTATTCATGTCGCAGGGCAACTGGTCGCCGTTTGCGGCCCGAACGGTTGCGGCAAATCCAATGTGATTGATGCCGTGCGCTGGGTATTGGGCGAGTCATCGGCCAAGCAACTGCGTGGCGAATCCATGCAGGATGTCATCTTCAATGGTTCGGGCTCGCGCAAGCCGGTGGGCCGCGCTTCTGTGGAACTGGTGTTCGACAACAGCGCGGGACTGGCTGCCGGGCAGTGGAGTCAGTACGCCGAAATCTCGATCAAGCGCCTGCTGACCCGTCAGGGCGAGTCCTCCTACTACATCAATCAGTTGCCGGTGCGGCGGCGCGATATCACCGACTTGTTCCTCGGCACCGGGGTGGGCAAGGGCGGTTACGCGATCATCGAACAAGGCATGATCTCGCGCATCATTGAAGCGCGCCCTGAAGAATTACGCCATTTTCTGGAAGAAGCCGCTGGCGTTTCCAAATACAAAGAACGCCGCCGCGAGACCGAAGCGCGCCTGGCTGATACCAAAGACAATCTGGACCGGGTTGATGATATCCGGCTGGAACTCACCGGCCAGATCAGCAAGCTCGAATCCCAGGCCGAAATCGCGGCCCAGTACAACAACCTGAAAGACGCGATCACCGAAAAGCAGAACCTGCTGGCATTGCAACGCAAGCTGGATGCGGCGCGAGATGTTGAAAACACCCGCCGCGACATCGAAACCGCGCAAAATGCGCTCGAAGCCAAGCTGGCTGAGTTGCGGGCACTTGAGGCCGCGCTGGAAGAACTGCGCGAAACCCACTTCACCGCCAGCGATGCGGTCCATGCAGCGCAAGGCGAGTTGTATGACGCCAACGCCACGGTGGCGCGGCTGGAGCAACAACTGCTGCATTTGCGCCAGAATCGCGAGCGCCTGAGCGCCGATCTGGAAGCGGCCAAGGCGGAGCTGGCGCGTATTGACCAGAACAGCCGCCAAAGCATGGCCGAGCGCGACGACTGGCTGCAACGCCAAGAAGCTGCCGCGCTCACCGCCGAAGAAACGGCAATGTCGCTGGACGACGAAACCCAGCGCCTGCCCGAACTGGAACAAGCCTTGAAAGAGGTGGATGAGCGCTTCCAGCAAACACGTGATCAATTGGCCCAGGCACGCAATACCCTGCAATTGACGCAGCAGCAAACCCAGCACCATGTGCGTACGTGCGAAACGCTGAAAAACCGGCGTGATCGTCTGCAACTGGATTTGTCGCGCTTGAGTGCTGACGGCGACGATACGCAACTGGAAGCGCTGCGCCTGGCGCTGGAAGAATCCACGCTTAGCGTTGAGAACGAACAACTGGCTTTGGCGGATGAAGAGGCTGCGCAGGAAGAACTGCGCATTAGCTTGTCTGAAGCCACCGCTGCGCGCGAGCAAGAAACGCGAGCACGCACCGAAACCCAGGCACAAATCCGGGCATTGCAAAGCATGCCCGCGCCGGTGGATGACAAAGCCCTGGCGCAATGGCTATCGGCCAACGATTTGCAAAGCCTGCCGCGTCTGTATGAAGGTCTGCGGATTACCCCAGGCTGGGAAAAAGCCGTCGAAGCTGCTTTGGGCCAGCGCATGCAGGCCCGAGCAGTGACGCAGTTGCCGGATTCGATCCCGCCCGCTGCCGTGGCGTTGTTGCAGGCGACAGTTGCGGCTGCCCCGACCACGCAACTAGCGTTGCCTCGTTTGCTGGATCACATCCAGTGCAACGATCCCAATCTGCAGCGCGCATTGGGCGACATGCTCGCCCAGGTCTGGTGTGTCCAGACTCCGGCAGACTGGCTGCTGTGGCGCGAACAACTGCCGGCTGGTGGCTTGCTGATTACCCCGCAAGGGCACAGCGGAGATCGGCAGTCCTTGCAATATCACGCGGCGCAAGGTGTGGTCGCCAACCTGGTGGCACAGCGCCAAGCGCTGGAACAAGCGCTGGTGCGGGCGGATGAACTTGAACCGCTATGGCAGCTGTCAGTACAAGAGCACGAGCGTGTGCAGAACGAACTGACGGCGTTGGAACAAGGCATGCGCCAGCGCCGCAACGCTTTGGCCCAGTTGCAAAATCAGAGCGCCGAAATCGCCCGCCAGAGCGCCCGCCTGGAAGAAGCCAACGCACAACGTGTCCGCCAGGCTGCGCAGTGGCAGGAAGAACTGGAAACCGTCACCCTGCAGCTGGAAGAAGAAATCTATGCGGCTCAGGAAACTGAAACCTCGCGCTTGAACGCCGAGGAAGCACTGGAGCCTTTGCAGGAAGAACTGGAAGCGCAAAAGCTGGCGCGTACTGAGGCCGAATCGGCCTGTGACTTGCAGCGTAGCCGCCTGCGGCAAGTGGAGCGATTGGCGCAGGAAAGTCGTTTTGCAGTGCAAGCGGCCGAAACGCGCTTGTCCGAAATGGCGCGCCGCGACGAAGACCTGACACATCGACGCGATCTGGTGACAGAGCGGCTGGAAACGCTGACCCTTGAGCTGGAAAGCATCCACGAAGGCGATTTTGACGTGGGTTTTCAGGATGCGATCAATCTGCGCGGAGAAAAAGAACGCGCATTGGCGGCTACCCGCGATGCGCTCAACGGCTTTGCCCAGCAAATGCGTGACCGCGAGGCGGAGAAACAACGCATCGAGGCAGGCATGGAGCCAGCGCGTGAAGCGGTTAACGCTGCAAGACTCAAGGAGCAAGAGTCTCGTCTGGCGCTCGAACGCTTTACCGAGGAACTGCAAGCTGCTGGCGCGGACGAACAAGTCTTGCGGGAGAAAATTGGCGCTGGCGTCAAAATTTCCAGCCTGGTCGCCGAGATCGGACGCCTGACTCAAGCGCTGGGATCGCTCGGCTCGGTCAACCTGGCCGCGCTTGAAGAGTTAAACAATGCACGTGAACGGCAAAGTTATCTGGATGCGCAAGCCGGCGACCTGGCTGCAGCGGTAGAAACGCTGGAAAACGCCATTCGCCGCATTGATCGGGAAACCCGTGCCCTGCTGCAGAGTACGTACGATACGGTGAACGCCAATCTGCAAGAATTGTTCCCCTTGCTGTTTGGTGGCGGGCATGCCGAATTGATGCTCACCGGTGACGAAATTCTTGACGCCGGGCTGACCATCCTCGCGCAACCGCCCGGTAAAAAGAACAGTACGATCCATTTATTGTCAGGTGGCGAGAAAGCACTGACCGCGTTAAGTCTGGTATTCTCGCTGTTCCGGCTTAACCCGGCGCCTTTCTGTCTGCTGGATGAAGTTGATGCGCCGCTGGATGATGCCAATACGCTGCGTTTTTGCGAGTTGGTGAAAAAGATGGCCGAACGCACCCAGTTCCTCTATATCAGTCACAACCGGCTGACCATGGAGATGGCCGGGCAACTGGTGGGTGTGACAATGCAAGAACAAGGGGTTTCACGCGTGGTGGCGGTAGATATCGAAACC
Organism: Silvimonas sp.; assembly: GCF_031291215.1. Classification (NCBI taxonomy): domain Bacteria; kingdom Pseudomonadati; phylum Pseudomonadota; class Betaproteobacteria; order Neisseriales; family Chitinibacteraceae; genus Silvimonas; species Silvimonas sp. Next base: position 203,879 of record NZ_JARLJK010000136.1, read on the forward strand.
GCGCTGTCCATGCGTGAAGCTGTAACCGCTTAGGGCTACTGACAAAACTGGTGCCAGGCCGCACCCCGGTGTGGCCGTGGTCAGATGATTTGACCCGCATGGTTTTGTGAGCAGCTCTTGATGAATCACCGCTTGAGTCGTGATACGGCTCAAGGGATAACGACAACAGCCTTGATCATGACCGATTTGCAACTTGGTTCACTGATTGCCGGTGGCGCTATCGTCGCTGCCGTCTACGCATTCAACTGGTGGCAAGAGCACCGCTACCGCAAACAGGCCGCCAAAGCCTTTGCCCGCAGCCAGCCTGACGTGCTGCTGGACACCCCGCAGAATCTGGTGCGCAAAGGTGATCAGCAGCGCCTGGAGCCGGCCTTGGCTGCGCCTTCAATTGCGACGGCCGGCGTGCGCGAAGAACCCGTACTGGCAGGGCATACCGTCGAAGAGGTCTATGACGACGAGCCTGATTACGCCGCACCGTCTTATGCACCAACCGCGCCCGTTGCCGAGCCGGTTTCGCCGCGCAACACACAGCCTGCTTTTGCCGCTACCGCCCCGATGGTAGACGTCGACGATGAGTCGGAAATCGGTTTACTGGACCCATCGCTCGATTTCATCGCTGAAGTCCACACCGGCGTAGATATCCCGGCAGGCGAGATTCCACCGTTTCCTGGCGCCAAACGCGTGCGGGTGATTGGCCTGAATGAAGCCGGCCAGTGGCAAGCGGTTTACGGCAGCAACGGCAATGCGTTCAGCGAATTGCGCATTGGCCTGCAACTGGTTGACCGGCAGGGTGCGCTGACACAAGAACAGCTCAACGGCTTTTGCATGGCCGTGCAGCAGTTTGCTGATGAACACGATGCTTCCGTTACGTTCCCGCAACGCTCGGCCAAGTTGGCTGCTGCAGCAAATCTGGATGAATTCTGCGCCTCGGTTGATGTGCTGATTGGTCTGAACGTGATGGCCAGCGGCAATCCGTTGCCGATGGAGAAAGTGCGCGTGCTGGCTGAACATGCCGGGCTGATCAAAGCTCCGGATGGCACTTTCCAGTATCGCAGCGAAACTGGCAAAGCCTTGTTCTCGCTGACCAACCACGATCAAACACCATTTGGTATGACATCCGAAGGCATTACCTTGCTGTTTGACGTGCCGCGTGCGGCCGGTGGGTTGTCAGTTTTTGAATATGTGTGTCAGTTCGCACTGCATCTGTGCTCGCAACTTGGCGCCACACTGGTAGATGACAACGGCAAGCCGCTGACCACCGCCAGTCTGACCAGCATTCATCAGCAACTGGCGCAAATTTATGCCCGTATGGATGAGCGTGGCATTGAGCCCGGCTCGGCCACGGCATTGCGTTTGTTTGCTTGATAGTCTGGCAAGTTAGCTAATATCTGATGATTGATTGAACCGATAGAACGGGAACAGGGCCACTGGTCAAGCTCCCGTTCTGGCCCTCTGATGGACCGAAAATCATGACAGACCTGATAGAACAGGCGGCGCAACTGCGCCGCCTTTTGCATCAATACGGCCACGAATACTACGTGCTTGATGCGCCGAGTGTGCCCGATGCCGAGTACGACCGCATTTTTCGTGAGCTGCAGGCGCTTGAAGCCGCACATCCAGACTTGCTCACCGCAGATTCACCCACGCAGCGGGTTGGCGGCGCCGCGCTGCCCTCGTTCAATAGCGTAATCCATCGCGTGCCAATGCTGTCTTTGAACAATGCATTTGAGGACGAAGAGGTCGAGGCGTTCGACCGCCGCGTGCGTGAAGGTCTGGGGATCGCGGCGGCAACCTATGACGTCGGCCCCAAGTTTGATGGTTTGGCCATGTCGCTGACCTATCAGAATGGCGTCCTGGTTCAGGCCGCCACGCGTGGCGATGGTGCCACTGGTGAAGACGTTACGCGGAACGTACGCACCATCAATGCCATTCCGTTGCGTTTGCAGGGCGAAAACATTCCCGCTGTGCTGGAAGTGCGCGGTGAGGTGCTGATGTTCAAGAAAGACTTTGAACGTCTTAACGATGAGCAGACCGCCAAAGGACTCAAGGTCTTTGCCAATCCGCGCAATGCGGCTGCGGGCTCTTTGCGTCAGCTTGATTCGCGCATCACCGCTTCAAGACGTCTGGCGTTTTTTGCCTACGGTATCGCCACCTGCGAAGGGGTAACGCCTCCGGCCAGCCAGTCGGCCGTGATGGATTGGTTTGCCACCTTGGGATTGCCCATTTGCAAAGAGCGAGACCGGGTTGTCGGGTCTGATGGCCTGTTGGGTTATTACCATCGCATTGGCGATAAACGCCCGTCTTTGCCGTATGAGATTGATGGCGTCGTCTACAAGGTTGATTCTTTTGCGCAGCAAGAAGAACTTGGCTTCGTCTCGCGTGCGCCGCGCTGGGCCATCGCCCACAAGTTTCCGGCGCAGGAAGCGCTGACGCTGGTGGAAGCCATTGACGTGCAAGTCGGACGCACTGGAGCGATCACGCCGGTCGCGCGCTTGCAGCCGGTGTTTGTCGGCGGCGTTACCGTGACCAATGCCACCTTGCACAACGAAGATGAGGTCCGCCGCAAAGATGTACGTATCGGTGACACGGTTATCGTGCGGCGTGCTGGCGATGTGATTCCGGAAGTGGTCGGCGTGGTGCTGGAGCGTCGGCCAATGATCGAACAGACCGGTGGCGATCTATTTTCTGCGCAGCAAATCCCGCGCGAACCGGCGTATCAGCTCCCCAAAACCTGCCCGGTATGTGGCTCGCACGTGGTGCGCGAAGAAGGCGAGGCTATCGCTCGCTGTTCGGGTGGCTTGTTCTGCTCGGCTCAGCGTAAAGAGGCGATTTGGCACTTTGCCGGGCGTCGCGCCATGGATATTGATGGCCTGGGTGGTCGCTATATCGATAACCTGGTGGAACTGGATTACGTGCACGGTGTGGCCGACCTGTATCGACTGACGCTGGATGATTTTCTGGAGATGAAGCGCCGCGCCGATGAGCGCGACGGCCTTACACCGGAAACGGTCCAGCAGGGCAAAGTCGCCACCAAATGGGCAGAGAACCTGCTGGAGGCCATTGAAGCCAGCAAGAAGCCGCCACTGGCACGCATGCTGTTCGCGCTGGGTATCCGCCACGTGGGTGAGTCCACCGCCAAGACGCTGGCGGATTGGCTGGGGCGACTGCAGTGGGTGCGTCATGCTCCCGCCGCTGTTCTGCGAGTGTTGCCGGATATTGGTGGCACCGTGGCCGATTCCATTGCCGATTTCTTTGCCGAGCCCAAAAACCAGCAGGCGCTGGATGATCTGCTGAGCGCAGGTGTCGAGCCGCAGGGTGAGCGCGCCCCGAGTGCTGAGCTGAGAGAAAAACTTGATGTCGCAACGCTGTATGCCGCATTGAATATCCCCAGACTGACGCCGGTGCGAGCCAAACAACTCGCCGGGCAATTCCCGACATTGGCGGGTCTGGCCCAAGCCAATGAAACGGCCCTGGTTGGATTGCCGACGGATGTTGCAAGCGCTGTGCTGACTTGGCTGGGTCAGCCAGATCGACGCGAACAATTGCAGCAACTGGATCAGTTCCAGGCCAGATTGCTGGACGCTCTCCCGCAAGCAAGCGAGGCCACGCAAGGTGTGTTTACCGGCAAAACGTTTGTGCTAACCGGCACCTTGCCCACGCTGTCTCGCGATGAGGCCAAGGCACTGATTGAAGCGGCGGGTGGCAAGGTGAGCAGCAGCGTCTCTAAAAAGACGGATGTGGTTGTGGCGGGCGAAGAGGCGGGTTCCAAGCTGACCAAGGCCCAGGAGCTGGGCGTGCCGGTATGGGATGAAGCGCAACTGCAGGCAGCACTGACGACGTAGCAGTCGGAGGCTGGTGTTTGGTTGACAAGAAAAGGGCTGACATCAATATCGGCCCTTTTCCTATGGGATCGTGATGTTTATAAAATTAAACATCGTCTATCAGAATTCGCTGGTTGACTTTGGTGTTTAATTGTCTGAACATTGATGCTATGCACAAATCAGAAGCCATTCGCTTGTTTGGATCCCAGACCCGCCTTGCCGATTCGCTCGGCCTTGGTCGTTCCGCGGTATCCCAGTGGCCCGACGAGCTGCATCAGCGTCAAGCTGATCAAGTCATGGGGGCCGCACTGCGATTGGGATTGCTGGAATCAGCCAATCAAACCAGAGGATTCGGTATGCAAAAAATTCGTAAGGCAGTTTTTCCGGTCGCCGGGATGGGGACTCGCTTTTTGCCGGCCACCAAGGCCAGCCCTAAAGAAATGATGTCCATCGTCGACAAGCCGCTTATCCAGTACGCCGTGGAAGAAGCGCTGGCCGCTGGCATTACCGAAATGATCTTCATCACCGGGCGTAACAAGCGCTCGATCGAAGACCACTTTGATAAAGCCTATGAGCTGGAAAGCGAATTGGCAGCGAAGAACAAACAGAAGCTGCTGGATATTGTGCAAGGCATCCTGCCCAAGGGTGTTACCTGCGTGTATATCCGCCAGCCAGAAGCGCTAGGTCTGGGCCACGCCGTGTTATGCGCCAAGCCAGCGGTAGGTGATGAGCCCTTTGCCGTCATCCTGGCAGATGACTTGATCGATGGCCGTACTTCAGAACTCAAACTGATGGTGGACCTGTTCGACGACACCCATTGTTCGGTCCTGGGTGTGGAAGAGGTCCCGCATGAAGATACCGGTTCTTACGGCATTGTTGAGGTGGGTGAGCCGCAAAGTGGCCGCCTGAAAATCAACAGCATCGTAGAAAAACCCAAGCCTGCTGAAGCGCCTTCCAATCTGGCCGTGGTCGGGCGCTATGTGCTGACGCCGCGCATCTTCCATCATCTGCAAAGCGTGCAGCCAGGCAAGGGGGGCGAAATCCAGCTCACCGACGGCATTTTTGCGCTGATGCAAGAGCAGCATGTGTTGGCGCACACGCTCAAAGGCAAACGCTATGACTGCGGTTCCAAGTTCGGCTTTTTGAAAGCGACCTTTGAACTCGGTTTGAAGCACGAAGAAGTGGGCGAGGAGTTTACCTCGTATCTGAAGGAGCGTATTGCCAGCGGTGAGCTTGCTCGGTGATTTGGCGACACCTGCTGCAATATTTGTGAGATTTTGAGAAATAAGGGACTACACGGCTGGTGTCGTCCCTTTTTCTTTTTTAAGATGTTCTGGTTACACGCGCTGGCTGCTGCTGATTTTATTGATCCATCAATAACGAGTCCGGGATTGGCGCTTGCGTCAGCCCGCAGGAGAACACCTCATGCTCGCCATCATCGGCGGAACTGGCGCTGGCCAGCTGGCCAATCTGGAAGTTACGCGCCGGCAAGTCGTGCGCACACCTTATGGCGACCCGTCTGGCCCGCTGACATTTGGCGAGGTGGGTGGTAAACCAGTGGTATTCATTGCCCGTCACGGCTACGGCCATACCATCCCGCCGCACCTGATCAACTACCGCGCCAATATCTGGGCGCTGGCCGATCAAAAAGTCACCCAGATTGTGGCCATCGCTTCAGTTGGCGGAATTCGCGCCGATATGGGGCCAGGTGTGCTGACTTTGCCGGACCAGATCATCGATTACACGTGGGGGCGCAAACAGACAATGTACGAGGGCGGCCTGCACCCGGTAACGCATATTGATTTCACTGAACCCTACAGTGCAGATTTACGGGCAACAGTACTGGCCGCGGCAAGGCAAGTGGGCGTGGATATCGTCGACGGCGGCACCTATGCCTGTACCCAAGGCCCGCGCCTGGAAACCGCCGCAGAAATCCGCCGCATCCAGCGCGACGGCGGTGATATCGTAGGCATGACCGCCATGCCGGAAGCCGCACTGGCACGGGAGGCGGGTCTGGAGTACGCCACCATTGCGGTTGTCTCTAACTGGGCGGCAGGACAGCAAGACAGCGCGCGGGGTGTGGTTTTTACGACCGCAAGCGGCGTGTTTGAGGCGGCGATGGCTAGCACTAATTCGATATTGGAAGCATTGTTAAAACAGTCCTGATTGGTTCGATATAGGCATTGATTGGTAAAACGCAATTGAGGGGTGTGGCGTGAAGGTTGTTATCCTGGCTGGTGGTCTAGGTACGCGTTTGGGCGAGGAAACAGATCTTCGCCCCAAACCTATGGTTGAAATTGGCGGTCGACCAATTCTTTGGCACATCATGAAAATTTATTCGGCCTACGGCTTCAATGAATTTGTGATTTTGCTGGGTTACAAAGGCAACCATATCAAAGAATTCTTTGCCAATTACTTCCTTTACCAGGGCGACGTCACGATTGATCTTTCCAATAACCAGATTGAGGTTCACCGCAATCAATCTGAACCGTGGAAAGTTACGCTTCTGGAAACCGGGCTGGACACGCAAACGGGCGGACGCATCTTGCGAGCCAAAGACTACGTGGGGCAGGAGGATTTTCTGCTGACTTACGGGGACGGCGTGTCAAACGTCGATATTGCTTCATTGGTGACGCAACATCAGGCTTCGGCCAATACCCTGGTCACCATGACCACGGTTCAGCCAGAGGCGCGCTTCGGCATTGTCGACGATGATGATGCAGGTCTGATTCGTGAGTTCCATGAGAAACCGCCGGGTGATCTGGGCTGGATCAATGGTGGTTTCATGGCCTGTCGGCCAGAGGTCTTTGATTTCATTAAAGAGGGTGATTCCACCATTTTTGAACGGGCACCGCTGGAACAATTGGCGGCTCAAGGCAAGTTGATGGCGTACCGTCATCACGGCTTCTGGAAATGCATGGATACCCTGCGCGATAAAATCCAGCTTAACCACATGTGGGACCAGGGCAATGCCCCCTGGAAAGTCTGGGGCTAATCAATTGTTCAGCAATATCTATCATGGCCGTCGGGTTTTCCTGACCGGGCACACTGGCTTCAAAGGTTCCTGGCTGGCTTTGTGGCTGCACAAGCTCGGGGCGCAGGTGCATGGCTACGCATTGCCACCTGAGGACGAACAGAGTGCACATTGGTCCCAACTCGATTTGCCGATTGCTTCAACGCTGGCCGATATTCGCGATGCCGAAACGCTCCGGGCAACACTAAAAGAGTTTGCGCCAGAAATCGTGTTTCACCTGGCGGCGCAGCCGCTGGTTCTGGCCTCGTATCGCGATCCTCTGACCACTTGGCAGACCAACGTAATGGGCACTGCCAATCTACTGGAAGCTTGCCGGGGTCTGCCGTCGGTGAAGGCCGTGGTGGTGATCACCACCGATAAATGTTACGAAAATCAGGAGTGGTGCTGGGGCTACCGCGAGTCTGACGCGCTGGGTGGTCATGATCCATATAGCGCCTCCAAAGCGGCTACGGAACTGGTCGCCGCCTCTTATCGCCAAAGTTTTGCCGACAGATCTGCCTTTGGCGCATCGCCATTGCTGATTGCCACGGCACGTGCCGGTAATGTTATCGGTGGTGGCGACTGGGCGGCAGATCGCTTGATTCCTGATGTGGTACGCGCGACTGCGGCGCAGAAGGCGGTTGAAGTGCGTAATCCGCTGGCAATTCGACCGTGGCAACATGTGTTGGAATCGCTCTCTGCCTATTTGCTGATTGGCCAGAAGCTGTTGCAAGACGAGCACAGCGTTGCCCGAGCCTGGAACGTGGGGCCGGCGGACGAAGATAGTGCCTCTGTCGCACAGGTGCTGGATGTATTGCGAGCGGACTGGCCCGCCGTTTCTTGGCAGCAAGTGGGCGCCATGGCGCATGAAACAAGTGCATTGCGGCTTGATTCCTCTCGCATCAGGGTAGAACTGGCATGGAAACCGGTCTGGCGTTTGCAGCAGGCGCTGGCGCAGACTAGCCAATGGTACCAGGCCTGGTTACAGGGTGAATTGCGATCGGAAGCGCAGCTACAGCAATATTTGAATGATGCAACGACCCACGGTCTGAGCTGGACTCGCTAATGCAAATAGCGCATTTGCCAATTGCAGGAGTAGCGGTCCTGGAAACAGAACGTCGCGGCGATGACCGTGGCAGCTTTGCGCGCTGGTTTTGCCAGCGGGAGCTGGCTGAACTGCTGGGTGATTCGACTATCTGCCAGGTCAACCATTCGTACACCCGGGAGCAAGGCAGCATCCGCGGCTTGCATTTTCAGCGCGCGCCTGCGGCGGAAATAAAAATTGTGCGCTGCTTGTCTGGCCGGATATTCGATATTGTTTTGGATCTGCGGCGAGACTCCCCCACATTCCTGCAATGGCAAGGCATTGAACTTTCTGCAGATAATGGCAAGGCGCTTTTACTGCCACAGGGCTGTGCTCACGGCTTTCAAACGCTCACGGATGAGGTGCAACTCCTATATATGCACACCGCTTTTTATGAGCCTGCGGTGGAAGGGGGTATCCGCTTCGATGACCCGCGCGTTGGCATTAACTGGCCATTGCCGGCCACCCAGGTTTCGGCTCGTGATCAGCAACATCCGCTTTTGCCGGATGATTTCATTGGAATCCAGGTATGAAGTGCCGTCATTGTCAGAGCCCGCTACAACTCGATTTTGTTAATCTCGGATTCGCCCCGCCATCCAACGCCTATCGGCTTGCCACTGATCTGTCTACACCCGAAACCCGCTACCCCTTGCGAGTGAAGGTATGCGAGCAATGCTGGTTGGTGCAAACCGAAGACTTCGCCCGTCATGACGCACTCTTCGATGCCCAGTACGCTTATTTTTCTTCAACGTCTTCTACCTGGCTGGCGCACGCTCAATCATACGTTGCGATGATCACGCAGCGACTCGCGCTGGATTCCGCTTCATTTGTGGTGGAGGTAGCGGCCAACGATGGCTATCTGCTGCAATACGTCGCCCAGCGCGGCATCCGCTGCCTTGGGATAGAACCCACGTACAGCACCGCGCAGGCGGCCAGAGCGAAAGGGCTGCAGATAGAAGAAGTCTTTTTGGGGGCAGCATCTGCCAAAACCCTGCGCGAACGCCACGGTGCGGCTGACTTGGTTGCAGCCAACAATGTGCTGGCCCATGTGCCGGACATTAACGACTTTGTCGCGGGCATCGAGATATTGCTCGCACCAGAGGGAACCGTCACGTTTGAGTTTCCACATTTACTCAATCTGATTGCGCAAACCCAGTTCGACACCATTTACCACGAGCATTTTTCATATTTGTCGTTGCTTGCGGTACAGCCAATCTTGCAGCAGGCAGGGTTGCGGGTGTACGACGTTGAAAATCTGCCCACACATGGCGGTAGCTTGCGGATTTACGCCTGCAGGCAGAATGCCGCGCAGCCGGAACAGGCCAGCGTTGCCGCCATTATTGCCGGTGAGAAAGCCGCCGGGCTCGACCAGTCAGCTGTTTATCATGATTTTCAAGCGCGCGCTGATGCGGTCCGGTTGGGCTTGCAAGCATTTTTGCTGGAACAAAAGCGCGCTGGCAAAACGGTGATTGGCTACGGTGCCGCAGCGAAAGGTAACACGCTGTTGAACTACGCTGGTGTAGACGGATTGCTGTTGCCGCAAGTGGCGGATGCCGCCCCATCCAAACAGGGTAAATACCTGCCCGGTAGTCATATTCCGGTAATCACCCCGCAGGCATTGCTGGACGCACGGCCCGATTTTGTCCTGATATTGCCGTGGAACCTGAAGCATGAAGTGATGCAGCAGCTGGCACAAATCCGCGAGTGGGGCGGACAGTTTGTCGTCGCGGTACCCGAGGTGGAAATCCTATGAGTCAGTCAGAACCGCAAGAGCGCATTCTCTATACCAAACCATCGATTACCGAGCTTGAGGTTGGCTACGCCACAGACGCCGCAGCCAACGGCTGGGGTGCGCGTTGCTACGACTACATCAACCGGTTCGAGCGTGATTTTGCAGCCTGGAATGGCTCCACATACGCCATTGCCACCTCCAGTTGCACGGGGGCCATGCATATGGCGCTGGTGGCGCTGGACATCGGCGCTGGTGATGAAGTCATTCTGGCGGACACTAACTGGATTGCAACCGTCGCACCCATCGTGCACGTGGGGGCCACGCCGGTATTTGTCGACGTGCTGGCCCAATCATGGTGCCTTGATCCGGACAAGGTAGAGTCTGCCATTACGCCAAAAACGCGGGCGATTGTGGCAACCCATATCTACGGCAATCTGTGTGATCTGGACGCACTGGCAGCCATTGCCGACAAGCATGGCCTGGTGCTGATTGAAGATGCCGCAGAAGCCATCGGCTCGATCTATCACGGGCACCGTGCGGGTTCGGTTGGGCGGTTTGGTGTTTTCTCGTTTCATGGCACCAAAACCATGACTACCGGCGAAGGTGGCATCTTTGTCACCAACGACGCCCAACTGTATGAGCGTGTCCTCACCTTGAGTAATCACGGGCGCAAACGGGGCGAGACCCGCCAGTTCTGGCCATCAGAAGTGGGTTTTAAATACAAAATGTCCAATATTCAGGCGGCCATCGGGTGCGGTCAGCTTGAACGCATTGAAGAACTGGTGGCGCGCAAGCGCGAAGTATTTCAGCAGTATCAAGCTGCGCTGGCACCATATCCACAGATCAGTTTGAATCCGGAGCCTGCAGGAACCCGCAATGGATACTGGATGCCGACGGCGGTGTTTGATGTTGCGAGCGGCGTGACCCGCGAACAACTGCAAGCCGCTTTTCAGCGGCAGCAGATTGATGCGCGCGTATTTTTTAGCCCCTTATCCAGCACGCCACCCTTTACCCCGGTGCCAGATAACCGCAATAGCTTTGATCTGCCCACGCGTGCCATCAATTTGCCCAGCTATCACGACCTGACTCCGGACCAGATCAAACGGGTGGCGGCTTGCCTGTTGAGCGTCCTGGGGCAGGAGGCTCGGTGAAGAAAGTCTTGCTGCTGGGCGCCAATAACCCCGAATCACCGCGTATGCTGCAACGGGTAAGGGAGCATTCCCCAGTCGATTTTGTCGGCTATATCGACAATGACCCGGCCAAAAAGGGTAAAGACTTTTACGGACTGCCGATTTTTGGCGGTTTTGATGTATTGCCGCAGTTTGATCCGGCCGAATACAACTTTGTGAACCTGATTTCGGGCGACTGTGTTACCCGGCATGAGACGTCCCGGGTCATGCGCGCAGCCGGTTTTGCCATGAGCAATCTGATCCACCCAGCCGTTGACCTGCTGATGGTTGAACTGGGGACGGGAATCTACTTGCGCGAGGGCGTGATTGTGCAAGCAGGCGTCAAGCTCTCCGATAACGTTTGCATGCACATTGGCGCACTGATTGGTCATGAAACGCAGGTGGGTGAATCTTCGTTCATTGCACCCGGTGTGTCGGTATGTGGCTGTGTTGAAATAGGTTGCGGGGTTTTTGTCGGTGCGGGGGCAACAATATTGCCTCGACTAAAAATAGGCAATTGGGCGGTCATCGGAGCTGGTGCCGTGGTGACCAGAGATGTGCCGGCTGGCGCGGTGATGGTTGGCAATCCGGCGCGGGTACTCAAGATGCGTGATATGCCAACGGTGGATACCACCGGACAGAATTGAAGCGAGGACTTGATGTTGTGCAAACCGTGATAGACAGCAAAGTTGTTGCGGATTGAATTCAGGCCCTTCACTGTGCTTTACCCATAAATACCCGCGTTGCGGGATTGAATGATTGAGGTTTTCATGACAGACGACATGCACGCCAGATTTGAGGCAGAACGAGTTCGGGATATCGCGGCTCAGGGGAATGACGCAGCGCTTAAGCAAATGGGCCTGGATTTTGTTATCCAGACCGCGGTACATAAGTACACCTACAATTTCAAATCTCTTGGTCGCCCGATCATTCAGCTGCCGCAAGATATGGTGGCCATGCAGGAACTCATCTGGGCATTAAAGCCAGATCTGGTTATTGAAACCGGCATCGCCCACGGCGGCTCTTTAATCATGAGCGCATCCATGCTGGCCTTGCTGGATTATTGCGAAGCTGTGGAGCAGGGCACGGTGCTGGACCCACGGGCCAGCAAACGGCGCGTGCTGGGTCTGGATATTGATATCAGAGAACACAACCGCGCAGCCATTGAGGCGCACCCGCTGGCCCATAAAATTGAAATGATTCAGGGCTCGTCAATTGATCCCGAAATCATTGCCCAGGTGCATGCCAAAGCCAGCGGTTACCAGCGCGTGCTGGTTTGCCTTGACTCCAATCATACCCACGCGCACGTCCTGGCTGAGCTGCAAGCCTACGCGCCGCTGGTTACACCGGGCAGTTATTGTGTGGTATTCGATACTGTGGTGGAAGACATGCCGGCCGATGCTTTCCCCGATCGGCCTTGGGGCGTTGGTGATAATCCTAAAACCGCGGTGCATCAGTGGTTAAAAGATAACCCCGGATTTGAAATTGATCATGCCATTGAAAACAAATTACTGATTACCGTTGCGCCGGAAGGCTATCTGAAGCGCATTGCCTGATTTGCACACTGGAAATTGAATGAACCAATTTGGCCAACTGTTAACCCTGGTTTTGCTGACGCATAATCGCCCCCAGTTTCTGGCGCGGGCGATTCGCTATTACTCAGCCATGCCCTGCACCTTGTTGATTATGGATTCGTCGGCGGAATCCAATATCTGGGCGGTGGAGCAATACGGGAACGAGCGCACGAGCTACCAGCACTGCGGTGACTGTGACTACAGTCAGATCATGCTAAAAATCCGGCGCGGAACCAATCTGGTAACCACACCGTATATGGCATTTGTCACCGACGACGATTTCACCCTTGAGGGTGGGCTGGTCCAAGGCCTGGATTTCCTGCAAGCCAACCCTGATTACGCGCTGTGCCATGGGTACTGCCTGATGTACCTGGCTGATGGCGAACGGGTGCATTACTTCTTGCGTGACCGTAAAGTGGTCGAAGACTATGCTGGGGCTAGTGAAGACCGCATTATGTCTTTTATGGATAATTTCATTCCTCCATTTTATGCAATTGCAAGATCCACGGTATTCAAAGACTGGTTTGATTTGATTCCCGACGATATCCGGTGGGAATACAACGAGTTTGGAGAGGCGTTATATAAGCTGGCTCGCGGGAAAGCCCGCATTTTGCCAATTCCATTTGTCGTACGCGAGCTGAACTATCCGGTCTCGGATCATCAGACTGATCTTTACCAGGCATTGACCGATCCACGCTTCGACGGACCACAGAAAGAAGCTTTCTTTGATTTCATGGCCAATATTTACCGTAAACTGGAACCAACGGTTTCTTTTTACGATGCCCGGATCATGACCAAGAAGGCTGCGGCGGTATTGGCATTGTGCCTGGGCAGCAACAAATCGCTAACCGTGCAGGAAATATTCCGTTCCGAATGGCGAACCATTACACCACGACCTGATTGGTTTTTTGAAATCAAACAGTTTGTTGAAATGCCGTTTTACAACGCAGAATTTTTTGCATTGCTGGAAGAAATTGATCTGCTATTGCGCGCCATGCCGTGCGGCAAACTTCAACTGAAAGAACTGGAGCCCAAGCTGCAATGGCAAAATCAGCTGATTGTCCAAGGCATTGCCTCGATGGATGCCGGAGATGCGAAATCTGCGCAGCAGGCATTTGAAGCCATCCTTAGCCAGAATCCGTTCCATATCAATACCATCTGCAGTTTGTGCGTATTGCATGCCAATGCGGGTGCGTTGCCGCTGGCCAAGGTATTGCTGGACTGGGCTAAGCGCCTTAACCCGCAAGACCCGGCGGTGAGATCACTGGAGCCATTGGGGCGGGCTATCGAGCAACAAACGATATCTGTGAAAGATATGGGCTCCACGCGGCGTCTGGCAGTGGTTGTCCATCTGTTTTATCCGGATCTGTGGCCTGAATTTGCGCGCGCTCTCTCGACTATCGATCACGCCTTCGATCTGATCGTCACGACACCCGAAGAGCTGTTGCAAACGGTAGTCAAACTGATCAAACCGCAGTTCCCCAACGCCCGTGTTTACCCGGTCACGAATCGGGGGCGGGATATTGCTCCGCTATTCAAGTTACTGGAACACGAGAAGCTGGAAGATTTTGACCTTGTACTCAAAATTCACAGCAAAAAGTCAGCCCACCTTCGGGACGGGGTGGGGGAGGCTTGGCGCACGCAACTGCTGGCAGGATTGCTGCCTGCAGATGGCATTGGACAGGTATTGGCCTGGTTTGATACTCATCCAACGGGCGGGATGCTCTCAGTGTCCGGCACCATGCTCAATGCGTACAAAATTTCGGGCGCACACAGGGAGAATCTCCCGGGAATGCGCCAATGGGCCAAACGTATCGGGGTTGATCCTCAAAATTTTGATTATGACTTTATTGCCGGCAGCATGTACTGGGCGCGAGGGGCTCTTTTTGGAGCGCTTCGCCGGCTCGGGATCAGGCAAGAAGATTTCGAGGAGGAAACCGGGCAACTTGACGGCACTCTCGCTCATGTCTTTGAACGGTTGATGCCATTGGTCGCCAAGTCGGTGGGGTTGGAAACCGGCCAGCTGTCGGGCGTTCCGGTAAAGCCGATATACAAAGACGCGGTCAAGGTCGGAGCTAACGCGCCAACTGAGATTGCAAACTCACACTTGGAAAAAGTGGCTCAAGCCGGGCCGGTCATAAGTGTTTATGAAGACTGGCTGCAACAGCGCAGTCTCAGTCTGCCTGAAGCCCGCATGATCGACACCCGTGTCGATCAACTGCCCCCGCAGATTGCGCGTTTTTATCTTATTGACCGCATGGGCAACATGCCCGGTGTTTCAGAAACGCTGACCACGCTGGGCCAACAGTATTTTAAGGACAAACAAGCTGCTATCGTGTCGCCGCTCGTTGATCCCGAGCCCAATAGCGGTGTCGCCTGGTTTCAGAGCGCCGACGGCTATGTTGCTGCGATGGCTGACGTTGCTCAGGTGCAGGCGGATTGGGTCGGCCTGGTAGAAGTGGGCGACCGCTTGACCCTGGATGGTTTGCTGTTGGGTCTGTTGCAGGCCGCAGATAACCCGCAATGGCAAGTCATTTATTGGGACGACGACTGGATAGGCGATCAAGGCACTCCAGACATGCCTCGCTTCAAACCGGACTTCAGTCCTGATTTGATGCGGGCCATGCCTTATGCGGATGGCATGTTGTTGGTGCGGCACGGAGCGTTGAAAGCAGTCCTGGCTGCGGGCCCGTTAGAACCCGGTGCAGAGCAAATCGACCTGCTGTTACGTCTATATGAGCAATTTGGTGAAAAGGCCATTGGCCACGTGCCAACTATCGGTTGCCATCTGGCGCAATTGCCATGGAGGTCGCTGGATGATCACGGACGGGCGGGGGCATTTGCCCGTGCGGTGCGCAATCATCTTGCCCGTATCAATTGCCCGGCCACGCTGTCGGAGGGTTTGATTCCCGGCACCTTGAATGTCCAGTATCAGCATGCCACCACACCACTGGTGAGCATTATCGTCCCCACCAAAGATCAGTTTGCAATGCTGTCCCGGTGCGTGGAAAGCGTGCTGGAACGTACCCGCTACGCCCAGTTCGAATTACTGATCGTTGATAACAATACTACTGAGCTGGATGCGGTCAATTACCTGGACGGGCTGGAAAAACTGGGTAATCCGCGCATTCGAGTGATCAGATATCCACACCCATTCAATTTTTCTGCAATCAACAATTACGCGGTGGAACAGGCCCACGGTGAATATGTGGTGTTGCTGAACAATGACACCGCAATCATTCAGGAAAACTGGCTGGAAGAACTGGTCAGGCATGCCCAACGGCCAGAAGTTGGTGCCGTTGGCGCGCGTTTGCTTTATCCAGACGGCAAGATTCAGCATGCCGGGGTGGTGTTGGGGCTGCGTGGCCCGGCGGATCACCCGTTCATTGGGCTGCCTAGAGATGAACGCGGTTACATGAACCGCTTGCAGGTGATCCAGAATTATTCGGTTGTTACCGCCGCTTGTTTGATTATCCGAAAGTCCATTTACCGCGAACTTGGGGGTATGGATGAGCAAGATTTCAAAGTGTCTTACAACGATGTCGACCTGTGTTTGAAGGTACGCCAAGCTGGTTATCTGATCGTCTGGACTCCGTTCGCCACGGTGCTGCACGAAGGTAGTGTCAGTCAGACCCGAGTGGATCCAGCGGCCCAGGAGGCCAAGAGGAAGCGCTTTGCGGGCGAGCAAGAGGCCATGTTCGGTAAATGGCTACCGCAACTGGCGACGGACCCGTATTACAACCGCAACCTGATGCTGCACGGCAACGGTTTCGAGATTGAAAATCGCCGACTGGTTTCGTTCCAGCCGATTTCCTGGAAACCACCGCTGCGGGTGCTTACTCACCCGGCGGACCAGATGGGGTGTGGCCATTACCGGATGATTCAGCCATTCCAGGCGCTTAAAGGCGCTCAAAAATTGAGTGGTGCGATTTCGTTCGAGCTACTTGGAGTGATTGACCAGGAGCGTTTCAAGCCCGACGTATTGATATTCCAGCGGCAGATCACAGCTGAACAAATTGAGTTCATGGCTCGGGCCAAGCGGCTTTCCGGTGCTTATTGCATCTATGAGCTTGACGACTATCTGCCTAATATTCCGCTAAAAAGCGCCCACCGTGACCATATGCCCAAGGACGTATTGAAGTCATTACGCCGGGCAGTGGCTCACGTGGACCGATTCGTCGTGTCTACGGAACGACTGGCTGAGCAATATGCCGATCTGCACGACAATTTCCATGTAGTACATAACTATCTGCCAGAGTCTTGGTGGGGTAATTTGCCCCTGATTCAGACTGAGCATGCCCGTCCACGCGTGGGTTGGGCGGGGGGCATCAGCCACACTGGCGACCTGGAGCTGATCGAAGGCGTGGTTCGGGAGTTGGCCAACGAGGTGGATTGGGTGTTTTTTGGTATGTGCCCTCCAAAATTGCGCCCTTATATCAAAGAGTTACACGAAGGTGTACCGATTGAAGGGTATCCGGCCAAACTGGCTAGCCTGCAACTGGATCTGGCGCTGGCACCGCTAGAGCACAATCAGTTTAATGAGAGCAAAAGCAACCTGCGCTTGCTGGAGTACGGTGCTTGCGGCTTTCCAGTTGTATGTACCGATATTGAGCCGTACCGGGTTGACTTGCCGGTAACCCGAGTGCGCAATCGTCACAAAGACTGGATTGACGCCATTCGCATGCACCTGGACGACCTGTCTGCAACTCGCCAGCGCGGCATGGAATTACGCAATGCGGTGCATGACAAATGGATGCTGAAGGGCGATAACCTGGAGTTGTGGCGTAAGGCTTGGTCTCCTGATTGATGATGGATGACGCAAAAGACCACTCCTGACCACGATGGCGAGCCATAAAAGGTTCGCCATTTTTTTATTCGCAAACGGGTGGAAAGGGCAGTTGAACAGGGGAAGGGAGCGTGCATTTGAACGGCAGCGCGGATACTGGCGTCGGCTGAATTTTCTTTCTTCATTTGTCAAAATTTGCGGGAAAATTTTTTTTTGAATTTTCCTAAAGTTTATTCGGCTATCTCCGATAAACAGTCCAAGGACGCGGTGTTGCGTCTGAATGTTAAACGCATAACCCTTAACGAGGAGCTACCAAATGTCTTTGGTTCTCAACACAAACGTCGCGTCACTGATGGCTCAGCAAAACCTGAGCAAGTCGCAAGATTCGCTGAATACCTCACTGGCACGTCTGTCGTCCGGCCTGCGCATTAATAGCGCCAAGGATGACGCAGCCGGTCTGGCCATCTCCGACCGTATGACGTCGCAAGTCAATGGCATGAACCAGGCATCCCGCAATGCTAACGACGGCGTTTCGCTGTCGCAAACTGCGGAAGGTGCTCTGGGTCAGATGGGCGATATGATGCAATCCATTCGCCAACTGGCTGTTCAATCCGGCAATGCGACGAACTCTTCGTCCGACCGCCAGGCTCTGAATGCCCAGGTTAACCAACTGGTTTCCGAACTGGACCGCACAGCGCAAACCACCCAGTTCAACGGCCAGAATCTGTTTGATGGCAGCTTTACCGCTGCAACCTACCAGGTAGGCGCCAACGCCAACCAGACCATCACTGCAACCATGGGTAACTTCCGTACCAATCAGTACGGCACGTTCCAGATGGGTGGCGGTAATGGTACCGGTCAACTGGCTTATACCAACGAAGTTAGTGGCACCACTCAAGGGGCCGTAGGCGGTACTGCCACTGTGGCTGTGACCGGTGCTGTGGTAACTAGCTCCGGCACCATGTCGATCAATGGCAAGTCCATCGCTGTTTCGGGTACTGACCAAGCCAGCGACGTTGCTTCGAAGATCAACGCTGCTAACACTGGTGTAACCGCGACTGCCAATACTGAAGTTGATCTGAGTTTCGGTTCGGGTTCGTACTCGCTGGCTATTGCATCGAACAACAACACCTACGCGGGTGTATCGTTCAGCGTGACCTCCTCTGTTTCAGGTCAGGCTCCGACTGCTTCGGACTACAACCAGGCTGTAACTTCGTTCAACAACGCACAGTCGCAAACCGGCGTTGTAGCTCAACTGGCCACCTTTACCAACGCTAGCGGTGCCGTTACTTACGGTATCAAGCTGACCAATAACTCCGGTGCGAATATCCAGATCACTTCGGCCAGCGGTGTTGCCAGTGGCTTTGGTGGCGCGGTGACCCAGTACAACTACGATACGACCAACTCGGCCGGTTCGGCGCAGTACACTTCCGGTTCGTCTCTGGTGAGCTCCTCTGGTTCGGGTAGCTTCACCTTTGGTGGTCAGATCGTGCTGAACTCGTCCAATTCGTACTCCATCACTACCAGTGGCGCAGGTTTTGCCAGCGGCGTGATTACTGGTCAGAGTTCGACAGGCGCTGCTTCCTACGGTCTGTCTTCGGGTTCTACCATGACTTCTTCGCTGAAGACCGTGCAAAGCCTGGATGTTTCGACATTGGATGGCGCAACGCAGGCCCTGCGGATTGCCGACGGTGCACAATCGTACATCGACAGTCAACGCGCTCAACTTGGTGCTTTGCAAAACCGCTTCTCTTCAACCATCTCGAACCTGTCGACCACGGTGACCAATCTTTCGGCCGCCAAGAGCCGGATTCAGGATACCGACTTCGCGTCTGAAACTGCCAACCTGACTCAGTCGCAGATTCTGCAACAAGCCGGCACCGCGATGTTGTCGCAAGCTAACCAGTTGCCGCAAAGCATTCTGAGCCTGCTGAAGTAAGCAGGAACAGAGCGGCCAGTTAACCTGGTAGCATGATGCCCCGGCCGGATTTTTCCATGCCGGGGCGTTTTTCCGTCCAAGGAGATGCTCATGCAAGTGCAGTTGACTCAATCCATCGCGGCGCTTTCCCCAGCGACCAGTCAGACTGGCAGTGGCGGTCAAACCGCCCAGACCGCGCCGGCGCAACAGGGTAGTGCTGTTCAGTCCGGACAGAATGCTTCGGGCAACGCCACCAAAGATGCCGCCACGCTCAACGATGCGCTGACCAAGCTCAACGACACGGTCAAAACCTATTCCAACGGCAGCTCCTTGCAGTTTTCGGTGGATCAGGACAGCCACACGCAGATCGTGAAGGTCATTGATACGCAGACCAAAGATGTAATTCGGCAGATCCCTAGCGAGCAGGCTATCGCGCTGGCCAAGGCGATTGGACAGTTTGAAGGCTTGCTGATTAAAGATAAAGCCTGAACGGCCGATAAACATGATGTATATGCGGCGAGCTTGCCGCGGGCCGTTCTGTCCGATTGATTGTGTGCGACCGGATTCTATTCTTGTAAAGCCAGTTGGCATTTTTGACTGGTATGATGAGGTACGCACGCCAGGAGCTTTCCCCAAATGACCTCGAGCATCACTCCCACCCCTACACCGACTCCAACCCCGACGCCCACTCCAACGCCGACGACGAGCACCGGCTTATCCAGTACCAGCGGGTTGGGCACGATTACCTCAATGGGGGTTGGCTCCGGGATCGACGTCAGCGGGATCATCTCGCAGTTGATGCAAATTGAGCAGCAACCGCTGATTGCGCTGCAGACAAAAGAAGCCAGTTACGACGCTCAGTTGAGCGCGTTGGGTACGTTACAAAGTGGCCTTTCGGATTTTCAGGCGACGGTTCAGGCGCTATCTGATCCAACCAAATTGCAATTGGCTACGGCCAAGCTGGCCAACACGTCAGTGGGTACTGCCACTGCGACTAACCAGGCACAGCAAGGTTCGCATTCGCTGTTGGTGTCGCAACTGGCTCAGAACCAGGTAATTGCATCGGCATCGGTGAGCAGTGCCAACAATCCGGTCGGCACGGGCTCGATGACCATCAGCTTTGGCTCTTATAGCTCAACTGGCGGTTTTTCGGCCAATGCGACGGCGCAAAGCATCACAGTCAATATCGATTCAACCAACAATAATCTGTTTGGCCTGCGGGATGCGATTAACGCGGCCAAAGGCGGGGCCACAGCCAGCATCATTAATGATGGCTCGGGTTTCCGGTTGGTGTTGGCGTCCAATACCAGCGGTGCCGTGAACGGGATGAAAATCTCCACCACGCCGGCAGGTACCGACACCAGCTTGAATAACTTTGCCTTCGATCCAGCATCCACCACCAACACGACGTCGGTGACGCAGGCGGCGCAAGATGCCCAGTTCCAGCTGGATGGGATCACCATCTCCAAACCGACCAACTCGGTTAATGATGTGTTGCAGGGCGTGACACTGAATCTGACCGCCACCAACACCAGCGCGACCACGCTGACCATCGGCACCGACCCTTCGACGCTGGTCAAAAACGTGCAAGCCATGGTCGATGGCTATAACACGTTCATGTCACAGCTCTCCAGCCTTACCGGGTACGACACGACGACGCAAACCGCTGGCATTCTCAACGGACAGTATTCGCTGAATTCGATCAAGACCATGATGCGCGGCGTATTCAACCAGACACTGGGTGGCAGCAACCAATATCAGTCGATGTATGACGTCGGTATTAGTTTTGACATGAACGGCAAAATGACGCTGAATCAGGACACTCTCACTAACGCGGCCCAGGCGAATCCAGGCGCGGTGAGCAATCTGTTTGCAGCGGGTACCTCGGTGACCAAACCGGGCGGCGTCACGGTCGTGACGACCAGTAGCTCGCTGACTAAAGCAGGCACTTATGCCATCAACGTGACCTCACCGGCCACGCAGGGCAGCGTGACTTCCGGTGCTTTCACCTCTGGCAGTTTCCCGCTGACGATCGGCCCGGATAATGACAACTTCAGCATCAATGTCGACAAGGTTCAGTCGGGAACGATCAAGCTCACTGACGGCACGGTATTCAACAATGGCGCGGATCTTGCCGCCGCACTGCAGACGGCCATTAATGCTGATTCCAGCCTGAAAGCTTCTGGTGTTTCGGCCAATGTGGGCTTTGCCAATGGCGCACTAACATTCAGTTCCGCCTCTTACGGTTCGACTTCGCAAATCCAGATCAACGCGGTGAGTGGGGGTGGTGCGACTGATCCCGCCTTCCTGACATCGACCTCCCTGGCCGCGGGTACTGACGCTGTCGCGACCATCGGCGGGAATCCTGCCACTGCAACGGGTAATGTTCTGGTCGGCACCGGTCCGGCCGCGGGTTTGATTTTGAGTCTGGCCGCTGGGTCGAATGGTGATATGGGTTCGGTGACGGTAAGCCAGGGCTTCGCCTATAACCTGAATCAGACCATCACCAATATCCTGTCGACCAAATCTACTGACAACGGCTTGTTCAACTCGGTGACCAGCAGTATCAACGCCAGCATCACACGGCTGCAGGCCCAGGAAACTGAAATGCAGACGCGCCTGACGCAGGTGCAACAGAACTACGTGCAGCAGTTCACCGCCATGGATACCACGGTGGGCGCGCTCAAGAACACCAGTAGTTACCTCACCACGCAACTTGCCAACCTGCCCAAGATCAGTAGCTGATTGACCAGGTAATACAAGCCGCATGTCGGTGAGATAGCAGTGAGTACCAAACCGGAGAAATGGCATGAGTTATGCCGCAAAGAAAGCGCTTCAATCCTATGGTCAGATCAGCGTCGATGCCGCCGTCAGCTCTTCAAGTCCCCTTAAACTGGTGGTGATGTTGTATGAGGGCGCGATCAAGGCAGTCCTTTTGGCCAAGTACCACATGCAAGAAGGCCACATCGCAGACAAGGGCCTATCAATCAGCAAGGCCATCGCGATCATTGATGAAGGCCTGCGTCAGTCGCTTGATGTGGAAAAGGGTGGAGAACTGGGGCAGAATCTGGATGCGCTTTATCAACATATGACAGAGCAGTTGCTGCAGGCCAATCTGGAAAACCGGGTCGACATGCTTGATCATGTTGCCAAATTGTTGACCGACCTTAAATCGGCTTGGGATACCATCGAAGCCAATAGCCGCACGGTTGCGCCAGTCGCGCCGCCGGTTCAGGCCGATGCTGCTGCCACCGCCGCCAATCGTGATGCGCTCAGTTATGGTCGCGCCTGATATGCAAGCGGTCTATGGTGAGATGGAAAGCTGCTGTCGGGAGATGGCATCTAGCGCCGGGCAAGAAAATTGGGAGGCGTTTTTGCTGAATGCCGCGCGCTTTACTCAATTGAGCAGTAATCTAGGCGATATTAACTGGAGCGCCATACCTGAGCGCCAGCGCGGTGAGCTGGCTGAGGTAATGCGTTCAGCCCAAGGCCAGATCGATGCTGTTTTGCCATTGGCAGAAGCACGACGTCTGGAGTTGATCGGCTCGATCCGTGAGCTGAAAAACGGGGAAAAAATGCGGCGCGTATACGGAACCTGAACCGGACGTCGCTGAAGTTTCAACTGTCACCGAGGCGGCACGTGAACGGAATCCTGATTACCTGGCCACAATTGCTTTATGCAGGACTCGCGCTGCTGGTGTTTTATGTGGCGGAGCTATTGCTGTTCCTGCGCAAAGCAAATTCTCCGCATCACGTTTCTCGCCAGACCCAGCACCGCGTTGAAGCAATGACGGCAGAGATGTCCGCATTGCGCCAGGAACTGGAGTTGCTGAAAGTGCGGTTGGCAGCAAACAGCATGCAACAAGTCTGGGCAATTGAGCATCATGGCGATGCCGATATCGCAAGTCCGCCATCTTCTACCGAAACCCCATATGCCCACGCCATCCGTATGGCGCGCACTGGTGCCGACTCTGCCGTGGTCGCGCAGGAGTGCGGTATCTCCCGCGGCGAAGCTGACTTGATCGTTGCTTTGTATCGCGCGGAAGGATTGCGCTGATCCATGTTGCCCGGCAATGCCATCCTCACGCTGCAGGCGCTTTATCTCAACAACACCACGAATCCGCCTGATGGCCAGCCCGACATCAGCGCCTTGTTCACGGCTGGCGAGCAGGTATCCGCCACTGTGGTCGGGGCTTTGGGCAATGGCCGCTTTGCCGTGCAGGTAAACAACCAGTTGCTGGATTTGAACTTGCCGACAGGCGCGACCGCGGGTGAGAAGCTGGATCTGACCGTTGTCGCCAACCGACCTACGCTGACTTTTGCATTGGCAAACTCCGCCTCGCCGGATTTTCATCCAGGCGTACAAACCGAGTTCTCCGGCGGCGCTCGCTATTTGTCCGATTTGCTCAGCAATAACGGCAAGGCGGCAACTACTGGAGCACAAAATGCCGCTGCGGCCGCTCCCTTGTTTGACGGCACGCCCAATACCGGGGACCTGGCCACCAAACTGGCGCAAACGCTCGGTCAGTCGGGCTTGTTCTATGAGTCGCATCAAGCGCAATGGGTGGACGGCCAGCGTAGCTTGCAGTCCCTGCAGCAAGAACCTCAAGCCAAACTGCAACTGACGTCCACTTCCGCCAGTGTTGCGGATGCCAAGCCGGATACGACCAATCCCGCCGTTCTGCCCGCCAAAGATGCCAGCCCGCAAGACGCAGCCATGCTCAAGCAAGTGGCTTCCGCCGCAGTGGATGTCACTTCAGCCAGTATCAGCCGTCTGGCCAGTGGGCAGGATCAGCAAGCGGTATTGGCGGGACTGGTACAGCGGCAACTGGATGCCATCGATAGGCAGGCCATCATGTGGCAGGGCCTGGCGTGGCCGGGGCAGCCCATGCAATGGTCGGTTCAGGCCGATGATCACAATCAGAATCAGGCTTATGCCGACCCCGAAGACCGGCAATGGCGAACCACCTTGAACCTGCAGTTGCCACGGCTGGGCCAGATATCCATTAATGCCGTGCTGTCGCAAGGTCAGTTCAATCTGTCATTCAAGGCCGCGCCGGAGACTGTGCAACAACTGCAATCGGCACAATCGGCGCTCGGGACGCAATTTGAAGGCGCCGGACTGGCATTGGCCGCGGTCAGTTTCTCGGCCGCAAGTGCGGAGGCCACGGATGGCGAGTAAGCCCGATGCCCGTCAGCGCGCCGTTGCTCTGGCTTATACCGAGGGTTCTACGCCACGGGTAGTTGCCAGCGGCAAGGGACTGGTGGCGCAGGCCATTATTGAAAAAGCGCGTGAAGCCGGTGTGTTTGTCCACCAATCACCTGAACTGGTCTCGCTGCTGATGCAGCTGGATCTGGACGCACATATTCCGGCGCCGTTGTATCGGGCCGTCGCTGAATTGCTGGCCTTTGTCTATCTGGTTGAGCAGGGGAGTGATATCGCCCCGCCCCAGTTGTCGCTACCCCCAGCTACTGCTGATGCCAGCGATGAGCAACAGCCGGATGCGCTCGTCTGAGCGTATTTGTGTCTTTGTCAGAACACCTTCAAGCCGCGTAACAACACAATCACAATCAGCACTGGCGACACGTAGCGCAGCAGCATGAACACGCCTGTTACTACCGCTTGATTGGCTAGCAGACCACGATTGCTCAACTGGCTTTGCACCCAGTCCCGCCCAATAATCCAGCCCACAAAGACACACAACAGCAAGCCACCGACCGGTAATAGCAGGTTGGAACTGACAAAGTCGTAGAAATCAAAGAAGGTCAGGCCGAATATCGTCCAGTGGGCTGCCGCGCCATTAGAGAGTGCCGCTGGTGCCCCCAATATGGCGATCAACAACACGGTCAGGGCTGTGGCTTTGCGGCGAGACCAATGCAGTCGCTCAGTTAGCGCCGCAACGGGCACTTCCAGTAGCGACAGAATTGCGCCTATCGACGCCAGTGCCGTCAGCACGAAAAACAGCACCATAAAAATCTGGCCACCAGGCATACTGGCAAATACCGCTGGAATGGTCAGGAACACCAGTGCCGGGCCATCCGTGGGTGCGAAATGAAAGGTGAAGACGGCCGGAAAGATGGCAATGCCCGCCAACAAAGAGATGCTTAAATCGGCCAGCATGACGCGGCCAGCGGTGACTGGAATGTTCTGGTCATCGCGAAAATAACTGCCATAGGTGAGCATGGTGCCCATGCCGATCGACAGTTTGAAAAAGGCCAGACCGACCGCAGTGAGAATAACCCCGGCAGATACCTTGGAAAAATCTGGTGCAAACAGAAATTTCAATCCCGCCCCGGCGCCAGATAACGTCAGGCTGCGAATGCACAACACTACCAGCAGCAAGAACAGCACTGGCATCAAGCGTTTGGCGACGGCCTCAATCCCTTTGGAAACGCCCAGCATGATGATGCCGCCAGTCAGCAGTAACACCGCCCATTGCCAGGCCAGGGCAGAAAGCGGATTGGCGATGGTGGCTTTGAATTGCGCTTGGGCTGCGCTGGCATCGCCATGCAACAAGCTGCCCGAAAGGGCTTTGAAGATATACGCAAACACCCAGCCTGCGACCTCGGTGTAAAACCCCAGGATGAGCACGGCGGCCAGCATGCCCATATAGCCAATGATCTTCCAGAACGGCTGGGCAGGGCGCAGTTTTTCAAAGATGCTCACGGCGTTGGCCCGGGTTGCGCGTCCGAGCATGGTTTCGCCAATCATGACCGGCAAACCCAGCAACAACGTGGCTAATAGATAAACCAGCAAAAATCCGGCTCCACCATTGGTACCGGTCAGATAAGGGAATTTCCAGATATTGCCCAGCCCGACTGCGGAGCCCAAAGTGGCCACCAGCACGCCGAAGGTAGAAGTAAAGCCATCACGTTGTGTCATATTGGTCTTGTTCTTGATTTCGATTGGCGTCATTAAATGAGCCTGAGAAGGCTGGATTTGTATCTCAATCATGGTCGGCCAACACGGGCAACGCCATGTATTCATGATCTGAAACAAATCGGGCAAGACAGGCGGCAGTCCTGCGTAATAAGCTACCGCGCCCAAAGATAGGCTTAGCCCTGATCCCGGCCAATTGCTAGAATTGGCGCTTGCTTAAATCAATATGGTTGGTATGTCCGAACAAGCCCCAGTCCAGGAAGACCCGCAAGCGCGTGCCGAGCGCCTGAACGCGTTTGTCAAAGCGCTGCCGCATCTGCCGGGCGTTTATCGCATGCTGTCGCAAGATGGCACCGTGCTGTACGTCGGCAAAGCCATCAGTCTGAAACGGCGGGTCGGGTCGTATTTTCAGAAAAACGATCACAGCCCGCGCATCCGCTTGATGCTGTCGCAAGTAGACCGGATCGAAACCACCGTGGTGCGTTCCGAAGCCGAAGCGCTGGTGCTGGAAAACAACCTGATCAAGGCGCTGGGGCCGCGTTACAACATTCTGTTTCGGGACGATAAAAGTTATCCCTATCTGGTGGTGACCGGCCACAAATCGCCACGGCTAGCTTACTACCGCGGCACGCTGGATAAACGCAACCAGTACTTCGGGCCATTTCCAAACGGTTTTGTGGTCAAAGAAAGCATCCAGCTGCTGCAGAAGGTGTTCAAGCTGCGCACCTGTGAAGACAGCGTTTACGCCAATCGCTCGCGGCCATGTTTGTTGCATCAAATCAAACGCTGTTCCGCACCGTGCGTGAACGCCATTTCGCCTGAGGATTACCGTCGCGACGTGCATAACGCGGTGCTGTTCCTGAACGGGCAGGGCAATGAGCTGCTAGTGGAACTGGAAAGCCGCATGGCTGCAGCCTCGGAAGCCTGGCGCTTTGAGGAAGCGGCGGCGATTCGTGATCAGGTGCAGGCGCTGGCAAAAATCCAGGAAAAGCAGTTTGTTTCCAGCAATACCAGTGAACTCGATGCCGATATCATTGCGGCGGTGGTCAAGGACGGCACGGTTTGCCTGAACCTGGCGATGGTGCGCGGTGGGCGGCACGTGGGCGACAAAAACCTGTTCCCCAGCAACGCCAACGATTACGACGCGGCCGAGGCGCTGGAGGCGTTCCTGGCGCAACATTATCTGGATCGCAACGTGCCCGGCGTGGTGATCTGCACGCCGCCACCGACCAATGTTGAAGTGCTGGTCCAGTTATTGAGCGATCAGGCTAGCCGCAAAGTCATCATCAACAGCAATCCCAATGGCGAACGCCGTGTGTGGCTGGAGATGGCACGCAAGAACGCCGAACTGGCGATTTTGCAGCGTGCGAGCCATTCTGCCAGCCAGGCCGGTCGTTTGCAGGCCTTGATCGAGGCTTTGGATTTGCCCGAAGAAACGGCGCGCATTGAATGTTTTGATATCTCGCACACCATGGGCGAGGCCACGGTAGCTTCTTGCGTGGTGTTTGATGATGGCGATATCCAGACCAGCCAGTATCGCCGGTACAACATTTCCGGGATCACGCCCGGTGATGACTACGCCGCCATGCGCCAGGTGCTGACGCGGCGCTACGAGAAGATCGCGGGCGGCGAGGGCAAAGTACCCGATCTGATCCTGATTGATGGCGGCAAAGGCCAGTTGGCCATGGCCGAACAAGTCATGGCTGAAGTCGGGCTGGCGCAACCGATCTTGATTGGCGTGGCCAAGGGCGAAACGCGCAAGGCCGGGCTGGAACAACTGATCTTCGCCACCACCCACGAAGCCGTGCAATTGCCGCGAGATCACCCCGGCTTGCATCTGGTGCAGCAAATCCGCGACGAATCGCACCGTTTCGCCATTACTGGCCACCGCGCCCGCCGTGCCAAAGCCCGCGTGGCGTCCAGTCTGGAAGAAATCGAAGGCATCGGCCCCAAACGGCGGCAAAAACTGCTGGCCCGCTTTGGCGGATTGCAAGGCGTGAAGGGTGCCAGCGTAGATGACCTGATCCAGGTTGAAGGCATTAACCGCGATCTGGCGGAGAAGATATATTCGGCCTTGCGAGGTTGAACTGGTTGGGTAGCATGTCCTGAGAGGACGTTGTTTCAACGATTCGCGTAAGTTGAAGGCTTAGGCTTTATCCAGATACTGCGCGCACCTGTTAGAATGCTCACTTTTAAGCGACCTGGCTAACTTTGCGATGCCATTTAACCTGCCGATTTTTCTGACGTGGCTACGCGTAGCAGCAATTCCGGTTTTTGTTGGCTTGTTCTATTTGCCCGATTCGGTGATCTCGCTGCCGATGAAAAACATGACAGGTGCCACCATCTTTGCCGTGGCGGCATTGACGGACTGGTTTGATGGTTTTCTGGCCCGACGCTGGAATCAGACATCCTCGTTCGGCGCATTTCTGGACCCGGTTGCTGACAAGTTGATGGTCGCCGCCGCACTGATTTTGCTGGTAGAACTCACCCGCGCGCCGTCCTGGCTGGCCGTGATCATTATCGGTCGCGAAATCACCATTTCTGCGTTGCGTGAATGGATGGCCCAACTGGGCAAGTCCAAAAGTGTGGCTGTGGCTTATATCGGCAAGCTCAAAACTACGGCGCAAATGGTCGCGATTTTGCTGCTGTTATGGCAAAGCAATTTCATTCCGGGCATCTCTACCCAGTGGGTGGGTACATTGGCGCTGTATATCGCTGGCCTACTGACCATCTTGTCCATGTTCTATTACCTGCGCGTGGCAACAGAACAGTTTCGCAGCGCTTGATCGCAGCTAAAGATCGCTCAGGCGGCAACGGCAACTGATTCGCCCAAGCCATTGCGGATCGTCACCGCCATGGCGCGGACCAGGTCTGGATCAAGCTGCAAGGGTGGTGCGGTTTCTTTCTCGTTCAGCGGCGTCAGTAGCCAGTCTTCATGATTGCCAAATACCTTGAGGCGGCTACGACAGGCCGGGCAGGCAATCACTGCGCCGCTGCGAGTCTTCCTCGGGATGGCGATAATCGGCCCGCAACTTGGACACGCCTGCAGTCGCACCCCAGGCTCGGAATGGCCGACCACCTCATCAAATACCCCGGTTTTACCCATACGGATAAATCGCTCTCCCAATTCGGTATCGAATTGCGTGCCGAGCTTTTCCGCGATGATATCCAGCGCCTTGGCAATGGGCATGCCTTGCCGGTAAGGGCGGGTGGAGGTCATGGCGTCAAATGCATCGGCGATGCCGACAATTTTTGCGGCAAGTGGAATATCCGCTGCGATCAACCCGTGTGGATACCCTTTGCCATCGGGCGTTTCATGATGCAAAGACACGGCGTCCATGGCCAGAAAGGCGAGCGGATGGTTGCCCAGCAATTTGGCGCCTATCTCCGGATGAGTACGAATCACCGTGTATTCTTCGTCTGTAAGCGGGCCAGCCTTGTGCAAGATGGCATCCGGGACGCCAATCTTGCCAAGATCATGCAAAAACCCGCCCAGCGTGATCTGGGAGACAGCTTCTGCGGGTAATTCCATGTCCTGCGCCATCAGATACGACAACTGTGAAACGCGCCAGAGATGGCCGCCCGTGTATGGGTCGCGCGCTTCAACCAGCGAAGCCATCACAAAAAGACTGTTGAGCAGGTGTGAGACGAGATCCATACTGGGTTTTCAGCCTTGTCGGGTTAGTGGGCAAGTACGCGTTTCCACAGCATTGGTCGGACGAATTCCGGATTTGTTACGCGCAGCAAAGGCAATTGCCGTTTTACAATTACGGTCTATTTGAGATTCACTTGCACTATGGCATCCGGCGTGCCGGAATACGGAAAAATTTATGATTATCGTAATGCAGACGGGTGCAACTGAAGCCCAAATCAATGGTGTGGTCGGTGAAATCCATAAAGCCGGTTTGCGTGAACATCTTTCGCGCGGCGCGGAATTGACCATCATTGGCGCCATTGGCGATGAAGACAAACTGGATGCGGCGCATCTGGAAATACTGCCCGGTGTAGCGCGGGTAAATCGCATTACCAAACCCTACAAAATCGTTTCGCGTGATACCCATCCGGACGGATCAATCATCCGCGTGCGCGGGATTCCCATCGGGGGCGAGCAGATTCAGGTCATTGGCGGGCCATGCTCGGTAGAAACCGAAGAACAAATGGAACTGGCTGCGCAAGGTGTAGCCGATGCCGGTTGCCGCTTGATGCGCGGCGGCGCGTTCAAACCACGCACTAGCCCGTATGCTTTTCAGGGCTTGGGCGTACAAGGGCTGGAGTACTTTCAGCACGCTGCGCGCAAGCATAATTTCCCCATCGTTACCGAGCTGATGGATGTGCGCATGCTCGACACCTTTATGGAATACGACGTCGACGTCATCCAGATCGGTGCGCGCAATATGCAGAATTTTGATTTGCTGAAAGAAGTGGGGCGCGTCAACAAGCCGATTATTCTGAAACGCGGTTTGTCGGCCACCATTTCAGAATGGCTAATGTCGGCCGAATACATTGCGGCCGGTGGCAATCACAATATTATTTTTTGCGAGCGTGGCATTCGTACCTTTGAAACGGCCTATCGCAATGTGCTGGATGTGACGGCGATTCCGGTTCTGAAACGCGAAACGCATCTGCCAGTGATTGTTGACCCAAGCCATGCCGGTGGCAAAGCGTGGATGGTACCGGCACTGGCTCAAGCCGCTGTAGCGGCAGGCGCTGACGGCTTGCTGATCGAAATGCACCCCAATCCATGTGAAGCGTGGTGCGATGCCGATCAGGCGCTGACACCGGAAGAGTTGAAGAAATTGATGAAGACGCTGGGAGCGATTGCACAAGCGGTGGGCAGAAGTCTGTAAGAGGCAGACTTGGCTGCAATGGGGTGGCACAAGAGTGATTTGGATTACCGATTTGGCATATACGGGTAAAATTCCCGCGATTGGTACAAAACCGATGCCCGTTATGGTGGTCGCATTAGCTCACTTTAATGAAAACAGGAGCAAACTCCATGCGCATTCTTCAAGCCACCGTACTTGCCGCACTGCTCGGTGCTGCCAGTATTGGCGCCCAGGCTCGCTCGTTGCTGGACGGGGATTATCAGCTTGAGTCATGGCGGGTAGCCGGTCAGCTTCAGCAGGAAAAGTCACAGCAGCCGGTGACACTCAAGATTGATGGCAATCATGTAAGCGGGTTTTCGGGATGCAACCGTTTCATGGGGCAAATCCAGACACTGAATGGTTTGAAGATTGGTCCGTTGGCAGGCACGCGAATGGCGTGTGTGCAGCCAGAGGTTGGCGTTAAAGAGAGTGACGTCTTGAAGTTGCTCGATACCAGCAACCAGTACCAGCTGGATCAGCAAGGCCATCTGGTATTCATGACCGCCAATGACGACCGCCTGGTATTTGCTCGCAAAGGCGCTGCCGCCGCCAAATCGGTAACGCAAGCGGCGGCTGCCAACGATGAACGTGTAATCCAGATCGCGCCAGAAACCCGGACTTGCTCGGCGGGCGCGGGCAAAATGGACTGCCTGCAGGTGCGTGAATCGGCCGATCAACCGTGGACCATGCTGTATGGCGGGATCGACGGTTTCAACTACCAGCCGGGTACGCTTTACACCTTGCGGATCAAAGAAACCAAAGTGGACAATCCACCGGCAGATGGGTCTTCCATCAAGCGCAGTCTGGTCAGTGTGTTGACCACGCTGGTCGAGCAATAAACCGTTGCCGGTGGGTCGGCATCAATATCGTTAAAAACCAAGGGCAATTTGAATGAGTGGCGTGCGCAAGCTGGTATTGCTGGGAACGGGTTTGATTGGTGGCTCGTTTGCCCTCGCGCTCAAGCGCGCACGCCTGGTTGAGCGGGTGGTTGGCGTCGGTCGTAATTCGGCCAACCTGACCCGTGCCCTGGAACTGAATGTCATCGATGAAGCCTCGCACGATGCCGCTACTGCTGTGCAGGGTGCCGATCTGGTGTTGCTGGGAACGCCAGTAGGCCAGATGGGTGCCCTGATGCAAGCCATCGCTCCGCATCTGGCTGATGATTGCATTGTGACCGACGGTGGTTCGACCAAACAGGATGTCGCCGGCCTGTTTCGCGCCTTTCTGCCCGGGCATTTGCATCATTGCGTGCCCGGCCATCCAATTGCCGGTTCTGACCTTTCCGGAGCGGCTGCTGCCCAGTACGGATTGTTTGAAGGCCGCCGTGTGGTGCTCACACCTTTTGCCGAGACTGCCCAAAATGCCCTACAGCAGGTAGAAACCTTATGGCAGCAATGCGGGGCACGGGTGTATACCATGACCCCTGAGCAACACGACGGCATTTTTTCTGCGGTCAGCCACGTGCCGCATCTGCTGGCCTTTGCCTATATGAACGCGGTTCTGGCCAAGACCGATGCCCAATCCTGCCTCGATTTTGCTGCCACTGGTTTTCGCGATTTCACCCGCATCGCCGGTTCGCATCCGGATATGTGGCGCGATATTGCATTGGCTAACCGCAGCGCAATCCTCGGTGATCTGCGTTCGTGTGCCACACAATTACAGCAGGTGATTGCGCTGGTAGAGGCGGGCGATGAGGCCGGAATGGCCGAATATTTTTCGACCGCAAGCCAGGCGCGCGTCGCTTGGGGCCAGCGTAATAAATAAGTTTTTTGGGTGCTTTAAACTAAAAGCCGCCTGCTCTTTGCGGGCGGTTCTCGTTGGGGCTTGATGTATGGACCAACAAAAATAACAGGACAAGAACGATGACTTATCTTGCAAGCAAAACCCGTTATGACCGCATGCCTTATCGCCGTTGCGGCAAAAGCGGCCTGAAATTGCCAGCACTGGCACTCGGGTTGTGGCATAACTTTGGCGACAACAAGCCCTACGAAACCTCGCGCCAGATGGTGCTGGAGTCGTTTGATGCCGGCATCACGCACTTTGACCTGGCCAACAACTATGGCCCACCTCCCGGTTCGGCTGAGTCGACTTTTGGCCGCGTGCTGACTACTGATCTGAAGGCGTATCGCGATGAGCTGATCATTTCGACCAAGGCGGGTTGGGAAATGTGGCCAGGCCCTTACGGTGACTTCGGTAGCCGTAAATACCTGATGGCCAGCCTGGACCAAAGCCTGCAGCGCATGGGCCTGGACTACGTGGATATTTTCTATTCGCATCGTCCTGATCCAGATACACCGCTGGAAGAAACCATGGGCGCGCTGGATGCCATCGTGCGTCAAGGTAAGGCGTTGTACGTCGGTATCTCTTCGTACTCGGCTGACCAGACTCGTGAAGCATCGCGCATCCTCAAAGAACTGGGTACACCGTGCCTGATTCATCAGCCATCGTTCTCGATGTTTGATCGCTGGATCGAAAACGGTTTGACCAAGGTACTGGATGAAGAGGGCATTGGTTCCATCGCCTTCTGCCCACTGGCACAAGGCCTGCTGACCAGCCGTTATCTGAATGGCGTCCCCAAGGATTCGCGCGCTGCCGATACAGGCAACCCTTTCCTGACTGCAGACAAGGTTGATGCTCGCCTGGCGCAAGTCAAACTGCTGAATGATCTGGCAGTGGCACGCGGTCAGACGCTGGCGCAAATGTCGCTGGCATGGGCACTGCGTCAGGTCACCACCGTGATCATTGGTGCCAGCCGTGTCGAGCAAATCCATGAAAATCTGGGTGCGGTCGACAATCTGGAATTCAGTGCTGATGAACTCGCACGTATCGAAAGCATCCTGGCAGGCAAGTAATGCATAGTTTGTTGGTACCTGTTATTGCTATTGATGGCCCGTCTGCGTCCGGTAAAGGTACCGTGGCGCAGCGGGTGGCTGCCGCGCTGGGGTTTCATTATCTGGATTCCGGCGCGCTGTACCGGTTGGCTGCGTTGGCAGCAGGCCGGGCTGGCGCGGCGTGGGATGACGAAAACGCGGTGGCTAATGTGGCGCAAACGCTGGATGTGCGCTTCGTGGGTGAGCACATTCTCTTGAACGACATTGATGTGAGCACGGCGATCCGCACCGAGGCAATTGGCGTGGGCGCGTCCAAAGTGGCAGCGTTTGCCCAGGTGCGGGCCGCCTTGCTGGAGCGTCAGCGCGCCTTTGCTCAAGTACCCGGCCTGGTGGCTGATGGCCGCGATATGGGCTCGGTGGTATTTCCGCAGGCTGCGCTCAAGGTTTTTCTCACCGCCAGTGCGCATGTTCGGGCCGAACGCCGCTACAAACAATTGATCGCGCGCGGTGAAACGGCTGATCTGGAAGCCATTACCGCCGATCTGGAAGCACGCGACGCCCGTGATCGCGCCAGAACCGTCGCGCCACTCATGCAATTGCCCGATGCCCACTTGCTGGAAACGTCCGATCTGGGTGTAGAAGAGGCGGTTGCGCAAGTTTTAACATGGTGGCAAGCGGCAAATCATCGCTAAACACTTGAACAAGTTGAGAGATTTCTCTAGAATCTCTAGTTTCCCGGATTGGATGGTATGACCATATCATTTCGTCCGGCATCCCGCGCAAGCGGAAAACTGGTGGCTGGCGGCGCGCAAAGCACTGTTGGCCTGGTTTAACGAACCCCCCTCTGGGCGTCAGTCCGGAGATGCTGGAACCTTTCATTTCATGACTACTGCAACTTTTAACGACTCCATGGAAAGCTTTGCTGCGCTTTTCGAGGAAAGCCTCACACGCCAGGAAATGCGCGCTGGTGAAGTGATTACCGCCGAAGTCGTCGGCATCGATAATAACTTCGTGACCGTGAATGCCGGTCTGAAGTCGGAATCCCTGATTCCGCTGGAAGAATTCAAGAACGATAACGGCGAAGTCGAAGTCAAGGTTGGTGACTTTGTTCCCGTCGCTATCGACAGCCTGGAAAACGGCTACGGTGAAACCAAGCTCTCCCGCGAAAAGGCCAAGCGTCTGGCTGCGTGGATCGAGCTGGAAGACACTCTGGAGAAGGGCCTGGTCATGACAGGCGTGATCTCTGGCAAGGTCAAGGGCGGTCTGACTGTGATGGTCAACGGTCTGCGTGCTTTCCTGCCGGGTTCGCTGGTCGACATCCGTCCGGTGAAAGACACCACTCCGTTCGAAGGCAAGCAAATCGAATTCAAGGTGATCAAGCTCGATCGCAAGCGCAACAACGTTGTTGTTTCGCGTCGCGCCGTGCTGGAAGAATCCCTGGGCGAAGAGCGTCAGAAGCTGCTCGAAACCCTGCGTGAAGGCGCGGTGGTCAAGGGTATCGTCAAGAACATCACCGACTACGGTGCGTTCGTTGACCTGGGCGGCATCGACGGTCTGCTGCACATCACCGACCTGGCATGGCGTCGTGTGAAGCACCCGTCCGAAGTTCTGGCAGTTGGCGATGAAGTTGAAGCCAAGGTCCTGAAGTTCGATCAAGAGAAGAACCGCGTTTCGCTGGGTCTGAAGCAACTGGGCGAAGATCCGTGGGTGGGTCTGTCCCGTCGTTACCCGCAAGGCACCCGTCTGTTCGGCAAGGTTACCAACCTGACCGACTACGGCGCGTTCGTTGAAATCGAACAAGGCATCGAAGGTCTGGTGCACGTGTCTGAAATGGATTGGACCAACAAGAACGTTCATCCGTCCAAGGTTGTTGCTCTGGGCGACGAAGTTGAAGTCATGATCCTTGATATCGACGAAGAAAAGCGTCGTATCAGCCTGGGCATGAAGCAATGCATGGCTAATCCTTGGGATGAGTTTGCAGAAAACTTCAAGAAGGGTGACAAGCTGAAGGGCGCGATCAAGTCGATTACTGACTTCGGCGTTTTCGTTGGTCTGCCAGGTGGCATCGATGGCCTGGTTCACCTGTCCGACCTGTCCTGGAATGTGACTGGCGAAGAAGCCGTTCGCAACTTCAAGAAGGGTGACGAAGTTGAAGCACTGGTTCTGTCGATCGACGTGGACAAAGAACGCATCTCCCTGGGCATCAAGCAACTGGAAGGTGATCCGTTCAACAACTACGTGGGCACTAGCGACAAGGGCGCCATCGTCAAGGGTACTGTGAAGTCCCTGGATGCCAAGGGTGCCGTGATTGCTCTGACCGAAGAAGTTGAAGGCTACCTGCGTTCGACCGAAGTTTCCCGTGACCGCGTGGAAGACATTCGTTCCGTACTGAAGGAAGGCGATGCTGTTGAAGCCATGATCATCAACGTTGATCGCAAGAACCGTTCGATCAACCTGTCGATCAAAGCCAAGGACATGGGCGATGAGAAAGATGCAATGACTCGCCTGTCCACGACTGCTGACAGCAGCACTGCTGGTACAACCAACCTCGGCGCATTGCTGAAGGCCAAGCTGTCCGGCTCCAACGAATAAGGGAACGAGGCAGCATGACGAAGTCCGAACTCATATCGAAACTCACCTCCCGCTACCCGCAACTGGTGACAAAAGATGCTGAGTTGGCCGTCAAGACCATTCTCGATGCGATGGGCAAGAGCCTGGCTCAAGGTCAGCGCATCGAGATCCGTGGCTTTGGCAGCTTTGACCTCAACTATCGCCCGCCGCGAGTGGGGCGCAATCCGAAATCAGGCTCTCGAGTCGAAGTTCCGGAAAAATTTGTGCCACATTTCAAAGCAGGCAAGGAATTGCGCGAGCGCGTAGACGAGCTCCTGTGATATCCCTGTTGTCATCCGACAGCACACAAAAACGGCCCCTTCGCGGGCCGTTTTTTTTATGTGCAAGCGAAACCGTTTTTAACAGCTTTGGCTGATATGGCCGCCCGTAACGGTTTAATGAGTAACAGTGAGCGGCTCATCGATACAGCATTGTTACTAATGCACGGGAAAACCTGACATGGCTGGTTGCCGTGAATCGGCTACAATATCGGCATAATCCAATCTGCATGGAATAACGATGCGTTATGTCTACGGGCTCCTCAAACTGATTGTGTTTGTTGTGTTGTTGGGATTCGCCATGCGCAATGGTGCGTCAACATCACTGCGTTTCTTTGCGGGCTATGAATGGACCGCCCCGCTTTCCATGATTTTGCTGGTGTTCTTTGTGGTCGGCGTGGCATTGGGTTTGCTCGCTTCATTCACGCGTGTCGTGCGTATGCGGCGCGAGCTGGTTTCTTTGCGCAAAGAATTGCGTGTCCGGGCAGCCGCGCCGGTGGCGACTGCCGAAGCCGTGGCTGTTGAACCACCGCGCGATGCATTCTGACAGCGCTTGTTCCAATCCTCAGAATAACGATAATGCCGGCTTGAACTGGCCAGGTTAATTCCAATGGTAGATTCCCAATATTGGTGGTTGATTGCGTTTCCAGCCTTTTTTGCTTTGGGCTGGCTGGCTGCACGCATTGATATCAAACACGTTTTATCTGAAACACGTTCTTTGCCGGCCGCTTATTTCAAAGGGCTCAATTACCTGTTGAATGGCGAAACCAATCGTGCGGTTGAGGTATACGTAGAAGTTGCCCGCCACCACGTGGAAACGGTAGAACTGCAATTTACGCTGGGGCATCTGTTTCGCCGTCGCGGTGAACTGGAGCGGGCAATTCGCATGCACCAGAAATTGCTGGCCCGCCCCGAATTGAATGTCGCCCAGCGACAGCAAGCGCAATTTGAATTGGCGCAGGACTTTATGGCCGCCGGTTTGTTTGACCGCGCCGAAGCGATTCTCACCGAGTTGCAACACACCGATTATGCGCGCCAGGCGCGTACCGAATTGCTCGGCGTTTATCAGCAGGAAAAGGCATGGCGCAAAGCCATTGAAATCGCCCAGCAATTACGTGATGACAGCCATACATATCAGCATGAAATTGCCCAGTTTCACTGCGAACTGGCGGAGCAAGCGATCGCTCGCTCGCAACCAGACGACGCACGTGTCGAACTTGAAGCGGCATTGACTGCCAATCGCCAGTGCGCGCGTGCCCGTTCCCTGCAAGGGGAAATGGCCATTCAGGCGGGCGAGGCGGCGATAGCCATCGAATGCTGGCTGGCCATTGAAACACAGGATCCGCATTATCTGGCGTTGATCGCCCGTCCGTTGCTGGCTGCCTATGACGGAATGAATCGCGCCGAAGAAGGTACACGCCTGATGGTGCGGCTGTTAAGCCAATACCCAGATCTGGATGTGCTTGATCTGACTTACGAGCGACTCATGACCCAGAAGGGCATGGACGACGCCTACGCTTTCGTGCGCGAGCGTTTGCGCAGCCATCCGACCATGCCGGGTTTGCGGCGTGTGCTTGAAACGCATTTACTGGTTGCGCCCGACGATCAGAAGGCCGACCTGGAAATTATTGTCAAACTGCTGAACGAGGCTACACGTGAGCAGTCGATGTATTACTGTAGTCATTGCGGGTTTAAGGCAAGGCAGTATTTCTGGCACTGTCCGGCCTGCACGGAGTGGGAAACATTCGCTCCTGTGCGTGGCCAACGCAGTCGCAATCCGCAATAAACCCCGCCCTGACGCGGCCCGCGATGGCGGGCTGCGCGCTTACTGTGAGCAGAGCAGAATCTATGTTGCATGACCCCAAAATCATTGTTGCCCTCGATTACGCCGATGCCGCCTCGGCGCTGGCATTTGCTGACCGCGTAACGCCGCAGCAATGCCGCCTGAAAGTGGGCAAAGAATTGTTCACCAGTGCCGGTCCGGCGGTGGTCGAAGGCCTGGTTGATCGCGGATTTGAAGTCTTCCTGGATCTCAAATTTCACGATATTCCGAATACCGTAGCGCATGCCTGCAAGGCAGCGGCGCGTCTGGGGGTGTGGATGGTGAACGTCCACGCGCTGGGCGGACGCAAAATGATGGAAACCACGCGTGAAGCGCTGGAAGCCTTGCCGCAAAGGCCGCTTTTGATTGCCGTCACTGTTCTCACCAGCATGGACGCCGGGCAACTGGCTGAAGTCGGTCTGCCCTCACCCGAATTGCAAGTCGAGCGGCTTGCCCGGTTGACCCAGTCCAGCGGCCTGGATGGCGTGGTGTGTTCGGCACAGGAAGCGGGCCGCCTCAAGACCTTGTGCGGCGCCGATTTCAAGCTGATTACGCCGGGTATTCGCCCGGCCAATGCCGCGCTGGATGACCAAAGCCGGGTGATGACACCGCAGGCCGCGCTGGCAGCCGGCTCAGACTATCTGGTGATTGGCCGGCCAATCACGCAAAGCGTAGATCCTTTGGCTACGCTGCAACAAATCAATCAATCGATCAAGGAAGCCTGATTCATGAAAATCTCAGTGGTTGGTACTGGCTATGTGGGCTTGGTAACTGGCGCCTGCCTTGCCGAGTATGGCAACGACGTGGTGTGTCTTGATCTGGACCAACGCAAGATCGACCTGCTGCGCTCGGGTGGTATACCGATTTTTGAACCGGGCTTGGACGATATCGTCGCGCGCAATGTGGAAGCAGGGCGCCTGCGTTTCACTACCGATATCAACGAATCAGTCGAGCACGGCACCGTGCAGTTTATCGCCGTGGGCACGCCGCCCGGCGAAGACGGCTCGGCTGATCTGCAATACGTACTGTCTGCCGCGCGCAATATTGGCCGCGCCATGACTGACTACAAAGTGATTGTCGACAAATCGACCGTGCCGGTTGGTACTGCGGGCAAGGTGAAAGAAGCTATCGCTGAAGAACTGGCCAAGCGCGGTCTGACGCTGGAATTCAGCGTGGCCTCGAACCCGGAATTCCTCAAGGAAGGCGCTGCGATTGAAGACTTCATGCGCCCGGACCGCATTGTGGTCGGCGCTGAAGATGATCGCGCCATCCGTATCATGCGCACCATTTATCAGCCGTTCCAGCGCAATCATGAGCGCATGCTGGTGATGGATATCCGTTCCGCCGAACTGACCAAGTACGCCGCCAATGCCATGTTGGCGACGCGGATTTCGTTCATGAACGAACTGGCCAATCTGGCGGAAAAGCTGGGAGCCGATATCGAACTGGTGCGCAAAGGCATTGGCTCGGACCCGCGCATTGGTTACAGCTTTCTGTATCCGGGTGCTGGCTACGGCGGCTCGTGTTTCCCCAAGGACGTGAAGGCATTGTGCCGCACGGCCAACGAATACGGCATGGACCTGAAAGTGCTAACCGCCGTGGAAGAGGTCAATGACGAGCAAAAAGGTCTGTTGGTCAAGAAGGTCACCAAACGCTTTGGCGAAGACCTGAAGGGTCACCACTTCGCAGTTTGGGGGCTGGCATTCAAGCCCAAGACCGACGATATGCGTGAAGCACCGAGCCTGGTGGTGATTGATGGCTTGCTCAAGCGTGGCGCCACGGTCAGTGCCTTCGACCCTGTGGCCATGAACGAAGCAAAGCATACGCTGGGCGATTCCATCGTCTATGGCAAGACCTTCATGGATGTACTGGACAACGCCGATGCGCTGCTGATCGTCACTGAATGGAAAGAATTCCAGGTGCCGGATTTCAACGCCATCAAGGCGCGCCTGAAGCAGCCAATCGTATTTGATGGCCGTAATCTGTTTGAACCTTCTGTCGTACGTGAACACGGATTTGAATATGACGCCATCGGCCGCCTCTGAGACATCCCAAAGCGCGCTGCGCGAGGCGATGAGCCGTGCTCGCGTGCTGGTTGTGGGTGACGTCATGCTGGACCGCTACTGGTTCGGTGACGTCAAACGTATTTCGCCGGAAGCGCCGGTGCCAGTGGCGCACATCCGCAAGACTGAGGAGCGAGCCGGTGGTGCTGCTAACGTGGCGCGCAATATCGCCGCGCTGGGCGGTAAGGCAACGTTGCTCGGTGTGGTCGGACAGGACGAAGCGGGCGATACACTTGAACGTCTGATGCAGGAAGAGGGCGTGGCGACGTCGCTTTATCGTGATCCGGATATTGCCACTACCGTGAAGTTGCGGGTATTGGCACGCCAGCAGCAATTGCTGCGAATCGATTTCGAAGAGGCGCCCAGCCACGAAATCCTGGCGACCAAGCTGGATGATTTCTGCCGCATGCTGCCAGACACCGACGTGGTTATCTTGTCCGACTACGGCAAGGGCGGCTTGCACCATGTATTCGACATGATTGCTGCGGCTCGTGTGGCGGGCAAGCCAGTACTGATTGATCCGAAAGGTGAGGACTATTCGCGCTACCGCGGTGCCACGCTGATTACGCCGAATCGCTCGGAGTTTCGTCAAGTGGCCGGTGAATGGCGTGATGAAGCGGACTTGGTGGCCAAAGCGCAATCCATGCGCGAGCAACTGGATCTGGACGCATTGCTGGTTACCCGTAGCGAAGAGGGCATGACGCTGTTCCGCAAGCAGGGTGTGGCGCACATGCCAACAGTGGCTCGCGAGGTGTTTGACGTGTCGGGTGCGGGCGATACCGTGATCGGCACCATGGGCTTGATGCTGGCCGCTGGCCTGGATTTGCCGCAAGCAATGCAATGGTCGAATCTGGCTGCAGGCATTGTGGTCGGTAAACTGGGCACGGCAGTTTGCCATCTGGACGAGTTGTTTACCCAAAAGGCGAGCTGACCAAGCTGGTACGGGTGATTTACGCCAATAAAAAGGCCGACATCGTCGGCTTTTTTATTGGCAGTCAGAGATCAGGCAGTGGCACCTGGTGCTGGCGGATGCTCGATTTCCACCCTGTTTTTGCCGGCTTTTTTGGCGCGGTACATTGCCGCGTCAGCGCGGTCTATCGCCCAATTGCCGGGCTCACCCGGCTGCAATAGCGTCACGCCAGCACTGAAGGTAATCAATATCTTTTCGTTGTTGTGCAGGAAAAAGCGGCGAGTCAGTTCGCGTTGCAGGCGCAGCATGGCGGCAGAGCCCTCCGTCAGACTGGTTTCCGGCAGCAACAAGACGAATTCCTCACCGCCATAGCGGGCAATGCGGTCAGTGGGGCGCAGCAGGGATTTGACCACCGCCACGAGGTGAATCAGCGCTTTGTCACCGGCGCTATGCCCACGACTGTCATTCAGGCGTTTGAAGTCGTCCAGATCAAGTAGCACCAACGCCAGCGGGCTGCCGTGGCGCTGGGCGCGGGCAGCCTCAATGACAATGCTTTCTTCGAGCCCGCGACGATTCAAAGCACCGGTAAGCTGGTCTTCACGAACCTTCTCGCTAACTGAGCGCAGTTCATTTTCCAGTTGTTGAATCCGCGCCTGGGCTGCATCAGCCTCGGCGCGGGATTCCAGCAATTCATCGCGGGTACGTACCACGTCCAGCTTCATTGAGCGCGTATCCTGGGTCAGGTTATCCAGAACGTCTTTCAAATCCGCCAGATTATTGCTGCGTTCGATCTGATCGCTGTAACGGTTGATCCGGGTGTGATACTGGTCGGTGCTGTCGGCAATGGTGCCCAACCGGTCGATGAAAGAGGTCAAGACGGACTTGAGTGAGGTCTGTGCTTCACGCAGGCCCTGCTTGAGCACGCTTTGCTTGTAGATCACCTCTTTCAGACCCGCTTCGGCGTCATAGATCAGTCGCATGTCCAGCGGTTGCGACATGATGTTTTGCACCACGGCGATTTGGCCGTGCACCCATTCTTCGTCGACGATGATCTCGCCAATATTGTCGGTCAGCAGGCGCAACAGATTAAGCAAACCATCACACAGGCGCTCTTCCTGGCCGTTGGTGAGCTCTAGCCGGATCCAGAATTTTTTCAGGCGTGGCACAAACTTGCGCAGGTCATTCTCGGTTAGCACACCTTCAACTTCGCGCGCCAACGACGATGCGTCAATGGCCAGATCGGGATGATGCGTCAAACGTGCTGCCAGCCCCAGATCAAGTGCTTGGGCCAGGGCTTCGCGCCATTCTTCCCAATTGGCCAGGCGGGGATTGTTTTCGGCGACTTCCATGATTGGTGCAATTGCACCGGCTGGAAGGACTTCTTCAACCGGATCGACCGAGTCGATCGACCCGCCAGAAGTTTCCGTCCAGGAGCGGACCAGTCCATCCAGTTTTTCATTCAACGCGGCAGGGTCGGCACCGAAGTTGATAAGTACTTTTTCCAGCGAATCCTGCTTGCGACTGGTGGGATAGGCTGGATTGCGCAGTTCCCACTGGCGCATGAATTCGCGTAATAAATCGGCCCAACTGCGTGTCAGTTGGGCCTGCCCGCCTTGCAGGTCCACGCATTTGAAAATCAGTTCTGGCGCGCGCTCCCAGTCTCCGGCGCGAATGGCGCGGCGGAACTGATCCAGATTGCGTAGTAATTCGGGGGATTGCCGTGGCAATTGCGCCAGTTTTTCTTCCAGCACCCGTGCTAATGGATTAAGGCGCTCTTCTTCCGGAGTACCCGCAATGCTGTGAAAGATTTCTTCGTAATGGTCCGGTGTCGGCGAAATACGGCGAATGGAGAGCTGCTTTAGCGTTTCCCGTGCTACATCGGTCGGGTTTATATTGGTGCTCATTCGCGTACTGTCCTTGTTCGCCGCGGCGATTGAAGGGCTCAATTATAATGACTGGCGCGATATTTGGTATGTGCAACAGCCAGGTGTTGCAAGAGTGGGGTACAGCGGAATGATAGACGTAAAAACGGGGAGCTATGCTCCCCGTTTGTATCATTACAGACCGGCAAGAAACCGGTCAGAAATGCTTATTGCTCGCCAACAACGGTAACCTTGACTTCAACAACCACGTCGTGGTGCAGAGCCAGGGAAACGTCGTATTCACCGATGGCTTTGAAAGCGCCATCCGGCAGACGAACTTCAAATTTCTTCACTTCAAAGCCAGCAGCGGAGAACGCTTCAGCAATGTCAGTGTTGCCAACGGAGCCGAACAGGCGACCGTCAACACCAGCCTTCTGGCTGATGGTAACGCTAGCGCCTTGCAGCTTCTCGGCACGGGCTTGTGCGGCAACCAGGATATCAGCTTGCGCTTTTTCCAGGTCAGCACGGCGTGCTTCGAATTCTTTCAGGTTGGCGTCGGTTGCACGCTTGGCTTTGCCTTGCGGGATCAGGAAGTTACGGGCAAAGCCGTCTTTAACTTTGACCACATCGCCCAGGCCACCCAGATTTGCTACTTTTTCGAGCAGAATGATTTGCATATTTTATTCTCCCCGGCTTAGTGCAGATCGGTGTACGGCAGCAGCGCGAGGTAACGAGCGCGCTTGATTGCTGCAGACAGTTGGCGTTGGTATTTGGCTTTGGTGCCAGTAATACGTGCTGGAATGATTTTACCGTTTTCAGCAATGAAATCTTTCAGGAGCGCGGTGTCCTTGTAGTCGATTTCTTTGATGCCTTCAGCGGTAAAGCGGCAAAACTTCTTGCGCTTGAAAAGGTGGCGAGACATGGTATCTATCCTTTAATTCAACAATTCGTACTGTTCGATATGCAACACGAGCCGGCGGCGAAGTTTTTGTCCCATGCTTACCAAAAAGCCTGCGACTCTGACTTGTTGACCAATTTGCAGTTTGCTTAATGCCTGAGCAGTGGGGCCAGAGGCTCTGGCCGGTGCTTCCAGCGTTACCCGCCGGGGCATTTCATTTTCCAGTTGCTCCGATTCATGCAACAAAACCAGTTCCAGAATCGGGATGCCTGCTGGCGTAATGCGCAGGGCCTGCATTTCAATCAGGGTGCCGTTTAAAAGTACCCGGTTGCTTTTCGTCACGTCGTTGCGTTAGCAAGTCGACCAGCCATTAAACGGCTTGGTCTTCCTGTGCCGGAGCGGACAACGACTTGGACTTCTCTTCCTTCATCATCGGGGAAGCTTCAGTCACTGCGTGTTCCATCTTGGTAGTCAGATGGCGCAGTACGGCGTCGTTGAACTTGAAGGCGTGTTCGAGTTCGTCCAGGGTTTCCTGGCCGATTTCGACGTTCAGCAGAACGTAGTGAGCCTTGTGGATTTTCTGGATCGGGTAAGCCAGTTGACGGCGGCCCCAGTCTTCCAGACGGTGGATCGTGCCGTTGCCGGTAGCGATCAGGG
This sequence comes from Silvimonas sp., assembly GCF_031291215.1. NCBI lineage: Bacteria > Pseudomonadati > Pseudomonadota > Betaproteobacteria > Neisseriales > Chitinibacteraceae > Silvimonas > Silvimonas sp. The sequence continues at coordinate 248,652 of NZ_JARLJK010000136.1, forward strand.
ATTTGTAGCGCTCGATCATTGCGGGCACTTGCTCGCTTTGATCAGGGTGCACGATGAATACAATTTCGTAATGTCGCATGTGTGCTCCTTACGGTTTAATAACAGCCTGCCGCGTGCGACGCCGGTCAGGCAAGGGGTGAACACGCAACTATATATGAAAAACCCGGCCCCATGCAAGCTGCTGGGCCGGGTTTTCTAATTGGATGCTGCCAATCGGTACGGATTTAGCGTTCGATCTGGTCGATCTTGTCGGTTACGCCAGCCCAGGTTTCGTGGTCTGGTTGCGGATCTTTCTTCTCGACGATGGCTGGCCACAGCTTGGCCAGTTCTGCGTTGAGCGGAATATAAGCCTGCATATCGGCCGGAACGTCATCTTCGGCATAGATGGCCTCAACCGGGCATTCGGCCACGCACAACGTGCAGTCGATGCACTCGTCCGGGTCAATCACCAGGAAGTTCGGGCCTTCGCGAAAGCAATCTACCGGGCAAACATCAACGCAGTCGGTGTACTTGCATTTGACACAGGCGTCGGTGACAACATAGGTCATGGCGTATCCTTTTTCAGAGCGGAGCGAGTAGGCGTTAATCGGTCAGCGCGAGGTGGTGCGCGCTGACGCGTGATATAAAATGCGGCTATTTTATAACAAAGCGGCGCCAAGGCTGAACTACTCGTGTTCAAAACAATGAAAACCCGCCATCTTCAAGGCGCGTGCCCCCCCATGTTTTCGCTGAAGAGCACTGTTGCTGCGCGTCGATCCGTTGCCTTCACGGTCGACCCGGCGGCGCCAAACGGTTATCGCGGGCGGTTTGCGCCCAGCCCGACCGGCGTGCTGCATGCCGGTTCGCTGCTCGCCGCAGTTGCCAGTTATCTCGATGCGCGCGCCAACGGCGGGCAATGGCTGGTGCGCATGGAAGATCTCGATGGGCCGCGTTGTATTCCCGGTGCTGCCGAGCGGATCTTGCAGCAACTCGACAGCTGGGGAATGCATTGGGACGGAGAGGTGGTCTACCAGAGTCAGCGCACTGCCTTGTACCACGACGCTTTGAGCATTCTGCAAGATGGCGGACATGTATACACGTGCAGTTGCACCCGCAAAGAAATTGCCAGCGTGGCGCACGCCGGGGTGGATGGCCCCGTTTATCCGGGCACTTGCCGCAACGGACTCAAGCCGGGCGCCAAGGCACGGGCATGGCGGCTCAGGGTGCCCCAATCTGGTGTGATTTCTTTTACCGACCGGATTCAGGGTGCGCAGCTGCAGACATTGGCCGAAGAGGTTGGTGATTTTGTATTGCAGCGGGCTGACGGATTGTTTGCATATCAATTGGCCGTGGTGGTCGACGATGCGCTGCAAGGCATAACACATATTGTCAGAGGCGCTGATCTGCTTGATTCGACCCCCCGTCAGCAATACTTGCAGCAATTACTCAATTGCCCGTCTCCTGAATATGCGCATATCCCGGTACTGGTTAATTACAAGGGCGAAAAGCTTAGCAAGCAAACCCTCGCACCCGAGGTGTTGTCAGAAAATCCGGTTCCGGTGCTTTGGAATGCACTTTTGTTGCTGGGACAAAATCCGGATCCGGCTCTCCTTTCTGCCTGTTTACAGGATTTCTGGTCGTCTGCCGTGAACAAATGGGATTTGCGTTCAGTGCCCGTCGGGCGTCGGGTTCAATCCGATGGTCGGCTGTATGAGTGAATTATCTGTTGTTTGAAAAATAACAATTGCTTATTAAATTTGACAATTCTTATTGAATTGGCGATTTTTCGGATTATCCACTACTGGTAATCAGTGTGCTTGCTGCTTCACCTTGCGTCTTTTTGGCGTCGGGTGTTATGTTCGCGGCCCGGAATTTATGAATTTGCCAACCCTGTTTTGGGTTGGTCTATGCGAAAGAAATTGGGGGAAGTCTGTGCCTATCAAACCTGGAGTCAAAGCCTGCGTGCTAGCACTGATGCTGGCAGCGCCGTGGAGTGCCCAAGCGGCGGGGCTGGGACGTTTGAATGTCTTGTCCGGACTCGGACAACCGTTCCGCGGGGAAATCGATCTGGTTGCCGTGCAGCCAGAAGAGGCTGATTCGTTGGTTGTTGGCCTGGCGCCGCCTGATGCTTATGGCGCTGCGCAAGTGCCTTATCCATCGTCGTCGCTTGGTCTGCGTTTCAATATCGACAAGCGGGCCAATGGCCAGTACTTCGTGACTGTTTCTTCCAGCCAGGCCATCAGCGAGCCGGTTCTGGGGTTGCTGGTCGATCTGAACTGGGCGTCTGGTCATATCCAGCGCGAATACACGGCGCTGATTGATCCGGTCGGTTACGGCTCGGGCAACAATGCCAGCGGTACGGCGGCATCGGGTACGACTGCTAGCCACGCGCTGACTGGCGCCATTACCCCGGCTCGTCCGCAAACGGGCAGCTCAGGGACATCCCGCAAAGGTCGCAAGGCGCAACACGCACCTGCTGCGGCGGCAAGCAACGACACCAGCACCACCACGACGCCGGCAGCTTCGGCTGGCGCACAAGCCGGGGCAGATAGCTATACCGTCAAGGCTGGCGATACCTTGTCTACCATCGCTCATCAGGTTCAGCCGGATGGCGTGAGTCTTGAACAAGTATTGGTCAGCCTGTACCGCAGCAACGAAGATGCGTTCAACGGCAACATGAACCGCCTCAAGCGCGGCAAGATTCTGCAGATTCCGTCGGCTGCCAAGATGGCAGAAGTGACGCGTGGTGAAGCTTCCAAAGAAATTCATCTGCAATCGCAAAACTGGCACGCATATCGTCAGCAAGTAGCCGAAAACGCTAGCAAGACGCCGGCGGAAGATACGCAAAACCAAAGCACCAGCGGCAAGATCGGTGCCAAGGTTGAAGACAAGGGCGCAACATCCGGCCAGCAAAGCAAGGATGTGCTCAAGCTGTCGAACGGCAGCAAGACCGGCGCTGCCGGTGCTGGTTCGAGTGAAGAAGACAAAGTTGCCCACGAAAAGGCGTTGAAAGACGCGCAAGCCCGGGTAGACAGTCTGCAAAAGAATGTCAAAGACATGAAGGGCCTGTTGGCACTGCAAGGCAAGGCGGTGGCTTCGCAAGCTTCTGCCGTTGCTGCGCCGGTCGCATCTGCCGTGGCTGCTGCATCGCAAACCGCCGCAGCGGCTGTCGCCGAAGCCAGCGCCACTGCCAGCGCTCCAGTGGCTGAGCCCGTTGCGTCGGCTGTGGCCGCCAGCAAGCCAGCGCGTCACCACGTGATGCCAGCTCCGGCGCCGGTTGCCGAACCGTCATTCTTTGATTCGCTGATGGAAAATCCGGTCCTGCCGGGTGCTGGTTTGCTGGTGTTGTTGCTGGGCGCGGGTGCGTTTGTTTATAACCGCCGCCGCAAAAAACCGGCTGCCTTTGATGACAGCATCATCACCGGTGGTGACCTCAAGCCCAACACGGTGCTGGGTCAGACTGGCGGTGCGGTCATCAGCACGCAACCGACAGAAAACTCATTCCTGACGGACTTTAGCCGCCAGGGTCTGGGCACTATCGATACCGATGAAGTGGACCCGATTGCCGAAGCTGAAGTGTATATGGCCTACGGTCGTGACGCTCAGGCTGAGGAAATCCTCAAGGATGCGTTGGCTCGCGATCCATCGCGTAACGAAATCCGCCTGAAGTTGCTGGAAATCCACGCGGCACGCAAGGACAAGACTTCGTTCGAAGAAGTGGCATCTGATCTGTACGCCAACCAGAACGGTCGCGGTCCGGTTTGGGAGCAAGCTGCCTATATCGGGCATAACCTTGATCCGGAAAATCCGCTGTACTTGCGGACCGAAGCTGCTGCACGTGCTGCTGAAGCGCATCCTACCGGCGCAAGCGGCACGGCGATCGCTGCCGGTGCGGCAGTCGCTGGCGCGGCAGTGGCAGGGCTGGCGGCAGAAGCTGCTCACCACGATCACAACCTGGACTTTGATCTGGGTCTGGATCATCCGGCCGCTACAACTCCTGTGGTTGAGCATGTAGCACCGATTGAAGTTGCCGCTCCTGCGGTCGCTCAATCCGAAGCGATGATTGATCCGCTGGCGGATCTTGATCTGGGCCTGGATATGCCGGCTGCAACGCCAGCGCCGGTTTCAGAACAAGCCGTTCCGGCTCCGGCGGTGCATGAAGACCTGGCTTCTGGGCTGGACTTTGATCTGGATTCTTTTGACGTTCCAGCAACTGCCGCTGAGCCAGAAACCCACGAAGTAACCGATGCCCTTGCCGATCTGCATTTGCCGCACGCAGACGACGATGAGTTGGTGTTCCCGCTGGATGAATCGCTAAGCGAAGAACATCTGGAAGCTTCGTTGCCAGAAATTGCGCCCGCTGATCTTGATCTGGATTTGCCAGGTTTTGAATCGACCGCAACTCCGGCCACGCATCACGCTGAACCTGCAGTCGCTGACGATCTTGGGCTGGATTTCAGCTTTGATCTGAATGACGAGTCTGGTGCAGTAGCAACGCCGACCGCATCTGGTATAGCTCCGGCACCGTCGTTTGATTCCACTTTTGGCGCTTTGCAAAGTGCGGATGAATCAACAACCGACTACGGCAGTGATGATCCGGTGCAAACCAAGATCGACCTGGCTCGCGCCTATATCGATATGGGTGATGTTGAGGGTGCTCGCGAGATTCTGCATGAGGCCGAAGCTGAAGGTAGTGCGCAGCAGAAACAGGAAGTGCGTGGTCTGCTGAATGGCTTGTAATTGCGGTAAACGACGTTTGCGGGATGTGTGAAGCTTGCATCCCGCAAACGCAATTCTCTGCTGGATATGGGTGGCGTGCTGGTTGCAGTTGTTGCAGCCCACGCCACTTGTCGTTGTAACTGCGCTACTGGTGACGGTGACTCTGTGGCAAGAGCGCGCGCGCATGCTGCGTATGTTGCGGCGAGTGCGCGTGCTGCTTGCGGCCATCATCCTGGTTTACGGCTGGTCGACGCCGGGTTTGTATGTCTGGCCGGGCTGGTTGTCGCCAACGCGTGAGGGTCTCTGGTTTGGTTTGATCCAGGGTTTGCGTCTGCTGGCGGTGTTAACCAGCCTGCAATGGTTGCTGCGGACATTAAAACGCGATGATCTGTTTGCCGGGGTTTACCTGCTGGCCGCGCCGCTAGGCTGGCTGGGTGTAAATCGGCAGCGCTGGGCGCTGCGTCTGGCGTTGACTATGGACTATGCCGAGACCTTGCTGGCCGAGCGCCAGGACTGGCGTAGTTTGTGGCAACAACTGGCAAATCCGGCAGCCGATAAGCCAGAAAACGCGGTAGTCGTCGATTTGCGGATTCGCGCGCTTTCACCGGTACAGACCAGCCTGATGTTCCTGCTGCTGGTCGGCATCGTGCTAACCTTACTGTTTTTGCGCTGACCCAAGTGCAGTCATCCTCATTCTTCTGACCCGAAACCCATGAAATACGCGCTTGCCATTGAATATGACGGCCGGGCCTTTTATGGCTGGCAAGTTCAGCCCGATCGGCCGACCGTACAAGCCGCGGTGGAAGCCGCCATTTCGCGCATGGCGGGCCATGCCTTGCGCGTGCACGCGGCTGGCCGTACCGATACTGGTGTGCATGCCAGTGGTCAGGTCGTGCATTTTGAGACCGAGGTCAATCGCCCGCTCACCGCTTGGGTGCGTGGCGTAAACAGCTTTTTGCCCGATGGCGTAGCAGTGCGCTGGGCACAAGAAGTGCCGGAAGAATTTCATTCGCGCTTTTCTGCCACCGGTAGGCACTACCGATATCTGCTGCTGAATCATCCGGTGCGCCCCGCGTTGTGGTCGGGCAGGGTGGGTTGGACTCATTCCGCGCTGGACATTGATGCGATGCGCCAAGCAGCGGTGTTGTTGCTAGGGACACACGATTTTTCCAGCTTCCGGGCGGCGGAATGCCAGGCCAAAACGCCGGTCAAAACCTTGCGCAGGATTGAATTGATTGAGCAGGGCACGTTGCTCGCGGTCGATTTTGAGGCTGATGCCTTTTTGCATCATATGGTGCGCAATCTGATGGGCGCGTTGTTACACATTGCCAAAGGCAACGCGCCGCCAGAATGGATTGTGACTCTGCTGGCCCAGCGCAACCGCAGCGTGGCACCGCCTACTTTTATGCCAGATGGCTTATATCTGACTGGTGTGAGTTATCCTGCACAATTCGGCCTGCCAAGCGAGCCTGATCCGCGTTATGGCTTGATCTAGCTGGATTGGCGGGGTATTGGCCTGATCTTGCTAGCACATAGAATATTTTTGTCCTTGCTGCTTTCGCAGGGATATTCATCGAGAACAATCTGGAACAGCCACTCATGAGCCTGCCTCGCATCAAGATCTGCGGTCTGCGGGATGCCGAAACAGCCAGAACGGTCGCCGCAATGGGCGCAGACGCCATCGGTCTGGTGTTCTACGCGCCCAGCCCACGCAACGTGAGTATCGAGACCGCGCAGACAGTGCTGGCGGCGCTACCGGCGTTCGTTACCAGTGTGGGACTGTTTGTAAACGCGGATGCAGAATGGCTGCGTGACCTGCTGGAAGTACTGCCGTTAGACCTGCTGCAGTTTCACGGCGATGAGTCACCGGCGTACTGTCGAAGTTTCGGGCGACCTTATATCAAAGCGGTTCGCGTAAAACCTGACACAAATTTGTTAGAATACGCCGCCCAATACCGTGACGCGCGCGGTTTGCTGGTGGATGCCTTTGTAGAGGGCACGCCTGGCGGTACTGGTGAAGCTTTTGATTGGTCATTGATTCCACAGGATTTACCGCTGCCACTGATCTTGTCCGGTGGCCTGCACCCGGACAATGTTCGGGAGGCAATTGCGGCGGTAAACCCTTGGGCAGTTGATGTTTCCAGTGGTGTGGAAAGCACCCGTGGCATAAAAGACCTGAGCAAGGTTGAACAATTTATCAAGGCGGCGAGACTCGCATGAACGACTTCCTTCGTTACCACCAGCCCGATTTGCAAGGTCACTTTGGCCAGTTTGGCGGCCTGTACGTTGCCGAAACGCTGATGCCAGCGCTCGATGAGCTGCGTATCGAATATGAAAAAGCCAAGGCTGATCCAGCCTTCATGGCCGAGTACAACTATGAGTTGGCCCACTATGTTGGCCGTCCGTCGCCGATTTATCACGCCAAGCGCTGGTCCGAAGCCTTGGGTGGCGCACAGATTTATCTGAAGCGTGAAGACCTGAATCATACCGGCGCGCACAAGGTAAACAACACCATCGGCCAGGCCTTGCTGGCTCGCCGTATGGGTAAAAAACGCGTGATTGCCGAAACCGGCGCGGGTCAGCACGGCGTGGCGACGGCCACTGTGGCGGCGCGTTACGGTCTGGAATGCGTGGTGTACATGGGCGCTGAAGACGTCAAACGCCAATCACCCAATGTGTTCCGCATGAAGTTGCTGGGCGCGACCGTAGTTGCCGTTGAGTCGGGCTCCAAAACGCTGAAAGACGCCATGAACGAGGCGATGCGTGATTGGGTGACCAACGTCGATAGCACTTATTACATTATTGGCACCTGCGCAGGCCCGCACCCGTACCCGATGCTGGTGCGTGACTTCCAGTGCGTGATTGGCGAAGAAGCCAAGGTGCAGATGGTCGACATGATTGGCCGTCAGCCCGATTACGTGGTGGCATGTGTCGGCGGGGGCTCCAACGCCATTGGTATCTTCCATCCGTATATCGAAGTGCCTGGCGTGCGGCTGATTGGCGTTGAAGCCGGTGGTGATGGCGTCGAAACCGGTCGTCATGCTGCGCCGCTGACCGCCAACGTCGGCACTGGCGTGCTGCACGGCAATCGCATGTATCTGATGCAGGATGAAAACGGTCAGGTTGCCGACACGCATTCGATCTCCGCTGGTCTGGATTATCCAGGCGTGGGCCCGGAACATTGCTACCTGAAAGACATTCACCGCGCCGAGTATGTGGCGGCGAACGACAACGAAGCGATTGCAGCATTTCACGATCTGAGTCGTTTTGAAGGTATCATCCCGGCGCTGGAATCCAGTCACGCTCTGGCGCATGCCAAAAAGCTCGCTCCGACGCTGCCGAAAGACCAGGTCATTCTGGTGAATCTGTCTGGTCGTGGCGACAAGGATATTCCGACCATGGCCCGTATGGCCGGTATCGAACTCTAGAGCGACTGACAAAACCCTGCTGGCTGCGTTGTGCTCGCTTGCCGTACTATTTTGTACTGTCTGCGCATCGCACGCCTTGTGCCCGTATGGGTACACCGCTTCGCTGGGTTTTGTCACCCACTCTTTTGTAGAGAGTTAGATAGAAGAACGTGACGACATGCGGCGTTGGCTTTCATCGGCCAATGCCGCACAATCCTTCCAAATTACGAACGCATACGAGAATATGTCCCGAATCCAGACCACCTTTGGCGCGCTGAAACAACAAAATCGCCAGGCATTGATCCCGTTTATTACTGCTGGCGATCCTCGCCCTGGTATTACCGTTGAGCTGATGCACGCGCTGGTGAAGGGCGGGGCAGATGTGATTGAACTGGGCGTGCCGTTTTCCGACCCAATGGCCGACGGCCCGGTGATCCAGCGTGCCAGTGAACGTGCCCTGGCGCACAAAGTCAGCCTGCGTAACGTGCTGGAAATGGTGCTTGAGTTCCGCCAAACCAACAATCAGACCCCAGTGGTGCTGATGGGTTATGCCAACCCGGTTGAACACTGGGGTTATGAGTCTTTTGCCAAGGCAGCTCATGCTGCAGGCGTGGATGGCGTACTGACGGTAGATATGCCGCCAGAAGAAGCCGAAGACCTGGCGCGCATCTTCAAAGCCAATGATATTGATCCGATTTTTCTGCTGGCGCCAACCACGCCGGTATCGCGCATTCAGGCGGTAGAGCGGTTGGCCAGCGGTTATGCCTATTATGTTTCGCTCAAGGGGGTGACCGGTGCGTCCAACCTTGATGTTGCCAATGTGGCCGAACGTCTCGCTGTAATCAAACAGCATCTGAGCGTACCGGTCGGCGTGGGCTTTGGTATCCGTGATGCCCAAACCGCCCGCAGTGTTGCGCAGATTGCCGACGCCGTGGTGATTGGTTCGCGTCTGGTGCAGGAAGTGGAAGCGGGTGAGGAAGGTCTGGCTGAGCGCCTGACCACATTCCTTGCCGGTATTCGTTCTGCCATTGATACCGCTCGCGCCTGAGTAAGGAGTACCAAGTAATGAGTTGGCTGCAAAAACTGCTTCCGCCCAAGATCAACAAACCGCGTGAGCCGGGCAAATCGGCCGTGCCGGAAGGCCTGTGGCACAAGTGCTCGGCCTGTGGTGCCGTGCTGTACCGCACTGATCTGGAAAAAAACCTCGATGTTTGCCCCAAGTGCAACTACCACAATCCGGTGTCGGCCCGTCGCCGTCTGGATTTGCTGCTGGATGCAGAAGGGCGCTTTGAGATTGGCGCAGAAGTACAGCCAGTCGATCCGCTCAAGTTCAAAGCCATCAAGCGTTATGGCGACCAACTGGTTGCTGCGCATGAAGCCACTGGCGAAGACGACGCAATGGTCGTGATGCAGGGTTCCATCCTGACCGTGCCACTGGTTGTGGCCGCATTTGAATACAAGTTCATCGGCGGTTCGATGGGCTCGGTAGTCGGCGAGCGCTTTGTTCGCGGTGCCAAAACGGCGCTGGAAAACAAACTGCCGTTTGTGTGCGTCTCCGCTTCGGGCGGCGCGCGGATGCAGGAAGGTCTGAATTCACTGATGCAGATGGCCAAAACCAGCGCCATTCTGACTCGCCTGTCCGATGAAGGTCTGCCGTTTATTTCGTTGCTGACCGACCCGACCATGGGTGGCGTTTCGGCTTCGTTTGCCTTCCTGGGCGATGCCGTACTGGCTGAACCAGGTGCACTGATCGGTTTTGCCGGCCCGCGCGTGATCGAACAAACCGTGCGCGAAACCCTGCCGGAAGGCTTCCAGCGTTCCGAGTTCCTGCTGCAAAAGGGCGCGATCGACATGATCGTGGACCGCCGTGAACTGCGCCAGAAGATCGCCTCGCTGGTTACTTTGTTCTCCAGACAACCTGCCGTGACACAAGCCAGTTAATGCCGCTTTTCAATGCCGAAACCCTGGCCGAATGGCTGCAGCACCTTGAGGGGCTGCACCCTTCGGCCATTGACATGGGCCTCACCCGCGTTGCCACGGTGCGCGATGCGATGGGCTTGAAGCCTACCTTCCCCGTATTGACGGTTGCCGGTACCAACGGCAAAGGCTCGGTCTGCGCCATGCTTTCGAGCATGTTGCGGGCGTCGGGCTACAAGGTGGGCACGTACACCTCGCCGCATCTGCTGGATTACAACGAGCGCGTGCGCATCAATATGCAGCCCGCTGCGGATGTTGATCTGGTTGAGAGTTTTCGCGCCATTGAACAAGCGCGCGGCGACGTTACGCTGACCTATTTCGAGTTCGGCACACTCGCCGCCATGCGCCAGTTTATTGACGCTGGCGTTGACGTGGCGGTCATGGAAGTCGGGTTGGGCGGGCGACTGGATGCGGTCAATGTGTTTGATCCAGATGTCGCCGGCGTTGTCAGCATTGATCTGGATCACCAGTCTTATCTGGGCGATACCCGCGAGGCCATCGGCGCTGAAAAAGCCGGTATCTTCCGCGCTGGCAAGCCTGCGCTGTGTGCGGACCCAAATCCACCGCAATCATTGCTTGATGTGGCAGAAAAGGTCGGCGCGCCATTGCAACTGGTTGGTCGTGACTTCGGCTTCATGAAAGAAGGCGAAGGTAATCAGTGGATGTTCTGGGGGACGCACGGCAAGCATCACGCTTTGCCGATCCCGGCGCTGCGCGGCTCTTATCAGATGGGCAATGCCACACTGGCTATTGCCATGCTCGACGAAATTCGCCCTCAATTACCGGTGGGCATCAGTGATATCAAACGCGGTTTGCTGGAAGTTGAATGGCCTGCGCGCTGCCAGGTTTTGCCGGGCCGCCCGCAAACTGTGCTGGACGTGGCACACAACCCGCACGCCGCCCGCGCTTTGCGCCTGGCGCTGGATCAAATGGGCTATGCCGCCAAAACCCACGCCGTGTTTGGCGCCATGTCGGACAAGGATATTGCCGGTGTGGTGAGCGCACTGGCCGACCGCATCGATCACTGGTATCTGGCTTCCCCGCAGTTGCCGCGCGCGGCCAGCGTAGAGCAATTGCAGGCCGCTATTGAGAGCGTTGCCCCTCAAGCACACACCTCGGGATTCACATTGGTGAAAGACGCATGGAATGCGGCCTGTGAGCAGGCCGGTGATAATGATAGAATCCTTGTCTTTGGATCCTTCTACACCGTCGCGGAAGTGATGGCTGCACAGCATGGCTCGAGATAACGCTCCCGACGAACTACAACATTTGCGCAAACGTGCCCGCCGTCGTCTGGTCGGTGCGGTTGCTCTGGTCCTGTTTTCCCTCACCGTTCTGTGGACGGTGCTGGACTCTCAACCTCCGGCGAATCTGGCAGCACAACATCCGGTCGAGATCATTGCCAGCGCGCCCAGCTCCGGTAATGCTTCCGATGTGATGGTGGTGCCTGCAATGTCGGCATCCGTGGCGGCAGCCAACCAGCCAGACGGGCTAACACCGCCAGCGCCGGTTGCCGCAACTCCGGCGCCTGTGGTTGCTGCGGCCAACACCAAACCCAGCGAGACTGGCCAGACCACGCATGCGCCCGACGCGCTGCCAGGCAAGCTCTCTCGCGTGCAGGGCGATGATGCAGCGGCTGCTCCGCCTAAAACACACACTCCGACGCCAACGCCAGCCAAACTGGCGACTGCAAAGCCCAAGCCCACTGCTGCGCCAGAAAACAAGTCCGCGGATAAACCAGCACCCAAGGCCAGAGAAGTTGATCCGGAAAGCATTTTGAATGGCACTGACGGTGGCTCCACCGCACCGGTTACAACCAAGGCGGATGCGGCTCCGGCAACCGGGCATCATTACGTACAGCTTGGCGCGTACGGTAACGCAGACAAAGCCAAAGAAGTTGTCGGCAAGCTAAAAGCAGCCGGGCTGCCCGCGTTCTCCGAAAAAATCACCACCAGTACTGGCACGCTGACTCGCGTACGCGTCGGCCCGGTCTTGGCAAGCGAAGCGTTTAACGTCTCCAAAAAATTGAGCGGCATGGGTTACCAAGGCCAGGTGGTCAGTAAATAAACGATGCGGGCATTCACCTACCTCTCGCGCGCCAACCGATTGATGACGGAACAGCAATCGTGACCGGGTTCGATTACATCGTTCTCGGCATTCTAGGCTTATCCATTCTGCTTTCCGTCATGCGCGGCCTGGTTCAGGAGGTCATGGCGCTGGCCGGTTGGGCCGTGTCAGCCTGGCTGGCCTTTCATTATTCAACTTTGGCCGCACCTTATATGCCAGCAGCCATTCCCAGCCCGGAATTGCGTTACCTGGCGGCATTGGTGCTGGTGTTTTTTGCTTCCTGGATTGTTTGCTCGCTATTGCGGTTGACGCTGGCCCAGTTCCTGAAAGTGAGTGGCTTGCGCCCGCTGGATCGACTACTTGGCGCCGGCTTTGGGCTGGTGCGCGGTTTTTTGTTTGCATTGATGCTGGTGTTGATCGCCGGGCTGACCAGCCTGCCGAAAAGCCCGTTGTGGCGCAATGCAATGTTCAGCCCGCTGTTTGAGCAGGCTGCAGTAATGGCGCTACCCTGGTTACCCCAGGATCTCGCCGGACATATTCATTACGACTAAGGCTCCGCTTTCTAGAGGGCATGGTCGGTTTTCGCTGATCTGGTTTTGCACGTTTCGAGAGGCAATAGCATGTGTGGCATTCTGGGCATAGTCGCCAAAACTCCGGTAAACCAGTTGTTGTACGACGGTTTGCTGGTTCTGCAGCATCGTGGCCAGGACGCAGCGGGGATTGTTACCGCTGAGGACCAGCGTCTGCACATGCACAAAGGTCAGGGGCTGGTGCGCGACGTATTTCGCACCCGCAACATGCGTTCGCTGTGGGGCAACGTCGGCATTGGCCACGTGCGCTACCCAACAGCTGGTTCTGCCTCCAGCCTGGCTGAATCGCAACCGTTTTACGTCAATAGCCCGTTCGGGATCGTGTTGGCCCACAACGGCAACCTGACCAACGACGCCCAACTGAAAGACGAGATGTACCGCACCGATTTGCGGCACATCAACACCAATTCGGACTCCGAAGCGCTGCTGAACGTGTTCGCCCACGAATTGCAGAATCGCACCAAGGGTTTCGAGCTGGATGCCGATACCATTTTTGATGCGGTAGCCGCTGTTCACAAACGCGTGAAGGGCGCATATGCCGTAGTGGCGATCATCGCCGGTTACGGCATTGTCGCTTTCCGCGATCCACATGGCATTCGCCCACTGACGCTGGGTACGCACGAAACTCCCGCAGGGACTGAGTATCTGGTCGCATCCGAATCAGTAGCGCTGGACACCCTGGGCTTCAAGCGTGAGCGCGATATTGATCCGGGCGAGGCCATCTACATTACCTTTGGCGGCGAGATGTTCAACCGCCAATGCCACCCGAAGCCCAATCTGGTGCCGTGTATTTTTGAACACGTTTACTTTGCCCGTCCAGACACCATCATCGATGGTATTTCGGTGTACGAAGCGCGTCTGAAAATGGGTGAATACCTGGCGCGCAAGATCGAGCGGGTGATTCCGGAGCTGGATATCGATGTGGTGATTCCGATCCCGGATACCAGCCGTGCTTCGGCGCTGCAATTGGCTATCAAGCTGAACTTGCCGTACCGCGAAGGCTTTATCAAAAATCGCTATATTGGCCGTACGTTTATCATGCCAGGCCAGGCGTCGCGCAAGAAGTCGGTCCGCCAGAAGCTCAACCCAATTGGCGTCGAATTTGCTGGCCGTAGCGTATTACTGGTAGATGACTCCATCGTGCGTGGCACAACCTCCAAGGAGATTGTGCAAATGGCGCGTGAAGCGGGTGCCCGCAAGGTTTACCTGGCTTCTGCTGCGCCTCCTGTACGTTTCCCGCACGTCTATGGCATTGATATGCCGACACGTGCCGAGCTGATTGCCACCGGCCGCACCGATGCACAAATTGCCGAGGAAGTCGGCGCAGATGCGGTTATCTATCAAGACCTCACCGACCTGATCTCTGCTTGCCGTGAAGCCAGCGGCGGTAAAATCCAGGAGTTCGAGACTTCCTGTTTTGACGGCAAGTACATCACCGGCGACATCACCGATGATTACCTGGATCAACTGGAAGCCAAGCGTTTGTCGCCGCTGTCCAACAAGTCCAGCGACGGCATGCTGCTGGATATGAACATCGGTGTAGCAGAACAAAATCTGATCTGAACCGGGCGCGAATAAACCCGGCAAAATGTCAGGCGAATAGTTAGATGAGTTAGTTACATACACAAAGGGGGAGCTTCAGGCGCCCCTTTTGTGTCAGTACCTTCGGTTAAGCACACGGCGCGCAAGCCGACAAAGCATAAGGACCAGATATGGCAGATCTCGATTACAGCAATTTGCACCCGGATACGCTGGCAGTGCGGGCTGGCACTCATCGCACAGAATTCGGCGAGCATTCGGACGCCATGTTTCTGACCTCCAGCTTTGTGGTTGAGACGGCCGAAGAAGCCCAACTCAAGTTCACCGGGCAAGTGCCGGGGTTTATCTATTCCCGCTTTACCAATCCGACCGTGAGCGCGTTTGAAGAGCGTCTGGCTGCCATGGAAGGAGCCGAGCGCGCAGTGGCAACGGCATCGGGCATGAGTGCGATTCTGTCGCTGTGCATGGCGCACCTGAAATCGGGCGATCATATTCTGGCTTCGAGCGTGTTGTTTGGCTCAACCATGCAGTTGTTCAACAACTATCTGGCCAAGTTTGGCGTTGAAGTCACCTATGCCTCGCCGGTTGATCTGGCCGAATGGCATGCCGGTGTGCGGCCCAATACCCGCATGTTTTTCCTGGAAACCCCATCCAATCCGTTGATCGACGTGGCGGATATTCGCGCCATTGCCGACGTTGCTCACGCGAATAATGCGCTGTTGGTGGTGGATAACTGTTTCTGCTCGCCCGCGTTGCAACAACCACTCAAACTCGGCGCCGATATCGTGGTGCATTCAGCCACCAAATATATTGATGGCCAAGGCCGCGTGCTGGGCGGTGCGGTAGTAGGTAGCAGTGCGCTGATCGAACCGGTTTATCTGTTCCTGCGCACGGCCGGGCCGACGTTGTCGCCATTCAACGCCTGGGTATTGCTCAAGGGTCTGGAAACACTCTCATTGCGCATGAAAGCGCACTCGGAAAACGCCATCAAACTGGCCAGCTGGCTGGAAACCCATCCAGAGGTTGAGCATGTGTATTACTCCGGGTTGAAATCGCATCCGCAGCACGAACTGGCCAATCGCCAGCAATCCGGCCATGGCGGCGTGGTGTCTTTTGATGTGAAGGGTGGCAAGGATGCCGCGTGGCGCATTATCGACCGCGTGCAACTGATGTCCCGCACTGCCAATCTGGGTGATGTGCGCACCACCATTAGTCATCCAGCCACGACCTCGCACGGTCGCTTGACCCAGGAAGCGCGTAATCGTGCCGGGATTGGCGACGGCTTGATCCGCATCTCGGTGGGTCTGGAACACATTGGTGATTTGATAGCCGATCTGGAGCGCGGTTTCTCGGCGTGATTACGCGGCGGGTTGCTCTGGACGCGTAAATATTTGCCCGTTGCAACTCTGGCCCGCCCCTTAATTGGGCGGCATAATTGATGCTCTACATCAAACAAAATAAACAAACCCGCCACAATGGCGGGTTTGTTTTTCTACAGGCTGCAAGGACGACCTTGCAGTCGTCATCGCATTGGGGACGGCCTCGCTTTTTTTATGGAGGTTGTCATGTCCCCGAATGTTCTCGCCTGGGTTGCCCTGTTTTTTGCCGGTTTGCTTGAGGTCGGCTGGGCGCTGGCCCTCAAGGCCTCACACGGTTTTTCCAGACCGCTGCCGACCGCCACTTTCATCGTATTGATTTTTGGCAGCATGGGTTTGCTGGCTTATGCCATCCGCACGCTGCCGCTGGGCACAGCCTATGCCATCTGGACTGGCATTGGCGTGCTGGGGTCAGTTGCGTGCGGGATCTTGTTCTGGGGCGAGGGATTGTCGTTACTGCGACTGGCATCCGTGGCCATGCTGGTGCTTGGCATGGCAGGATTGAAGCTCACCAGTTAACCGGCGGTGGCGATAGGGCATTGGCGGGCCGGACATTGCCCGCCAATTCGGCCAATTTACCAAGTCTAATAGCGCTCTTCAATTTTCCGGTACGGATACTCAGGCTGCACGTAATCCCCAGCTTTCTGGCGTTTGGGCAGGCTGATTTTCTGCTCCGGGACTTTCTCGTACGGAATGTGCCGCAGAATATGGCTGATCACATTCAGCCGGGTTGTCTTTTTGTCATCTGACTGTATGACATACCAAGGCGCCCAGGCCGTATCGCTGCTTTTGATCATGTCATCGCGGGCGCGCGAGTAGTCGTACCAATGGCTATACGACGCCACATCCATCGGCGAGAGCTTCCAGGTTTTGCGCCCGTCAGTGATCCGGTCTTCCAGGCGCCGGGTTTGCTCATCCATGCTCACGTCCAGCCAGTATTTCAGCAAGATAATGCCGGAAGCGACGACGGCTTTTTCCAGAATCGGAATTGAGGCGAGAAACTCTTTGGTTTGCTCTGGCGTGCAAAAGCCCATCACGCGCTCGACGCCAGCGCGGTTGTACCAACTGCGATCAAAGATCACCACTTCGCCTGCTGCGGGAAGATGGCTGACGTAACGCTGCATATACATCTGGCTTTTTTCACGCTCGGTTGGCGCGGGCAGGGCAACGACCCGAAAAACGCGTGGACTGACCCGTTCGGTGAGCGCCTTGATGACACCGCCTTTACCTGCACCGTCGCGACCTTCAAACAAAATGCAGACCTTCAGGCCTTTCTGTTTCACCCATTCCTGCAGATGCACCATTTCTACGTGCAAATCAAACAAGTGCTTTTCGTATTCCTTGTTGCCGAGTTTTTCACGTACTTGCGGGGCGGCGGAGAGTGCTGGCTCTTCGCGTTTCTTCTTTGACATGATGACCTCACGGATCAGGGTTGGACTGACACTGCATCGGGCGGACTATCGGGAAAGACCTCGCGCCAGGCTTGTAGCGCCGCCCGCCGATTGCTGAACAGTTTGTGGCGCAAATCGCCTTTCAGTTTGAACTTATGGGTTTGTAGCCACTGTTCCATCATATGCTGGCGGCCGCAAAAGGCCAGGTTAATGCCTTGTTCTTCCAGCGCATCGTTCAGCTCCATAATGGTGATTGCCCCGGTCAGATCGACCATGCTGATCGGGTGAGCATCAATCAATACCCAACGCACTGGTTCGCTGGCGTTCTGCACCAGTTGCTCAACGCATTGCCGAAAGTAGCTGGCGTTGAAAAATATCAGCGGCGCTTCAAAGCGGAACACCAGCAAGCCTGGCACCGGGCGTGCTTCCGGGTAATACAAATTACTGTGAAAGTCGCCATCGTCAGCCAGTGCCATCGGGTAGCTGGTCGGGCGTGCCACTTGTCCCAGAAACCGCAGCAACGCAATCATGATCGCAAACAGAATGCCCGGCATGATGCCCAGAATCAGCACCGCGGCAAACGTGCCCGCCGCGATGGCGCATTCGGCACGACTCACCCGATAAAGCGTGAGATACGCTTTGAAATCCATCAAGCCGAGTGAACTGAAAATCAGGATCAGTGCGAGTGCCGCAGTCGGCAGTGCCGCCAGTGGCACCGACAGCAACAGCAAGGCCAGCAAAATGGCGAACGCCGCAAAGATTTGCGCCATGCGAGTGCGGCTGCCGGAGGCGTCATTGACTGCAGTGCGCGAATCCGCCCCGGTAACAGCGAAGCCTTGCGACAGCGCGGACACAATATCGACGATGCCCAGCGCAACAAATTCCTGATTGCCGTCGATCTGATAGCCGTTTTTTGCTGCAAAGCTGCGAGCCGTGAGCATGCCGCTACTGAAGCTGACGAAGGCCAGCAAAGCCGCCGAAGGCAGAATTGAACCCCAGTCTTCATGCGGTAGCGCTGGCCAGTGCAGGCGCGGCACCGACGAGGGAATATCACCCACCGTCACTACATGGCGCGCATCCAGATCGAACAAAAACGACGCAGCGATGGCCACTGCCGCGACCACCAATGCCACCGGGCCATTGGGCCGCAGTTGCTTCAGGACGATATACAGCACGAACAAAGCCAGTGAAAGCCATAGCGTGGGCAAATGTGGATGGGCCAGTTGGGGCACCAGCGAGATTATCTGTCCGACTACATCCTTGCTGGCGACACTCACGCCCCAGACCTTGCCCAACTGCCCGACGATGATGCTGACAGCTACGCCGTTCAACAGACCGGTCAGAATAGGGCGTGACAACAAGTCCGCCAGGAACCCAAGGCGCAGCCGCCCCGCCAGCAGGCAAAACAAGCCCGTAAACAAGGTCAGGGAAATGGCCAAAGCGTGATAACGCTCAGGATCACCTTGCGCCAGTGGCCCCAAGGCTGCGGCGATCACTGCACAGGTGGCCGCATCCGGCCCGACAATCAGTTGGCGGGAAGAGCCGAAAAAAGCGTAGGCAATCATCGGCAGGATGGCGCTGTACAACCCGACCACCGGGCTGAACCCGGCCAGTTGTGCATAGGCAATACAAACCGGCAGCGCAACTGTGGCGACCGATACGCCTGCAATCAGGTCAGGCCGAAGGTCTGCCCGCGAGTAATGTCTGATATCCGGTAAACCGGGTATCAAGTGAGCCAGGCGGGCCCGCATCAGCGGCAACGAACGCGAAAAATTGAGCATCTATTCTTTGAATGTTTTGACCGCTGTTAGCCAGTCCTGGCGGGAATCAGGCTGGTTTTTCTGTATTCATTATTGCAGGCCAGATCAAATATGAAAGAAATGCGTTTGGAATACTGAAAAAAGAACAGAACGGCGGTTGGCCACCTGATTTGACGCCGCAAGGATGAATTGTGTAGTTCATGTTGATAGACTACATATGCATGGCAAATAGTCATGTCGCAGGCTCTGCGCGGCCGCACCCAGTCGGCCGCACACAAAAAAAGGGGAAAATGATGGGTCGTAGCAAGGAGTGGTTAATCTGGATCGTGGTAGCGATCCTGGGCGCTTTTGCTTTTGGTGTGCTGGCGTTAAGCCGGGGCGAGCACGTAAACGCAGTATGGATGGTGGTGGCTGCAGTAGCCTGCTATTCCATCGCTTACAGGTTTTACAGCAAGTTCATCGCCAACAAAGTCTTTGAACTGGATGACCGTCGCATGACGCCAGCCGAGCGCCGCAATGACGGGCTCGATTACGTCCCCACCAACCGCTGGGTGCTGTTTGGCCACCACTTTGCTGCCATCGCCGGCGCTGGCCCCTTGGTCGGCCCAATCCTCGCGGCACAGATGGGGTATCTGCCGGGTACGCTGTGGATTTTGATCGGCGTAATGCTCGCCGGAGCCGTGCAGGATTTCCTGGTACTGTTTATTTCCACCCGGCGTGATGGCCGCTCGCTGGGCGAAATGGCCAAACAGGAACTCGGGCCGTTTGCTGGCGTTATCGTCATGCTCGGCGCGCTGGGCGTGATGATCATCATCCTGTCTGCGCTCGCATTGGTAGTGGTCAAAGCATTGGCTGACAGCCCATGGGGCGCATTTACCATCGCCGCGACCATTCCGATTGCGCTGTTTATGGGCATTTACATGCGCTACATCCGGCCAGGTCGCATTGGTGAAATCTCGGTGATTGGCTTTGTGTTGATGATGCTGGCCATTGTTTACGGTGGCGATATCGCTAAAGACCCGAATTGGGGTCCGTTCTTTACCCTCAATGGCCCGCAAATGGTCTGGGCACTGGTGATTTACGGTTTTATTGCTTCGGTCTTGCCGGTCTGGCTGCTGTTGGCTCCGCGCGATTATCTGTCTACCTTTCTCAAGATCGGCGTGATCCTTGGCTTGGCCATTGGCATTGTGTTTGCGGCGCCTGACCTGAAAATGCCGGCAGTCTCGCGCTTTATTGATGGTTCCGGCCCGGTATTTGCCGGTAGTTTGTTCCCGTTTCTGTTCATCACCATTGCCTGCGGTTCGATCTCCGGGTTCCACGCGCTGGTCGCTTCCGGCACCACGCCCAAGTTGATTGAGCGCGAAAGTCATATGCGCATGATTGGTTACGGCGCGATGCTGATGGAGTCGTTTGTCGCCATCATGGCGCTGATCTGCGCTTCGGTGATCGACCCGGGCGTGTACTTCGCCATGAATTCGCCTGCCGCGCTGATCGGCAAGACGGTGGTAGAAGCGTCAACCGTCATCAATGGCTGGGGTTTTGCCATTACGCCAGATGCTCTGACGTTGATCGCACAAGAGGTAGGCGAGAAGTCCATCTTGTCGCGCGCGGGCGGTGCACCTACTTTTGCGGTGGGCATGGCACACATTATTTCGGAAATCTTCAATAGCCGGGCATTGATGGGTTTCTGGTATCACTTTGCCATTCTGTTTGAAGCGTTGTTCATTCTGACTGCGGTTGATGCGGGTACCCGCGCTTGCCGCTTCATGGTGCAGGATCTGGCAGGCGTAGCGATTCCTGGTTTGGGTAAATCCCGTTCGTGGCTCGGTAATCTGATTGGTACAACCATTGCGGTTGCCGGTTGGGGTTACTTTGTTTATCAGGGCGTGATCGACCCTCTGGGCGGCATCAACACCTTGTGGCCGCTGTTTGGCATTGGCAACCAGATGCTCGCTTCCATGGCGCTTATTCTGGGCACCGTCGTGCTGTTCAAGATGAAAAAAGAACGCTATGCGTGGGTCACTATCTTGCCTACGGCGTGGCTGTTTATCACCTCAATGACGGCAGGTTGGCAGAAGATTTTCCATGAAAACCCAAAGATTGGTTTCCTGGCGATTGCCAACAAGTTCAACGCTGCTGCCAGCCAGGGCACCATCATTGCCCCGGCTAAAACCGTGGAGGACATGCAACGCATTGCCTTCAATAACCAGATCAACGCGGCGTTGTGCGGCTTTTTCATGATTGTGGCGGTAGTGATGCTGATATCCGCCTTCCTTAATATCCGTAAAGCGCTGGCATCACGGCAACCTACGGCGAGAGAAGCCGATGCCAAATGGCGCGGCGAGGCGGCCAGCAATGCTTGATCTATCTCCGTTTTTGGGGCGGCGCGAATCGCCACCCCCTGTTGCGGGCGCGGTGAACGTTTACGATCACTACCTCGCTGATCATGCCTCACGTCACGATACGGGCGTGCCGATGAGTGCCGCCGAGTTCGAGCGTTACAGCTTGGGTTCTGACTGGCTCACCGGCCTGAAAGATGCCGCAAAGAAAGTCGTGCAGACCTGCCGGCTGATGGTGGGCATTCATGACTACGAGTATTACCTGCAGCATATGCGGGAAAGGCATCCGGACGCTGTGCCGATGAAGCGCGATGAGTTTTATCGTTATTGCCTGGAGGCTCGCTATCCGAGCGCGGATCGGCCGGGTGGCGGCAAGTGCCCATGCTAGGAGCGTGAGTATCGTCCGATACGAAACGGTCAGCGTAAGGCTGACCGTTTTTTTTCAGTGGGATCGGTACGTGTATCGCGATGGCGCATGGCAAGGAGTCTGAAATGCATACATTCGCTCGGGCGACACGAAGTCTTCGGCACTGGTAACCCACGGGAAGCGCGGGCCCAAGGTACATGAATTGTTGCAAATATAAGCCATTTTCATTTTTTATCAGGGCTCAGGCGCTCCCTTGATTCCGTTAAGTAAATCTCACTTTATAATTACAGGTAATTAAAATCATATTTAATATTCTTTAATTGATTAAGTGGCCGCCATTACCATCGCGCAGTTTTCAACTACGCGACGCACAAAGATGAGCCATCTGCCACCGTATTCCCTTCGCAATACCTTATTTGGCATTGCTCTGATCGGCAGTGCTGCCCTGGCAGGTTGCGGGTCGGACTCCAGCACCCTGACCAATGGCAACCCCTCCGCACCCTCGGCTACGCCAACGCCCACCGTTACGCCTACGCCAGTACCGGTTGCACAGAAGAAGCCCAACATCCTGTACATCATGGCCGATGACCTGGGGTATTCAGACATCCACGCCATGGGCGGCGAGATTGATACGCCCAATCTGGATGCACTGGTCAGCACCGGGCGACTACTCACCAACCACCATGCCGGTACCGTATGCGCAATTACGCGTTCGATGCTGATTTCCGGCACCGATCATCATCTGGTGGGTGAAGGCACGATGGGTGCGCCCAGCGACGAACGTAAAGGTTTGCCGGGTTATGAGGGCTATCTGAATGATCGCGCGTTATCGGTGGCGCAATTGCTCAAAGACGCGGGTTATCACACCTACATGGCGGGCAAGTGGCACCTTGGCTCAGGCATAACGGGCGCGGCGAGTGGCTCGGGCCAGACACCCGACCAATGGGGGTTCGAGCGCAGTTATGCGCTGCTGGGCGGCGCGGCAACAAACCACTTTGCCCATGAAGCGGCCAATTCCAGAAATTACACGGAAGATGGCGCCTACGTGCAGCCGGGTCAACCGGGCCAGCCCGGTGGGGCTGGTGGCTCGCCAGCAGTGTTTTATTCCACCGACTTTTACACACAAAAGCTGATCAGTTATATCGACTCGCAGCATGGCGATGGCAAACCGTTTTTCGCCTACGCGGCCTACACCTCGCCGCATTGGCCTTTGCAGGTGCCGGAACCTTATCTGCACCAATATGCCGGCAAATATGACGCAGGCTACGATGTGATCCGTGCTGCGCGAATTGCACGACTGAAGTCACTTGGGCTGATCCCCGCCGATTTCACCCCCAGTGCCGGTTTTGCAGAGACGTTGACACGTTCTCCGGCCACGGCCAACAACGGCACGGCCAGCGCCAAATATATCAACGCACTGAATGGTCCAGCTCAAGGGTTTACCGACTATGGCCAAGGCTACGTCAACAAAAAGTGGGCAGATCTGACACCGGCAGAGCAAAAAGCCCAAGCGCGTTATATGGAAATCTATGCCGGGATGGTGTCTAACCTGGATCACAACATTGGCTTGTTGATCCAGCATTTGAAAGACATCGGCGAATACGACAACACCTTCATCATGTTCCAGTCTGACAATGGTGCCGAAGGCTGGCCGATTGATTCCGGGGCGGACCCGAAAACGACGGATGAAGCCAACGCGCAGGAGCCGGTGTATTCAACGTTGGGCACTGATAACGGTCTGGTCAGTGCCAAACGTCTGCAATACGGGTTGCGTTGGGCTGAAGTCTCCGCCACGCCGTTGCGCCAGCTAAAAGGCTATATGGGTGAGGGCGGCGTCTCGGTGCCGGCGATTGTGCATTTGCCGGGACAAACCGCTTCGCAGCCTCTCATCAATACCTTTACCCACGTCACCGACAATACGGCAACGTTCCTGGCGCTAGCTGGAACCACACCGCCAAGCGAGCCCGCGCCGCCATTGATTGACACCCTGACCGGGGTTGATCACAACAAAGGCAAGGTGATCTACAACAACCGCTATGTTTATCCGGTCACTGGGGTTTCGTTCCTGGCATTGCTGCAAGGCAAAGCAAGCCCGCCGCTGCATACGCAGGCATTTGGCGACGAATCCTACGGGCGCGCTTATCTGCGCAGTGCGGATGGCAAGTGGAAAGCCTTGTGGACGGAACCGCCAAGCGGCCCGGTGGATGGCCATTGGGAGTTATTCGACATCCTGAATGACCGGGGTGAAACCAACGATTTGTCCGGCGCCAATCCCACTGTAATTAACGGGCTGGTGCAGCAGTGGCAAACGTATCTTTCCGGGGTAGGTGGCGTGGAGCCATTGCAACCCAAGGGATACTACTGAACATGCCAGCAGCGATTGTTTTACGTCGCCGCTGGCTTGCCATAACTGTGCTGCTCGCCGTCGCGGCGGGTGGCACAGCCTGGCGGGTACAGGCCCACACAACGCCGACACCGGTACTCGCCAATCTGGGCAGTCCGGCGCAATGCGCGCGCTACAGCGGTTTGCCCAGCGGCTGGGGTGAAGGCAAGGAGGCCGGGATGGTGCATCTGGCTAGCGGTGATTTCACTTTTGGCACAAAGCTGGGGTATCCGGACGAACGCCCACAAGGCGATGGCCGCACTCATGTGGATGCTTTCTGGATCGACCAGACCGAAGTCACCAACGCCCAATTTGCCAGTTTTGTGAAAAAAACAGCATATATCACCGACGCCGAGCGTCAGGGCGGCGCGGTGGTATTTCACGTGCCTACCGACCAGGAACTGCACGCGCGTCCTTATGCATGGTGGACATGGGTAAAAGGAGCTGACTGGCGACATCCTGCCGGTCCGGGAACTAGCGTGCAGGGGCTGGATAATCACCCGGTCACGCTGGTTACCCAGGCTGATGCGCTGGCCTATGCACATTGGCTAGGCCACGAATTGCCCACGGAAGCCGAGTGGGAATACGCGGGCAAAGCGGGGCATGATGGGGCGAAGCTGGAAACAGCACCGAAATACGCCAACGGCAAACCATCGGCCAACTATTGGCAGGGCGTGTTTCCGCAAGTCGATACGGCCAGCGATGGTCACGCCGGGCTTGCCCCGGTGGGTTGTTATCAGCCCAGCGATTTCAAGTTGTACGACATGATCGGCAATGCGTGGGAGTGGACACGCGATGTCTATAGCGGCGAACACCAGTTCCACAGCAATGGTGATACCGCCGCTGTAGCCAACCAGGCAATCACCCGTGAATCAGATACGCCGATGGTGATCAAAGGCGGTTCGTTTTTGTGCTCGCCTGACTATTGCGTGCGTTACCGCGCCTCCTCGCGAGAGGCGCAGGAAGCTGACCTGCCAGCGTCGCATATCGGGTTTCGGACCATCAAACGGGGCTAGGGCATGCAGATTAAGTGGATGGCCGGATTTGCCGGACTGGCGTTGGTGCACGGCATGGTGTGGGCTCAGTCGGCACGGATTGGCGTCCTGCCCGGGATAGACGAAGAAGTCATGCAGCAAGCTGCGCAAGTGGCGGCCGGAAAAGGGCTTACCCTGCAGATCAAATCCTATTCCAATGCTGGGCAACTTGAGCGGGCGTTGGTTAGTGGTGAGATTGATGGCGCAAGCGTGCCGGATGCGCCAACTCGCGCGATCTGGCAACAACACAGTCAGCGCCCACTCAGAGAACTGGGCACCAGCATCACCTTGCCAATGGGCTTGTATTCGCGGCACTTTGCCAGTTTGCGGCAGTTACCTGTTGGTGCAAAGATCGGCATTCCG
The DNA here is from genome assembly GCF_031291215.1 of Silvimonas sp. Lineage (NCBI taxonomy): Bacteria > Pseudomonadati > Pseudomonadota > Betaproteobacteria > Neisseriales > Chitinibacteraceae > Silvimonas > Silvimonas sp. The sequence goes on from NZ_JARLJK010000136.1 coordinate 273,943, forward strand.
AAGGAGCCACAAGCACAGAGCAGGGCGCTGGTACTGTTGCAAAACTACGGGCTGATCCAGTTCCGTGATGATGCTGGTTTGCAAGCGCGGATTCGCGATATCACGGTCAATACTCGCCATTATCAACTTGTGGCTTTGCCACAGGCCCAGTTGTGGCGAGCGCTGCCGACACTGCCACTGGTGGCGCTGACGGGTGACTTTGCCATGCAGCGGGGTTTGTTCCCGGCGCGCGACGCTATAGGAATGGAGGACGCCCGCTCGCCGTGGGAGGGTGTACTTGCGGCGGCTTCGCCTGGAGACTGGTCGGCGCAATGGCTGTTGGCTTATCAATCGCCAAAGGTGGCCGCCTTTGTGCTCCAGCGTTACCAGGACTCTGTACGGCGGCCATGGTGAGTCACTCTGCAGACTGGTCACTACAGTGCAATGGTTGTGGCCGCTGCTGCAATTCGCCGCCGCTGCTTTCGCTGCCGGAACTATTTCATCACCGACGCCGATTCATCGGCTGCTTGAGCGTGCGGCGTTTGCCTGCGCACAGCACCAGCGCGCAGCGTGAACTGGCCGGGCAATTGTTGCCAGGAAGCGCGGCGGCAGGCGTGGTGTTGCTACTGCAGGGCTATACCTGGCCCAGTCAACAACGCTGCCCAGCATTGGGGCCGGATCAGCTTTGCGGCGTGCAGTACGACCGCAAGCCGCTGACTTGCCGGGTGGTGCCGCTCGACGCATTGACACCAGATTCCGAGCAATCGCCGTTGCTGGCGGAACGGGCGGCGCAATCGGAGTGGCTGGGAGCAGATTGCCTGCGCCCGTTTACGGCCAGCGCCACTGGGCAGATTCTGCTGCGACAGCATCGTGTTGAGGATACGGACTACCTTGCAGCGCTGGCGCAGCGTCGGAGAGATCTGCAACTTGAGCGACAGTACTGGGGCGATGCCATTCACGCCATGCTGTTGCCAGAACTCGCAGGTACGTCGCGCTTGCCCGTGCAGGGCTATATTTCCTTGCCGTTGGTGCCGATACTGGCGCACCTCGCAGTACAGTCCAACGCACTGCGCTTGCAATGCCAGCTTTTTTTGGTCGATCAACTGACACTCATCAACAGCCGGATCAGCTCTGCTATCGCCAGCAAAAACCCGCAAGACCGGGCCTCGACCCAAGAGCTGCGTGGCTTTGCCGACGCCTACCAGCTCCTGCTTGGGCATTTGCAGCGCGATTCGATCGCAAAAACGACTTTGTCTGGCGATGCTAGCTTGCAATGGCTGCTGGGTCTGGCAGAGCCGCAGCCCGGCGTTACAACGTAGCCGGTTTGGGGTTACGGGAGCTAAAAACAAAAACAGCGCGATCATTCGCGCTGTTTTTCATACCCAAGCGGCCATGTAGCGCATATCAGCACCAGTCGCCGCGCAACTCTCGAACCGTGCTTGCCAGCCGCTTCATATGCCGTGCCGATGAAGCGCGATGAGTTTTATCGTTACTGCCTGGAGGCTCGTTATCCGAGCGCGGATCGGCCGGGCGGTGGCAGGTGTTCATGCTGAGATATTGGTGATCGCAATAGTCTTGAAATGATAAATCGCAACGGCCGACAGCCATCTGTCGGCCGTTTTTATATGTAAATTTTGCTTCTCAATCTCCGCTGAAATTGGCGGCGGCTGGGTGTTCTAGTTCTTATGGCCTAGTTGGTTTAGGTCATCAGGTGTGCCAAACGATCAATATATACAAAATGCATAATTTGCCGCTTGAGTGTTGATATTAATCAATATTTTGACGCGAGCTATTTACCTGTTCGTCATCTTTTTATTTCCGGATCATTCTCCCAATCAACATATTTTGGCTGTCGGCAGCGCCCGCCGACGAGGAGTGATCTGTGCAAAAACAGCGACTGGTATTGATCGGCAACGGCATGGCCGGCATTCGTGCGATAGAGGAAGTGCTCAAGCATGATGCGGCTCGATACGAGATCACCGTCATTGGCGACGAGCCCTGGGGCAATTACAACCGCATCCAGCTCTCGCCGGTACTGGCTGGCGAGCAGAAGCTTAAAGACATCATCCTGAACGATCTGGACTGGTATGCCAGCAATGGCATCCGCTTGATCAAAGGCATGGCCGCCACGCAGATCGACCGCGCTGGTCAGTACGTGATTCTGGCCAGCGGTGAGGCGATCAGCTATGACAAGCTGATTATCGCTACCGGCTCGCGCCCATTCATGTTGCCGATTCCGGGTGCTGACCTCGATGGCGTGATTGGTTTTCGCGATATCAAAGACACCGAAAAAATGGTGGTCGCAGCGGCCTTGTATCGCCACGCCGTAGTGATCGGCGGCGGCTTGCTGGGGCTGGAAGCGGCTCACGGCCTCAAGTTGCGCGGCATGGAAGTCACGGTAGTGCACTTGGGCGAATGGCTGCTGAACCGGCAACTGGACCAAAGCGCCGGGCGATTGCTGGAAAAAGCCATGCAACAGCATGGATTGAAACTCAAGCTGGGTATCAGTGCCGACGCCTTGCTGGGCGATAACGGTCGCGTAACGGGCGTGCGCCTGACCACGGGCGAGGTCGTCGAGGCTGACCTCGTCGTGATGGCCGCCGGGATCGTACCCAATGCCGCGTTAGGTCAAGCGGCGGGTCTGAATGTCGAGCAGGGCATTGTCGTCGATGATTGCTTGCAGACTTCGGACGAACATATCTACGCCTTGGGCGAGTGCGTTAGCCATCGCGGCATGTCGTATGGGCTGGTCGCGCCCTTGTTTGAAATGGCCAAGGTGCTGGGCAATCAACTGGGCGGTTGTGGCAAGCAGCGCTACACCGGCACCATGACGTCGACCAAGCTCAAAGTCACCGGTATCGATCTGTTTTCCGCCGGGGAATTCTTTGGCGGTGAGGGCTACGACGAACTGGTGCTATCGGACCCGGCTGCAGGCATTTACAAAAAGCTGGTACTTAAAGACAACCTGCTGGTGGGGGCCTGTCTGTTTGGCGATACCAGCGATGGCGCCTGGTATTACCAGTTGCTGCGCCAAGGCCGCAATATCGCTGATCTGCGCGCAGGTTTGCTGTTCGGGCAGCAAGATCTGGGCGATGCCGGTACTTCCGGTGCCAGCCGCGCCGGCGGTTTGCCAGACGACGCGGAAGTCTGCGGCTGTAATGGTGTTACCAAGGGCGTGATCGTCAAGGCGATCAAGCAAAAGGGTTTGTTCACAGTGGATGACGTGAAGAAACATACCCGTGCCGGTGCGTCGTGCGGTTCCTGTACCGGTCTGGTCGAGCAAATTCTGATGAGTACCGTCGGTAGTTCTTTCCAGGCGGCGCCCAAGCGCAAGGCCATGTGTGGGTGTACCGAACACACGCATGAAGAAGTCCGTGCAGCGATTCGTGATCAGCATCTGATTACGCTCAGCGACACCATGCGGGCACTGCACTGGAGCACGCCTGATGGCTGCCCGAGCTGTCGTCCGGCACTGAACTACTATCTGATCTCAACCTGGCCGGGCGAAGCCAAAGATGATCCGCAAGCGCGGCTGGTCAACGAGCGTATGCACGCCAATATCCAGAAAGACAGCACGTTTGGTGTGATACCGCGCATGTGGGGCGGCGTAACGACACCCGATGAGCTGCGCAAGATTGCCGACGTGGCGGATAAATACGCGGTGAAGATGGTCAAGGTTACCGGCGGTCAGCGTCTGGATTTGCTGGGCGTGAAAAAAGAAGACCTGCCCAAAATCTGGCAAGACCTCGATATGCCTTGTGGCATGGGTTATGCCAAGGGTTTGCGCACGGTTAAAACCTGCGTCGGCAAACAGTTCTGCCGCTTTGGCACGCAAGACTCCACCGGTATGGGTATTGCGCTGGAAAAAGCGCTGGACCGGATGTGGGCACCGCACAAGGTCAAGCTGGCCGTGTCGGGTTGTCCGCGTAATTGTGCGGAAGCAGGCATCAAAGACGTTGGCATTATCGCGGTGGATTCCGGCTGGGAAATCTACATCGGTGGCAATGGCGGTATCAAAACCGAAGTCGCCGAGTTTTTGATCAAGCTGAAAACAGAAGACGAGGTCATGGAATACACCGGCGCCTTCCTGCAGTTGTACCGCGAAGAAGCCAATTATCTGGAGCGCACTGTGCATTTTATGCGGCGCGTGGGCATGGATTACATCAAAGCGCAGGTACTGGAAGACGCAACCCGTCGCCAAGCCTTGTGGGCGCGCCTGCAACTGGCATTGGCCGATGAGCCCGACCCATGGCAGGCCCGTATCGGCGAAAGTGCCGCCGCCCAGTTTGCCGACTTGCCCCAGTAATTCCGGACCAGACCGGTTTTGATCGGACCAGATCAACTCGCTTAATTGGTAGTCGCTACAACAGGCGGCTGCAGAAGGATGAAAATCATGACTCAACAATGGCAGCGCATTTGCGCTCTGACTGACATCCCAACGCAAGGTGCGCGGGCGGTACAACTACCGGACAGGGCGCCGATTGCCATCTTTCGCACCACGGGTGACCGGGTGTTTGCGCTTGATAACCGCTGCCCGCATAAAGGTGGCGAGTTAAGCCATGGCCTGGTTTATGGTGAAACGGTGGCGTGCCCCATGCATAACTTCAAAATTGATCTGAAAACCGGCCAGGCTTTGGCCCCGGAACAAGGGCAGACTGCATGCCACAGTGTGGAAGTGCGGGATGGCGAGGTGTGGCTGGCCCGGAGCTAACCACCAATGGATCAATGAGTAAGCGTGAGGCTTGAAACAACAACGGCGTGGTTCAGTCCACGCCGTTGTTGTTTTGTGCGCAAACTCAGACGGAGCTGAGTCGCCGCTTAGCGCCAGTCGCCACGCAAAGCGCGCACATCTGCTTCCAGCCGCTGGCGCGTGGCCGCTTCTGGCGGTACCGGCTCACCGACGACAAAGCCAATCTTGGAGAAGATGCCGCGAGGCATTTTCATCATGGCAGCACCGTCTTTGCGGCTGAAAAAGCTCCCCCACAACCCTTGCAGCGCCAAAGGAATGACCGGCACCGGCGTGCGGCGGATGATTTCTTCTATCCCTGGGCGGAAGGTCTGGATTTCGCCGTTCCGGGTAATGCCACCCTCGGGGAAAATACATACGACTTCGCCTTGCTGCAGATACTCTGCCACCCGGTCAAAAGCCTTGGTTTTCATGGTCGGGTCTTCTTTGGCTGGGGCAATGGGGATTGCGCCAGCGGTTTTGAAGATGAACTTGAGAATCGGGGTTTTGAAAATGCGGTGATCCATCACAAAGCGCACCGGACGCCGCACCGCACCTGCCAGAATCATGGCGTCCATAAAGCTGACGTGATTGCAGACCAGCACGCAGCCGCCTTCATCCGGGATGCGCTGTAGGCCTTGCGAACGCACGCGATACAACAGGTGGGTGAGAATCCACACCAGGAAGCGCATCAGGAACTCGGGGATCAGCGAATAGATATATAGCGCTACCAGCACGTTCATCAACGCAACGGTTAGCAGCAAACCTGGAATGGACAGACCTGCTTTGAGCAGCACGATACTCATGACCGACGCCACCACCATGAACAAGGAGTTCAGGATGTTGTTGGCAGCAATGGCGCGCGAAACAAAGTCTTTTTCCGAGCGTGTCTGAATCAGCGCATACAGCGGCACAGTGAAGAAGCCGCCAAACACACCCAACAGCAGCAGATCGGCCATCACGCGCCAGTGTTTGGCTTCGTGGATGAACGACACCAGGTCGTAAGTGCTAACCGGGCTGTGGCCCACCGCAAAATACAGATCGACCCCGAACAACGACAAGCCAATCGAACCAAACGGCACCAGCCCCAGTTCAACGCGATGCCCGGACAGACGTTCGCACAACACCGAGCCCAGCCCGATCCCGACCGAGAACATGGTCAGCAGCAGGGTGAACACCGTGGCATTGCCGCCCAACACATGCGCGGTCAGCGGTAGCAGGTAAGTGAGATACACCGCGCCAAAGAACCAGAACCAGGATAAGCCCAACAGACTGTTGAACACGGTTTTGTTGCCGCGCGCGTGCTTGATAATGCGCCAGGTTTCTTTGGGCAGATTCCAGGAAATTTTAAGATTGGGCGCAGGAGCCGGGGCGGGCGGCATGCTCCGACTGGCTATCCAGCCGATGATGGCAACGCCGACGCAAGCCCAGACAATCAGCTGTTCGCCGTGCGGTTGATGCTGGACGATGGTGGCGCCAGCAATCTGGCCCAGCAAAATTGCCACAAACGTCGCACCCTCGATCAGCCCGTTGCCACCCATCAATTCATGTTCGCGCAGGTATTGCGGCAATACCGAGTATTTGAGCGGCCCAAACAGCGTTGAATGCACGCCCATCATGAACAGGCAACCCAGCAATACCGGCACGTTGTGCTGCCAGAAGCCGTATCCGGCGGCGGCCATGATACAGATTTCAAGGACCTTCACGCATTGCGCCAGAAACGCTTTGTCGTACTTTTCTGCCAGTTGCCCGGAGATGGTCGAAAACAGAAAAAAGGGCAGGATGAAAATACCTGCTGCGGCGCTCACCAGCGTATCGGTACTCATGCCCGCGGTAGTCAGGCCGCGAAATACCAGCAGCACCACCATGGCTTGCTTGAACAGATTGTCGTTGAACGCGCCGAAAAACTGCGTAATGAACAACGGCAAAAAGCGCCGGGTCCGGAACAGGGCAAACTGGTTGTGCTGGTGGTCGTGCTGGGGCATGAAAGGGGCTCCGGAGCAAAGTCCGGCGTAGTCTACCGGAATGCGGGCATCATGCCAGAGCCATGCTTTCCGGGCGTGGCAAAAGTGCCCAATCTGAACGTACGTGAAGATTACATCTGGAACTGCGCCAGTTTGCTGCGCAAGGTTTGCGCTTGTTCGCGCAACTGGCGGGCGGCGGTACGGTTGTCTTCTACCAGCGCTGCGTTACTTTGCGCCGTTTGCGCTACCGACTCCACATTACCGGCCAGAATGGCGCTCGCAGAGGATTGTTCACGCGTGGCGTGGGCGATGTCATTCACAATGCCCGCCGTGCGCTCGGTGTGTGCCGCAATGGTGCTGAGCGCGGAGCCCGTTTCGTTGGCCAGCGCTACGCCGCTTTGCATCTGATCGGACACCGCCACAATTTCACCGGCGACCAATTGGGTGTCGCTAACCATGCCGCCAATCAAGGTGCTGATCTCACGCGTGGCATTGCCGGTGCGTTCCGCCAGCTTGCGCACTTCATCGGCCACCACCGCAAAGCCGCGACCTTGTTCGCCCGCGCGGGCGGCTTCAATCGCCGCGTTCAAAGCCAGCAAGTTGGTTTGATCGGCAATGTCCTTGATGACTTTGACAATGCCGGAAATCTCGTTGGACCGCTCGCCCAGACTGGCAATGCGCTCGGCTGCCAGGCGCGAGGCATTGGAGAGCGTGTGCATCTGCTTCTCCATGCGCCCGACCACATTGGTGCCTTCCTGCGACGATCCTTGTGCTTCGCGCGCGGTGCTGGCAGCGTCGCCCGCATGATCGGCAATATGGCTGATACTGACGGTAATTTGCTCTACGGTTGCGGCCATGCTGGAGGCAGATTCGCTTTGCTGGCGGCTGTCGGTGGCAATTCGCGAGATGGCGTTGTCGAAATGGCCGGTGGCTTGATCCACTTCGCCCGCAGTGTTGCGTACGTCCTGCATCAAACCCTGTAATGACACCGCCGCCTGATTGAATTGCACCGTGATGCGGTCCATTTCGTTGGCGCTGGGCCCTTCACGCACGACCGGGATACGCGCAGTGAGGTCGCCCGTGCCAAAGCGTTCAATGGCGCGGACGACGTTGGCCAGCGGGCCAAGGCGATGCTTGAGGCCGACATACAGCATTCCCAATGTTAACAACGCCAATACAACGCTCACCATAATCAGTCGATTGCGCAGCACAATGCTGTGGCCGGTGAACTCGTCGGTGAAGCTGCCACTGGCGACGATCCAGTTCCAGTTGGGAACGGTGGCGTAGGCCACCATTTTGTCTTCTTCCGCGTCGCCGTGGGCGGGATTGGCCAGCGGGTAATGCACCAGACCTTCTTTCTGGGCCAGCATCTGTTTGTACATCCAGACAAGCTTGCCGCCGTTGGTTTCGGTAACCAGCTTGCCTTCGTTTTTCGGATGAATAACGTAGCGGGCGATTCCGTCATCGTTGGTGGGCGCAACTGCGTAGACATAACCGCTATCGCCCACTTTGAGGCTGGCCAGCATCTGGCGCAGGGTAGTGACTTCAGGGGTGAGATCGGCCCGTGCCTGAACCCAGCCCGCGACCTGGCCTGCGGCATTCTTGATGGGTACGGCGTTGGTCATGTAATAGCGGCCATTGCGCATGACCAGACCGGAGAACGTTTCGCCTGAACTGATGGCTTTGGCAATCGGGTCATCTGCCTTGACCTCGCTGCCGATCATCAATTTGCCGCTAGCGTCTTTCAGCAAGGTGTTGACCCGCACAAATTTGCCAGCTTCGTTTTTGGCGACGATGGCGGTGTCGGCACCGGTATGACCACGAAACTGCTCCAGCAGCGTGGTGTCCTGACTTAATACGTGATCACCAGATTTGACGACAGGCAGACCGGTTTCGGTTTTATCCGTTGTAACCACAATCTCGCCCGGTAGCTGCCGCACAAATTGGTCTAGCAATCCTTTGCTGCGGGTTTGCGCATCCATATAAGCCAACTGGAAGGTGTCTTTAACCAGCTGCAATTGCGTGGTGAGGTTGTTTTCGGCAATGGTTCGCGCCGTTTGCTGGACATTGATGCTGGTGTACACCACCAGCCCACCGAAAACCACGATACAGACCAGTGTTCCCAGAATCAGAAACTGCGTAACAAGCGGGCTGCGGCGAATGGCGAACATGGGCAGAGTCTCCTCCCGGTCACATTGCAGCGGTGCCGGAATAATTTGTTTAATCACTTCAAATGTATATCGCCAGCGGGCGGAGTCAGCCCCGACCCGAAACAGGCCAACTTGCACGCCAGAAGTGCAGTCGGCCCGGCGCTGGGGCAGGGTGCTGATTTCAGCATGGCTGATATGCACGCATCATGCAGATTCTTTTATCAGAAATACATGATGCTGCAGGCAAAACGCGACAGAAATTGCTAGCGCAGGAGGAGGAGGATCAAGCTGGCCAGATGGCACCCAGAATGCGCGGACCATGCGCGCCGGTTACTTCCGGCAAATTGGCCGGTTGCCGCGCCAGGCAGCGCCAGGCCAGCCAGGCAAAGGCATAGGCTTCTACCCAGTCCGGATCAACACCCAGTGCAGCGGTGGTTTCCACACGTTGGCTTGGCAACCATTGGCGCAATTGCTGTTGTAGATGCAGGTTGTGAGCGCCTCCACCGCAGAGATAAACCGAAGTGGCGTGCGGCGCATGCGCGCGGATTGCATCGGCAAGGGTCCGGGCGGTCAGGGCACTCAAGGTGGCCTGTACGTCTTGCGGGGCGTGACTGTAGCTGGTCAATTGTCGCCGCAGCCATTCACCATGGAACAGATCGCGACCGGTGCTTTTCGGCGGCAATAGCGCGAAATAGGGCTCGGACAACATGGCTTGCAGCAAATCCGCCTGCAAGTGCCCTTGGGCCGCCCAGGCACCGCCCGCATCGTAGTGTTCACCGCGGTGCTGCAGCGTCCACATATCCATCAGGACATTGCCCGGCCCGGTATCAAAACCGATGATCGAGCCGCTTTGGTCCAGAATGGTGATATTGGCAATGCCGCCGATATTGGCAATGACACAAGGCTCGCCAGTATGGCCAAAGATGGCCTGATGAAACGCCGGGACCAGCGGCGCTCCCTGACCACCAGCCGCAATGTCGCGGCTGCGAAAATCACCCACAACCGTAATTCCGGTTAGTTCGGCCAGTCGCGCGTGGTTGCCCAACTGCACGGTGTAGCCGACTTCTGGCCTGTGCCGCACAGTTTGGCCGTGATTGCCAATGGCTTTGATGTCTGCTGTGGTGAGATGGCTTTGTACCAACAAACGCGAAACTGCCTCGGCGTATAGATCTGCCAAGGCATTCCCAGCCATATGGGCCAGATGTAATTCGTCCTCGGAACGCGCCTGTAACTGCATTAACAAGGCGCGCAGCTGTTCTCCCAACGGCAACGCCACAGCCGCGTGCAATCGGGGCTGGCCACCGGAAAAATCCACCAGCGCGGCATCTACCCCATCCAGGCTGGTCCCGGTCATCAGGCCGATATAGAAATCATGGTTCGCGGTCATGGGGTTTTCCAGTGGGTTAATCGCCTTGTCCGGGGCGACGGCGCGCTTGGCAGGTAGGGGAAAAGGGCGAATTGCAGTAGAATTGCGCGTTTATTGCATCCGTTTCCGGGCTCAACGCGCACTAGAGCGTAACAAAGCTGCCCGGCTATGCCAATCAACTGGAACGCCGCATCCGCTTCCAGACATCAGATCGAACTGCCATGACCGTACAAGAAAAAGCGCCGCTGCATCCGGACACTCTCGCCGCCCTGCAAATCATCAAACGCGGTGCCGATGAAATCCTGCCAGAAGACGAACTGATCAAAAAGCTGGAACGCAGTCGCACTACCGGGGTGCCGCTCAAGATCAAGGCTGGTTTTGACCCGACAGCGCCAGATCTGCATTTGGGCCATACGGTGCTGATCAACAAAATGCGGCAGCTGCAGGATCTGGGGCACGAAGCGCAATTTCTGATTGGCGACTTTACCGGCCGCATTGGTGATCCAACCGGCAAAAACACTACCCGGCCCCCGCTGACCGAAGAAGACGTCAAGCGCAACGCCGAAACCTACGAACGCCAGGTTTTCAAGATTCTGGACCGCGCAAAAACCCGCGTCATGTTCAATTCGACCTGGCATAACGAACTGGGCGCGGCGGGCATGCTCAAGCTGGCATCGTCCATTACGGTGGCGCGCATGTTGGAGCGGGACGATTTCTCCAAGCGCTTTGCCAATAATCAGCCCATCGCTGTGCATGAGTTCATGTATCCGCTGCTGCAGGGTTATGACTCGGTAGCGATGGATGCAGATGTTGAACTGGGCGGCACGGACCAGAAATTCAACTTGCTGATGGGCCGCATGTTGCAGCAGCAGCATGGCAAAGAGCCGCAAGTGGTGCTGATGATGCCACTGCTGGAGGGGCTGGATGGCGTCAACAAGATGTCCAAATCGCTGGGCAACTATATCGGCATCGATGAACCGGCCAACGAAATTTTCGGCAAGGTGATGAGTGTTTCCGATGTGCTGATGTGGCGTTATTTTGAGTTGCTCTCGTTCCGGCCGATGACCGAAATCGAAACCTTCAAGGCAGAGATCGCTGCAGGTCGCAACCCGCGTGACGTAAAGGTGTTGCTGGCACAAGAGCTGGTTGCTCGTTTTCACTCGCAAGCGGCCGCCGAAGCTGCGCTCACCGACTTTGAAACCCGTTTCCAGAAAGGCGCCATGCCGGATGAAATGCCCGAGTTCAACCTGGCCGCGGAAGGCGAAGGTTTGCAGATCGGTAACGTTCTGAAAGAAACACAGCTATGCCCGTCTACCTCGCAGGCGTTCCGCGATATTCAGGCGGGTGCGGTGAAGCTGAATGGCGAAAAAGTGGCAGACAAAAATCTGCTGATCGCCAAAGGCGAAACCGTCGTACTGCAAGTAGGCAAGCGCAAGTTTGCACGCGTGACGGTCGGCTGATTGTTGGTTTGAGTAGTTAACAAGCTGGCAAGCCGAAGCAAGGGAAAGGCGAGGGTAGTTGACCTCGCCTTTTTTGTTTTCTTTCAACGGGATGCAGAGACGCCGAATATTGTATTTTGTTACTGAATTACAGATTGGCACGCAGTATGCTTGTAGTTTTGTAACGCAATTACGATGGACCGCAGGATGAGTACTCTGGAAATCCCCCGCCCACGACGCGCTTTGGGGGTAATGCGTCGCATGCAATGTGGCTATCCGATTCTGGAAGCCGGGCCGTTATCCATGACCACCTACCTGGATGGCTACGGTCCCGAGGCCGCAATGTGGCTGAGCTTTTTCAATCACTACGGCTGGGTTACACCACGCGAATGGACCAACGGCATTCGGGCGTGGGTACTGTCGGATAAAGGCCGGTCGGTGCTGGAGCAGGGTGAAAACTGGTGGCAACAACTCAGTTGGTCGCAACGCCTCTATGTATGCTTCTTCGGCTGAGCCGTAGCAGCAAATAGTGTTACCGCAGCCTGCAAAGTTGCGGCATGAATGGCTACGGTCTGGTTGATATCCCGACCGTACCCACCTCCCATGGTGATGGCTACCGGCACATCAAATTGCTGGCAAAGTCCAAGCACATACTGGTCCCTTTGCAGCATGCCTTGGGCTGACAATCCCAAGCGCCCAAGGCGATCTCCTTCCCAGGCATCGGCCCCGGCTAAATACAGCACCAGATCGGGGCGTTGTTGCTGCAATAGCGCGGGTAAAGTGCATTCGAGTTGCGCGAGGTAAGTGACATCATCGCAAGCGTCCGGCATTTCGATATCCAGATCACTGCGAGCTTTTTGAAACGGGAAGTTGTTGGCGCCGTGAATGGATAGCGTAAACAGCGCTGGGTCATCCGCCAGGATATCTGCCGTGCCATTGCCCTGATGCACATCCAGATCAATCACCAACGCGCGGCGGATCAGGCCTTCCCGCTGTAACACCCGCAGCGCCACGGCGCTGTCGTTGAAGACGCAAAACCCGCTACCGTGATCTGTGTAGGCGTGGTGCGTGCCACCCGCCAGATTTGCGCCGCAGCCTTGCAGCAACGCCGTGCGGCAAGCGGCGAGCGTAGCGCCGGTAGAACGGCGTGACCGCTCCACCAACTCAGCTGACCAAGGCAACCCCAAAACACGCTCTTCGGCCTTGCTAAGCTGGCCGTCCCGCAGTTTTTCCAGGTATTGAGCACTGTGCGCGGTGAGCAATTCGAAGTCTGTGGCCGCCGGAGCGGTCTCGATCAAATCCGCAGCAAACGTGCTGACCGCCTCAAACAGCAAACGATATTTTTGTGCGGGAAAGCGATGGCCAGGCGGTAACGGCAGCGGATATTGATCGGTGCGAAAAATAATCACCGCGTACCTCGCGCCCGGATTACAGGGTCAACCCGCTGACCAATTGATGCAGATGGCCATCGGTAAGCTGCAATTGCCGCTGGCAACGCTGGGCCAGGGTGACATCGTGGGTCACGATGATGAAGCTGGTTTGCAGCGCCCGGTTTAATTCCAGCATCAAACCGAATACCGTTTCTGCAGTGCCCCGATCCAGGTTGCCGGTGGGCTCATCGGCCAGCACACAATCGGGCTCGGTCACCAGCGCGCGGGCAATGGCTGCACGTTGGCGCTCGCCGCCAGACAATTCGCCTGGTTTGTGATGGCTACGACGTCCCAGTCCGACTCGTTCCAGCATGGCCTCGGCTTGCTTGAGCGCCGCTGCTTTGGGCATACGCCGGATCAACAAGGGCATGGCGACGTTTTCGGCGGCGGTGAATTCCGGCAGCAGATGATGAAACTGGTACACAAAACCCAAGTGGCGATTCCGTAGCTCACCACGTTTGCTATCGGGCAGTGTGAACGGATTGGCTCCCAGGATGCGTACGCTGCCAGCCGATGGCACATCCAGCGCGCCAATCAAATGCAGTAACGTGGATTTGCCAGAACCCGATGCACCAACAATCGCTACCGTTTCGCCCTTGGCCAGCGTGAGGTCGACGTTGCTCAGCACGTGGGTTTCCAGCTTGCCGCTGATATAGCTCTTGCTGATACCTTGGGCCTGGATCACCAGATCGGAAACGTTGGTTGGCATGGCTGTTGGCTGCTTATTCATAGCGCAGTGCCTCCGCCGGATTGACACGGGAGGCGCGCCAGCTTGGATAAATAGTGGCGAGCAGCGCCAGCACAAGCGAGATCAGACCGATGCTGCTGACATCGCTCCACTCCACTTTGGAGGGCAACTCGGTAATCAGGTAAACGTCTGGCGAAAGGATGTGGGTGCCCAAGATGCGTTCAATAAACGGGACTATCGTGCCAATGTTCAGAGCGACCAATACACCGCCGAATACGCCGGTGAATGTGCCAACAAAGCCAGAGACCGCACCCTGAATCATGAAGATTTTCATGATCGAGGCCGGTGATGCGCCTAGTGTGCGCAGGATGGCGATATCAGCTTGTTTGTCGGTGACGACCATAACCAGCGTGGACACCAGATTGAACGCAGCCACGGCCACGATCAGGGTCAGAATCAGAAACATCATGCGTTTTTCAATTTCTACCGCGCGGAAATAGGTGGGGTTTTCCATGCTCCAGTCGCTAACCATCTGGTTCGGCATCTGGCCAGCCATTTCCAGCGCGACATTGCGCGCCAGCAAAGGATCATCCAGCCGCAAACGCACCCCCGAGATGGCATCACCCATGCGGAACAGCTTTTGCGCGTCGGACATTTCAATCAGCGCTACGCCCGCGTCGTAGGGGTAGTAATCCGCACGAAACAAGCCGACCACGGTGAACTGGCGAAAACGGGGAATCAATCCGGCGGGGGTAACTTGGCCATCCGGTGTGATCAAAGTGACCTTGTCGCCGGGACGAACACCCAGATCATTGGCCAGCTGCCAGCCCAAAACCACACCAAAGGTCCCGGGGATCAAGTTGGTGAGTTTGCCGCCGTAAACGTTGGCAACCGCCGGGCTGACGCCAGGTTCTTGCGCGGGGTCGATGCCTCGAATCAACGCACCTTTGACCTGACCACCCGCAGTCAGCAAGCCCTGGCCCAGCACATAAGGCGCGGTGGCTTTGACATGCGGATTTTTGGCAGCCTCTTGCGCCACGGTTGGCCACTGTTGCAGATGGTTATCCGCACCGCTGATTTGTACGTGGGCGGCCATGGCCAGAATGCGATCGCGCACCTCACCCTGGAAGCCGTTCATGACGGACAGCACAATGATCAGCGCGGCAACGCCTAGCGCGATACCCAATATGGAAATCAGGGAGATAAACGAGATAAAGCCGTTGCGCCTTCGCGCTCGGGTGTAACGCAGGCCGATCAGGAGTTCGTACATGGGCAGGGGACTTGTTCAAGGCAGGGCAAGTTTAACATGCCTGCCGTAAAACGCCCCGCGAATCCGGAAATGGCCTACGCGGGGCATGGGGTCATCCTGAAAGGCGATTTCAGCTTAGTAGGTGGTTAGCCCGTGCTTGCGAAATTGCTCGCGTACGCGATGGGTCAGTTCGGGCGAAGGCGGTTGAACGTTGGTGAGTTCGTAATCCAGCCCGAGCTCTTGCCACTTGGATTCGCCCATTTTGTGAAAGGGCAATACTTCTACTCTCTCCACATTGCCCAGGCTGGCCACGAAAGTGGCAAGACCTTCCACATCGTCTTCGAAGTCCGAAAAACCGGGCACCAGCACATAGCGCAGCCAAACCGGCTTTTTCATGGCGGCTAAACGTTTGGCGAACAGCAAACTGGGTTCGACCGGTTTTCCGGTAAGGCGCTCATGCCGTTCGTTGTTGAATTCCTTGATATCCAGCAGCACCAGGTCAATGGGTTCAAACCACTCATCAGGCAGGTTGCCCGACAGGAAGCCTTGGGTGTCGAGCGCAGTATGCAGTTTCAGTTCGTGTTTGGCGCGACGGAAGATTTCACCGGTGAAATGGGCTTGCATCATCGGCTCGCCACCGGAAATGGTCAGGCCACCGGCCACCCGCAAGAAACTGGCGTATTTGCCGATCTCCGCAATGACATCATCGACTGTGTAGACCTTGCCGTTATGCAGCTTCCAGGTATCCGGGTTATGGCAGTACAGACAGCGGAACTGACAGCCACTCACAAATAGGGCAAAGCGCATACCCGGACCATCGACCGCAGCGCCGGTCTCGATGGAATGCACAAAGCCAACCTGGCGACCCTGCGCATCGTAAGCAGCCGGGGCGATCTCGCCGACCTTTTTCAGTTCGATGGTTTCCATGTGATCTCCGGGGTACAAATTCTGATTTTTTATGGGTTTGCCCAAGGGCCAACTGGGGCCGACTGGCAAAACCAGCAGGCGATAAAGCATATATAAAACGGACCGGGGGCAAATGCCATACCGGTCCGCGATTTGATGGGTCAGCGGTAAGGCTGACGCGCTACGGTTATACCGTTGCGTGGAAAGTGCGGTTGATCACGTCCAGCTGCTGCTCACGCGTGAGCTTGACGAAATTCACGGCATAGCCGGACACACGAATTGTCAGTTGCGGGTATTTGTCTGGATTTTCCATTGCGTCCAGCAGAGTGTCCCGATTCAACACATTCATGTTCAGGTGAAACAATTGATTCTGAGCCATTTCGAAGTCCTTGTTGCCGGGATGCCGGAGTAAAACTCCGGACATCCCTCTTGCTGGTTTAAACCCGATCGTGGAACGTGCGGTTAATCACGTCCATTTGTTGCTCGCGGGTCAGCTTCACAAAATTGACGGCATAACCAGAAACACGCACGGTCAGTTGTGGGTAGTTTTCCGGGTGCTCCATCGCATCCATCAGGGTGTCGCGATTCATCACGTTCATATTCAGATGGAACAACTTGTCCATAGCGGTTTCAACGGCTTCAGTTGCGGCACATGCTGAACCACCGCCTTCACCGTGCGGGCCAAACAAACCGTCAATCGAGGCAGCCAGAGTCTTGATACGGTCTTGCGGGTTGTGACCCAACGAGTCCGGTGTCATCGAGGCTGTCCATGAAATACCATCCAGCGCAGCTTCGTATGGAATCTTCGAAACTGAGAAGCCCGCAGCGATAAAGCCGTTTTCATCCCGACCATTCATTGGGTTGGCACCCGGTGAGAACGGTGCACCTGAACGGCGACCATCTGGCGTGTTACCGGTCTTCTTGCCATAAACCACGTTAGAGGTAATGGTCAGTACGGACTGGGTTGGCGTGGCGTTACGGTAAAAGGCCGGTTGGGCTTTGATCTTCTTCATGAACGATTCGGTCAGCCATACCGCGATGTCATCGACACGGTCGTCGTTATTGCCGTATGCAGGGTAGGTGCCTTCGATCTTGTAATCGACAGCCAGACCGTTTTCATTACGGATAACGTGAACCTTGGCGTGCTTCACGGCCGACAGCGAATCCGCTGCGACTGACAAACCGGCGATACCACATGCCATGGTGCGCAGGATATCGCGGTCATGCAGGGCCATTTCGATGCGTTCGTACGCATATTTGTCATGCATGTAGTGGATGCAATTGAGCGCGGTAACGTAAGTCTTGGCCAGCCAGTCGAGCATCAGGTCGTACTTGGGCATGAGTTCGTCATAGCTCAGCACATCACTCTTGATTGGCTCAAAACCCTTGGCCACGACTTTGCCGCTCTTTTCATCCACGCCGCCATTGATGGCATACAGCATGGCTTTAGCCAAGTTGACGCGAGCGCCAAAGAACTGCATTTGTTTGCCTACGGCCATTGCCGAAACGCAACATGCAATTGCGTAGTCATCGCCCCATTGCGGACGCATCAGATCGTCGTTTTCGTACTGGATGGCAGAGGTATCAATCGACACCCTCGCGCAGAACTCTTTGAAGCCCTGCGGGAATTGCGTTGACCACAACACAGTCAGGTTAGGTTCCGGTGCAGGCCCGAGGTTGTACAGGGTGTGCAGAACACGGAAGCTACACTTGCTGACCAGAGGGCGACCATCCAGGCCAACGCCACCAATCGATTCGGTAACCCAGGTCGGATCGCCGGAGAACAGTTCGTCGTACTCTGGTGTGCGCAGGAAACGCACGATCCGCAGTTTCATGACCATGTGGTCAATCATTTCTTGCGCTTCGGCTTCGGTGATGCGGCCTTCTTTAATGTCGCGCTCAATATAGATATCGAGGAAGGTCGAGATACGACCGATAGACATAGCTGCGCCGTTTTGTTCTTTCACGGCAGCCAGATAGCTCAGATACAGCCATTGCACAGCTTCTTGCGCGGTAGCAGCAGGACGAGCCAGGTCAAAGCCGTAGGACTTGCCCATTTGCTTGAGTTCAGCCAGCGCCTTGATTTGTTCCGACAGTTCTTCACGCAGACGAATGACTTCTTCGGTGAACGGAACGTTATCCAGTTCAGCCTTTTCACGTTTTTTATCCGCGATCAGGAAGTCCACGCCATACAGTGCCACACGGCGATAGTCACCGATAATACGGCCACGGCCATAGGCGTCAGGAAGACCGGTGATCACGCCCGAACTGCGGCAAGCCATGATTTCCGGGGTATAGGCATCAAATACGCCCATGTTGTGATCTTTACGGTATTTGGTAAAGATTTCGGTAATCAGCGGGGACTCTTCAAAGTGGTAGGCTTTGAGGGAGTTTTGCACCATGCGCAGACCGCCGTTTGGCATGATGGCGCGGCGCAGCGGGGCATCGGTTTGCAAACCAACAATGGTTTCCAGATCTTTGTTGATATAACCTGGGCCGTGCGAGGTAATCGAAGAACCAACCTGAGCGGAGACTTCCAGCACGCCGCGTTTGCGTTCTTCTTTCAGCAGGACGGAGAGTTCGTTCCAGAGTTGGGTGGTGCGTTCGGTCGGTCCGGCAAGGAAGCTGTCATCACCATCGTACGGGGTATAATTTTCCTGGATAAAATCGCGGGTAGCGACTTTTTTCTGCCACTCGCCAGCGGTAAAACCACGCCAGGCTTCAAGCTGCAGATTAACTTCCGGTGCGTTCATGGTTTGATGCTCCTTGGTGACTGTCTGTTTGACATAAACCTTCAGACTACTCCCCCGGAGGGTTCACCTCAGGGGCCTTAGATGCAGTTAGAATAGCACCGCGCTACGGGGAAAGCCTGGCAAATATCTACACAGATCAACAGCTTATTGAAGCTGGAATTTGTTGATCTACGTCAATAATTTGACTGGGAATGTGATGCAGAATGAATATTCTCGTAGTTTTATTTCGTAGTTTTTGCTGGTGTTGAAGAGACAATTGCAGCAAGTGTCTTCTAAGGCTCGAACAGAATCGGCAGATTGCAAGGGCAATAAAAAAAGCACCGGATAGCCGGTGCTTTTTTTATTGCGCTACAACCAGAGCCGTTAAAGAGTAACGGCGTGTTCCCGCGTTTCGTGGAACACGATTTCGGGCCAGCGTTCCTGAGTCAATGCCAGGTTGACCCGGCTGGTTGCCAGATAGGCCAGGCTATTGGCTGCGTCACGGGCCAGATTGTTTTCGAGCGCCCGTTCAAATTCGGCCAGGCGTTTGGCATCAGCACACGAAGCCCATCGCGCGGTATAGATGGTCACCGGTTCAAACATGGCATCAACGCCGTATTCGTTGGCCAACCGGCTAGCCACCACTTCAAACTGCAGCACGCCCACGGCACCCAAAATCAGATCCGAGCCATTCAGTGGCTTGAATACCTGCACGGCGCCTTCTTCACCCAGTTGCTGCAAGCCTTTCTGCAATTGCTTGATTTTCAATGGGTTGCGGATGCGTACGATGCGGAACATTTCCGGTGCAAAGTAAGGAATGCCGGTAAAGCCCAGCACTTCACCTTCAGAGAACGAATCGCCAATCTGGATGTTGCCGTGGTTGGGCAAACCAATAATGTCGCCAGCATAGGCTTCTTCGACTTGCTCGCGCCCTTGCGCCATAAAGGTCACCACCGAGTTGGCCGCGATTTCCCGGCCCAAGCGCAAGTGCTTGAATTTCATGCCCCGTTCAAATTGGCCAGAACAAACGCGCAGAAACGCAATCCGGTCGCGATGGCGCGGGTCCATATTGGCCTGAATCTTGAACACAAAAGCAGAGAACTTCTCTTCGGTTGGCGAGACTGCACGCGCTGTAGCATCACGCTCTGCCGGAGCCGGGGCCCAGTCAATCAGTGCGTTCAGAATTTCACGCACGCCAAAGTTGTTGATGGCCGAGCCAAAGAACACCGGCGTCAGATTGCCGGAGAGGAACTCGCCCAGATCAAACGGGTGCGAAGCGCCGCGCACCAGATCCAGTTCCATGCGGGTTTGTTCGATTTCCAGCGGAAACAACTCATCCAGGCGTGGGTTATCCAGGCCTTGAATAATCTCGTCAGCGTCACTGGAGCGGCCTTCGCCCGACTTGAACAGCAAAACCTGGTCGTTGAGGATGTGATACACCCCGCGGAAAGTCTTGCCCATGCCGATAGGCCAAGTGACCGGAGCGCAGCGAATCTTCAGGACTGATTCGACTTCATCCAGCAATTCCAGGTTGTCGCGCACTTCACGGTCATATTTATTCATGAACGTGATGATCGGGGTGTGGCGCAAGCGGCAAACGTTCAGTAACTTGATGGTTTGCTCTTCCACGCCTTTGGCCGCGTCAATCACCATCAGTGCTGAATCGACAGCGGTCAGCACGCGATAGGTATCTTCTGAGAAGTCCTGGTGGCCTGGAGTGTCGAGCAGATTGACCACGTGATCGCGGTAATCAAACTGCATGACCGACGATGCAACCGAAATACCGCGTTGCTTTTCGATATCCATCCAGTCCGAAGTGGCAAACTTGCCACCTTTCTTGCCCTTGACGGTACCGGCGAGCTGAATCGCACCTGAAAACAGCAACAGTTTTTCAGTCAGCGTGGTTTTACCAGCATCGGGGTGAGAAATGATGGCGAAGGTACGGCGGCGCGCAACTTCGCGAGCAATATCGGGCATGGTCTGGGGCAGTTGAAAGCGAAACCGGCAATTGTACGGCAAAGCGTCGGTGGCGGCTAACCGACGGTGCTGGCCGTCAGTTGTTGCTCCATTTGCAGCAGTACGGTAAATACCGCGCCTCCGTCGGGGTGGTTGCACGCGGTCACGCTGCCGCCGTGGTCTTCCATGATCTGCTTGCTGATTGCCAGCCCAAGACCAGTGCCGCCAGCCTCGGCCCGTACCCGCGCGCTCTGGATGAACTTGTCAAAGATGGCATCCAGTTCGTGTTCCGGAATGCCGGGTCCATGGTCACGCACGGTCAAACCGACCGCAGCGGCGCCTGATGCCAGCGTCGCCTGTTCCAGATAGCGGATTTCGATAACGCTATCGGGCGGACTGAACTTGATAGCGTTGGATAACAGATTAACCACCACCTGCATCAGTCGCGCCTGGTCAAATACGGCGTAGAGCGGTTCGCTGTCGTCTTCAATATCCAGCCGCAGATTGAGCGTGCTGAGTAGCGGGGCAATTTCAGAGGCAGCGCCTTGTACTGCCAATTGCAGGCAGTGCCGGGTTTTGTCGTAGCGCATCTTGTTGGCTTCAAGACGGGACATATCCAGCAAGTCATTCAGCAGCACCAGCAAGCGGTTGCCGCTGGAATGAATGCGCTCAAAATAGCGCCCCAACGCGCCTGGCTCACCGCGACTGGCCTTGGAAATGCCCATTTCCGAGAAACTCAGAATTGCATGCATCGGCGTGCGCAGTTCATGCGACATGTTGGCGAGGAAGGCCGATTTGGAGATATTGGCTTCTTCCGCGGCATCTTTGGCTTCAACCAGCTTGCGTTCAATATCTTTCAGATGCGAGATATTGGTCAGGAACGCAAAGGCGTATTCCAGGTTGTGTTGCTCATCCAGAATGGCGGCCGAACTCACCAGGAAAGGCTGACGCTCGCCATTGGCGTCAACCAGCGTCACCTCAGACAACCGGTTTTCACCGGCACTATCGTTGACCAATGACACCGGGAAAATCTGCAGTGCGGGCTCGCCCCAGATGGTGTGCGGCTGCTCGCCGATCAAGTCTTCGCGCCGCAAGCCCAGCACCTGGCAAAAGGCGTGGTTGACATCGACGATATGACGATGGGTATCGATCAGGATAAAACCGTCGGCCGTGGTATCAATAATGGTGCGTTTCAATCGCTCGGACTGGCGTAGCGCCTGTGCGGCAATACGTTGGGCGGTGACATCTTCGATGACCGTGATCATGCCTTTGCCAGGGTCGCCAGGCACCAGTGCTTTGGCGTACATCATGGCCCAAAAGCCTGAGTGATCGCGGCGGAACAATTCGATTTCGCCGCGAAACACACCGCCGGTATTGATGCGGGCCCAGATGGTGGTGGCTAGCTCGTTGTAACGCGCCTCAGACCCATGAATGACCCGCGTGGGCAGACCAATGATGTCGCTGGCGGCGTAGCCGAACAATATTTCAAAAGCCGGATTAACCAGGCGAATGGTATTGCGCACCGACAACATGATGGCCAGCGGACTGGCATCCAGCACTGTACGGATTTCTGCCGTGCGTTCCAGCACTAGATCTTGCAAGTGGTCGCGGTGGCGCCGCAGTTCGCGTTCGGAGTTTTGTTGCTCGGTGATATCGCGCACCGTGCTGCAGATATACGCTTCCTGAAAGAACTCCACGTAATTGAAAGTGATTTCAACAGGCTGCAGCGCGCCTTCCTGATTACGCTGATGCGTAATGTGGACCATCCGTTTTTCGAGTCGCAGACGCTGCCAGAATTCCTGCCATTGCGGGTCGGTAATGTGTGGATAGAGATCAAGAAAACGTAGCTTGAGCAGTTCTTCGTGGCGGTAGCCTGTGGTGGTTGAGGCCGCCCGGTTGGCGTAACGCACAAACGCTTGGCGATCAGCCCACAAAATAACGTCTGGCGCTTCATCAACGGTGAACTGGGTAAGGTAGAGCCGAGACTCGATCTGCTCGACTCGCTTGATTTGCCGTAGCAGCAAGAACAGCAAAACGCTCACGACCAGGATCAGCACCAGTGCCGATACGGCGCGCCCCAGGAGGTCGCTGTGAAATTTCTGCAGCACGATGTCCAGATCGGACGTCACCATCACGATGATCGGTAGTTCGCCTTCCGACACCAGGAAAGTAACCAGCGTGTCGCTGCCGGACTGGGTGCTGTCCATGTAAAACGCGCCGTGATTCTGGCGGCTTTGTTCAAAACGCGAGACATTGGCGCTGCGTAAATTGCGGCCCAGTTCTCGGGTATCCAGCGGGTAATTCAGTAGCAAGATGCCGTCGTTGCGCAACAACTTGATATGCGTGCCCGCTGGCAGCTTGAGTGAGCGATAAAAGCGGTTGAAATAGTCAGGCTCGATGCCAGCGACCACCGCGCCGCCAAAACTGCCGTCAGGCCGGTCAACGCGATGTGAAACCGGAATATTCCAGGTAGCGGTGATTTTGCCAATCAGCGGGCCGGAGACCAGAAAACGCGGGTCGGTGCTGTCGCGATGGTATTGCAGCCACGCGCGATCAGAAAAGTCGATATCGTGTGCGCCCGGATGCGCTGCACTACTGCGCACCACACCCTGTTCATCGACCGTCACGATATCGCTGATTTGCGGAGTCAGCCGCAACTTGTTGCGTAGCTCGCGGGAGATTTCCTGCGCGTCGGCATTGCCAACACCGCCAGCAATTTCCAGCCGGTCCACCGTGCCCTGAATGGCTTGCTCGGCCGAGATGAACGTGCGGGTGGTGTGCTCATCCAGCGAGCGGGCCAGCAGCAGATTCTGCCGCCGCGCCTCATCCAGACTGGCATCGTAATCACGCAGGGTGAGCCAGGCGAGTATCAGTCCGCAGATCAGCAACAAGATCACGTAAAACGCCACCAGCCCGACTCGCATCGGGCGTAGTGACGATTGGCGCGGCAGGGTGGGTCCGCGTGGGCTGAACAGCCAGGCCATGAACGTTTAGCGCCGCGCTTCCAGTTGTTCCCAGCGTTCCAGCTTTTCCATCAAGCTGGTTTCAATGAGTTCTACCCGATTTTGCATCTCACGTGCCTTTGTTGGGTCGTTCCGGTATAGATCCGGGCTTTGCATTGCATCGTGCAAACTGACTTGTTCCTCTTCCAGCGCGGCGATCTCGGCAGGCAATTTCTCCAGTTCGCGCTGCTCATTAAAGCTGAGGCGGGCAGGGCGCTGGCGATTGCGATCAGCCTGTTTGTCGCCGGCATTGGTCGATTCTTTGGCGGGCGAACTGCTCGCTGCAGCGCTTGCGGCCCGGGCTTGCATCATCCGGGCACGCGCTTGCTGCCAGTCGCTATAACCGCCAGCGTTCTCCAGCAATACGCCGTCGCCCTCAAAAGCTACAACCTGGGTGACCACGTTGTCCAGGAATGCCCGGTCATGTGAGACCAGAAACACAGTGCCCGGATAATCAATCAGCAACTGTTCCAGCAATTCGAGAGTGTCGATGTCTAGATCGTTGGTGGGTTCGTCCAGCACCAGCACGTTGGCCGGACGGGTAAACAGGCGCGCCAGCAACAGCCGGTTGCGCTCACCCCCCGACAAAGACCGCACCGGGCTGCGTGCGCGCTCAGCCGGGAACAGGAATTCTTCCAGATAGCCCATGATGTGTTTGCGGGCGCCGCCAATTTCGACGAACTCGTTACCTTGGCTGACCACATCGGCCACGGTGGCGTTTTCGTCCAGTTGCTCACGGAACTGGTCGAAATACGCCACTTCGATTTTGGTACCGCGTTGAATGGTGCCGGAATCAGCTTCCAGTTCGCCCAGCACCATCTTCAGGAAAGTGGTTTTGCCCACGCCGTTCGGGCCGACCAAACCAATCTTGTCGCCACGAATCAAGCGACTGGTGAAGTCTTTCAGAATGATCTTGTTGCCGAAGGACTTGGTGGCGTTTTCAAACTCGGCAATCAGCTTGCCTGAGCGCTCGCCCGCATCCAGCTGGAACGAGACATTGCCAATGCGTTCACGCCGCGCTGCGCGTTCGCGACGCAGTTTTTCCAGTTGCCGCACGCGGCCTTCATTGCGGGTACGACGCGCTTCCACGCCTTTGCGAATCCAGACTTCTTCTTGCGCCAGCACTTTGTCGAACTTGCGATTTACCGTTTCTTCCTGGGCGATCAGTTCGGCCTTGCGCACTTCATAGGTCGAGAAATTGCCTGGGAAACTGGCGATATTGCC
Source organism: Silvimonas sp. (assembly GCF_031291215.1). Classification (NCBI taxonomy): domain Bacteria; kingdom Pseudomonadati; phylum Pseudomonadota; class Betaproteobacteria; order Neisseriales; family Chitinibacteraceae; genus Silvimonas; species Silvimonas sp. Next base: position 298,754 of record NZ_JARLJK010000136.1, read on the forward strand.
GCGATCCAGCTCGATGATGCGCGTGGCGACATTATCCAGAAAGCGTCGATCGTGAGTAATAAACAGCACGCTGCCGGAGAAGTTGTTGAGCAAACCTTCCAGCCACTCGATGGCGCTGACGTCCAGATGGTTGGTTGGCTCATCCAGCAACAATATTTGCGGCTCGCTCACCAAGGCGCGAGCCAGCGCTACGCGTTTTTTCCAGCCGCCCGACAATTCGGAGACCAGCGTTTGTGGTGGCAAACCCAGATGGGTAAGAGTGCCGGCGATCAGCACATCAAAACGCCAGCCATCGCGAGCTTCCAGTTCGTGCTGCAAATCCATCAGGCGGGACAACGCCTCTTCACTGCCGTCTTGAGTTTCGGCGCAGGCGTGGTAATCAATCAGAATCTGCCGCAAATCGCCCAAGCCTTCGGCGACGGCTTCAAAAACAGTTTGGCCAGGCTGAAACTCAGGCTCTTGCGCTACAAATGCCAGACGAGCGTTCTGGCTGACACGAATGGCGCCTTCATCCAGCGTTGCCACTCCGGCAATTGCCTTGAGCAATGTTGACTTGCCCTGACCATTGCGGCCAATCAGCCCAACGCGCTCGCCTTCCTCCAGCGAGAAAGTGGCGTGGTCAAGCAAGGGCCAGTGACCATAGGCAAGGCTGGCATTTTCGACGTAAAGCAAAGGCATTTCAGATTCCTGAACGGTGATCCATAAGGGTTTATGTTTTTGATTTGAGCTTTTACACCCGCTTGGATACCCGCTTTGTGTGGGCTGTATCCGGGCCAATCTGGCGCGACCTGCCATTCTACCAATTCAAACGCCCGCTTGACTGTCTATCCGCGTAATCCTGGTAACATGGTGTGGTTTTCGATACCGTCAGCCTGTTCCTGGTGAGGTAATCCATTTGCCGGGAAAATTCCCAGCGCAATGCCTCGGTAGTCTATGCTGGACCGAAATGACCACCCGGAGGACGCCCCATGGCCCAGAAACTGTTTTACCAATTTGATGCCGATGAACAAACCAGTTTCATCAGCGCATGTGAGCGCCACGGTTATGTTTACGAAGATTTTGATGTGGTTGCCAATGACTCATTCCTGAATGGCAGCGCCGGGGCGCACCAGCGGGAGGTCAGTGTGGCCAGGTTTGACCGCATCAAGCTCTATCTGGGTGAGAGCAACACCGGTTGGCTGCACGAATTTGAAACCGATCTGGCGAAAGGCAATTTTTCCCAGCTCTGAATGAGCGGGGTCGTGCGGTAACGATACGGCAGATATGATAGACGGATTGCCATAATGACAAAGAGAGGGCTGGATGGCGCAAGCGAGTATTGATGATTTGCCTTGGGATCAGCGTGTTGCGCTGGACGCCGCACTGGAAGCGTTGTCTTTGACCCATGAGGATTTTCGCTTCCGGATTGAAGATGGCTCATGGTTGAGTCAGAACGGCGTCAATCCGGCACGTATCACGGTGGAACGGCTAGCCGACGGCAAAGTCGAACACTACAGTTTTGCCGACGGCGAAACCAACTGGACGCAACGTCTGGTGCATAATTTCGCGGCATGAACGGCCTGTCTGCGTCTTTCTGCGATAAGGCGAAAGACAGGCGTTATCTGCTACGGCGGGCTCCTGAATTCAACCTTCTGTGATCTGATTACTGGCTTTCGATGCGCGCTGCCCTCTACAATGCTCGCCATGAACCAGGCCAAACCCCTGATTTACCTTTTATTGTTGGCGCTCGCTTTTGGCAGCAGCAATGCAGTTGCTGCCAACCATGGAGGCAAACGCCCACGCGCCGTTGCCAGCCAGAAAAGCGAACATCCGGCACTCAATACTCCCACCGACCTTGGGGATCAGGATTTTGATCCGGCCAACCCGCCGGGGCAGATTCGCGTATTGGTCGCGCTGGGTCCATCCACCTTTTTCTTCCAGAATGGCCGCCCGCACGGGGTGGAGTACGCCATGCTGCTGGAGCTGGAAAAATACCTCAATCGCAATCGCCCCAAGGCCCGTCCGCCGACCAAACTGATGTTTGTGCCGGTCGATGCCGGGGAGTTGATTCCATCATTGCGTGCCGGCAAGGGTGATATCGCCGCCGGTTTGATGCCGGTGAATGAGGGGGCCAAGCAACTGGTGGCATTTACCCAGCCCTATTTGCGTGATCAGTGGTGTGTGGTGCAGAGCCGTAACGCCACGCCTTTGACTGACATGCAGTCGGTCAATGGCAAAACCCTGACGGAATCCGCCGGTAGTTACGCCCGGCGTCTGTTGCTGGATTACCCCAAGGTCAACGTGCGGGATGCGCCAATTGGCAGCACCGCCGAAAACGTACTCGGCCAGGTGCAGTCGGACGATACCCAAGCCACTTTGGCTAGCCGTTATGTGGTGGATTTATGGGGCAAAAAATTCGAGAAACTGCGCCCTGACGCCTGTATCGACACTAACGTGGACGTAGCGTGGGCGGTCGACCAGGGCAAGCCGCAACTGCTGGCTGAGATCAATCGGTTTATTTCGACCAGTGGTGCCGGTATCGCTGAGCGGGCGCTAAAGCTGACACAGCGCTATTTGCCCAGCGATGCCAAGGTGGCCAATCCTAACCAGCTTAGTGCTTATGACAAGCTCGGTTTCTTTGCACCGATGTTCCAGCTAGTGGCTTCAGCCAACAATATGGACTGGATGTTGCTCGCCGCCATCGGCCAGCGGGAAAGCACGCTCAAACCGGTGATTCGGCAAAATGGCCCGACCGGGTTAATGCAGATCAACCCGTCTACAGCCCGCAAAATGGGCGTAACCAATCCGCACGACAATCAACAGAATGTCACTGCTGCCGCGCGTTACCTGGCGTATTTGCGCGATATTTTCAGCACACCGGGCATAGAGCCGGATGACCAGCTCAATTTCATGATCGCGGCGTACAACGCCGGGGAAGGGCGCATTCAGCAATTGCGCAAAAAGGCCCAGGCGCAAGGGCTGGATCCGAACCGTTGGGAAGGCAATGTGGAGAAAGTGGCGAAGCAGACCGTTGGCAACCGCCTGCTGGATTATGTTTCTACCGTCAATCGCTACTACCTGGCTTACCAGGGTGCATCCCGTGCTGCCTCGGCGCCGTTGGATGCTTCGGCTACGGCGGCTGTCGCTCAATAGATGGAGCGTGCGGTGATTAAAAAACCAACCCGGCATCAGGCCGGGTTGGTTTTTTAATGATAAAGCACGATTACACCTGCAAGGCCGCCAGGAGATCGCCTTCCAGATGGCGCACGGCGCGCTCGTCATCCAGAATCGGCCCGGAAATCAGGAAGTTATCTTCCGCCCGTTCGCCTAATGTCATGATCTTGGCCGACTGGATTTCGATGCGGTTGCTGGCCAGAATGCGGGCGATTGTCGACAGCAAACCGGTACGGTCACCCGCAGTGATCGACAACACCTGATATTGCCCACCGCGCTCATCTGCGCTGATTTCCACGCGCGGTTGAATCGGGAAGTGCTTGAGCTGGCGGGAGACACGCGCTTTACCGCCGGCAACCAGCGGCGCTTGGCGCGCAATCTGGCTGGCCAGTTCGTATTCCACATAACCAATCAGATCGCGATAAGCCTCGTTCGCGTGGTCCGGGATGTACACGTAGAAACTGTCCAGCGCATAGCCGTGGCGCGTGGTGTGAATATGCGCATCAAAAATGCTGTAACCGGCTTTTTCAAAGAAGGCGCAGATGCGCGCAAACAAATCGGCAACGTCTTTGGTGTAAACCATGACTTGCAGACCCTCACCAGACTCCGACAGCTTCGCGCGCACAATGGGCACGTCGGTATCCAGCCGCGAGAACAACTGACGGGTGTGCCAGGCGATTTCGCGGGCGTCATGACGCAGGAAATACACCGTGTCCAGTTGCGACCAGAACGGCTCGTGCACGTCATCGCGCAAGCCATACAGCCGCAGCAGTCGCAAAGCCTCGGCCTGGCGGTCTTCCAGCCACGTTTGCGCCGGGATATTTTTGCTGTTGAGGTAACGCTGGGTCGCTTTGAACAAATCTTCCAGCAGCTTGGCCTTCCACGCATTCCAGACCTTGGGGCTGGTACCGCGAATATCCGCTACGGTGAGCAGATACAAAGCGCTGAGATGGCGTTGGTCGCCCACCATGGCAGCAAATTCTTCCACCACTTCCGGGTCATAAACGTCGCGTTTTTGCGCGAATGACGACATCACCAGATGCTGACGTACCAGCCACGGAATCAGTTTGACGTCATCCGGATGCAGCGGGTGCGCGGCGCAGAAATCTGCGGCAATTTTTTCGCCCAAAGTGGAGTGATCTCCACCGCGGCCTTTGCCGATATCGTGGAACAGCGCCGCCATATATAGCGCCTCAGGCCGATCAAATTCGGCAATCAACCGCGAGCAAAACGGATATTCGTGCGTGAACGCCGCGACCGCAAAACGGCGCACATTGCGCAACACCATCAACGTGTGTTCATCGACCGTATAGACGTGAAACAGATCGTGCTGCATGCGCCCGACAATGTCGCCAAATTGCGGAATATAGCGACCCAATACGCCGTACTGATTCATGCGCCGCAAAATGCGTGTCAAACCCGCCGGTTGCCGGAACAGGTCGATAAACAATTGCTTGTTACGCGGATTGGCGCGGAAATTGTCATCAATCAGTGAGCGGGCGTGCCACAACGCTCGCAAGGTCTCTGGAGCAATATCGGCGGCATAGTTTTCTTGCTCGAACACCAGGAACAATTCAAGAATGGCAGACGGGTCTTGCTCGAACACGGTCGAATGGGTGATTTCCAGCACCGGTCCGCGCAGCTGAAAGCGTTCGTTGATCGGCGTGATTTCCACGCCAATCTGCGAAAAAATCCGTTTACGCAATGCCTGGACCAGCAATGGCGTGAGCTGGCTGACCACACGCGCTGCCAGATAATACTGCGCCATCAACTGTTCACTGGCCCGCTGCCGGTTGTTGTCGACATAGCCAAAATCTGCGGCCAGCGGGTTTTGGTAGTCGAACAGGATGCGGTCTTCGTGGCGCTTGGCAGTCCAGTGCAACTGGATGCGAATGCAGCGCAAAACCCGCTCCGCGTGGCGCAATTTCTGGCTTTCTTCGCGGGTGAGCATGCCCATGGCGGCCAGCTTGCGCCAGTTGTTGCCCAGGCCCAATGCCGCGGCAATCCAGCCAATCAGATGTAGATCGCGCAGGCCACCCGGCGCTTCTTTGATGTTGGGCTCAAGCTTGTAGGTTGCACTCAGGAAGCGACCGTATCGCGCCTGTTGTTCCAGCAATTTGGCGTCAAAGAACTCTTTCGGGTCGATGTGTCGGTAAACGGTTTCGCGAAAGCGGGCAAAACGTTGTTGATCGCCCGTCAGGCAACGCGATTCCAGCAACGCCGTTTGCACGGTAATGTCTTTTTCCGCTTCAGCCAGACAATCAGCCATGGTGCGCACGCTGTGGCCCACTTCCAGTCCGATATCCCACAACTCCCCGACAAACACCTCCAGCTTTTCCAGCAAGGCGGGTGAGGGTTGATCCGGCAATAGAATCAGCAGATCAATATCAGAATACGGATATAACTCGCCACGGCCATAGCCGCCGACGGCCACCAGCAGCACTTGCCCAGGAAACTGGTGCCTGTCCCACAACTCGATCAGCGTGCGATCAGTCAGATGCACCAAGGCTTGCAGCAATGGCGCCGCCTTGGACGGGTCGCTGAACTTGCGCCGCAACTCGGCTTTCTGGGCGGCGTGATACTCACGCAGGGCAACGACGGAGCGCAGGGCAGTCATGGCAGGTTGGGGTTCCGGTTTAGCCAAGCAGGTACTGGGCAGGTTTGGCTTGTACGCCAGCCGATGTGGTCAGGATCTCATAACCGGTTTCGGTCACCAGCACGGTGTGTTCCCACTGGGCCGAGAGCGAGCGGTCTTTGGTAACGATGGTCCAGCCATCCGGCATGGCGCGGATTTCACGTTTGCCAGCGTTGATCATGGGTTCCACGGTGAAGATCATGCCCGGCTTCAGTTCGATACCGGTGCCCGCCTTACCGTAGTGCAGCACTTGCGGGTCTTCATGGAAATGGTCGCCAATGCCGTGGCCGCAGAACTCACGTACCACCGAATAACCGGCTTTTTCGGCGTATTTCTGGATGGCCTCGCCAATGTCGCCCAGATGTGCGCCTGGCTTGATCTGCTCGATACCGATCCACATGCAGTCAAAAGTGACCTGGGCCAGCCGTTTGGCATGCGCGGGCACTTTGTCACCGACCATGAACATGCGGCTGTTGTCACCGTGATAGCCATCTTTGATCACGGTGACGTCGATATTGACCGTATCGCCATCCTTCAACGGTTTGTCGTTGGGAATGCCGTGGCAGATCACGTTATTGATCGAGGTGCAGATCGACTTCGGGTAGGGCGTATACCCCGGAGGCTGATAATGCAGCGGCGCCGGAATGGTGTGCTGCACGTTCACCATGTAATCGTGGCACAGACGGTCCAGTTCTTCGGTGGTCACGCCGGGTTTGACGTAGGGCGTAATGAAGTCGAGCAGTTCCGCGCCCAGCCGGCCGGCTACACGCATTTTTTCGATTTCTTCCGGTGTTCTGATAGAAACTGACATTTTGATTTTCCCACGGCCTGGTTAGCCGGATCGCGCAAATGACAAGAGAGGCGATTGCCTCTCTGTGCCTTAACATTTGAAAAGCAAGACGTATCTTACCGCCGGGCAGGCTCTGGCAGCACGATGTTCACTTCCAGTACTTCGAAATCATCTTTCTTTTCGAGTTGTACTTTAATGTCATCGGGATTAATCGCCACATATTTGGAAATGACGGCGATCAGCTCTTTTTGCAACTGCGGCAGGTAATCCGGTGCGTCGCGACCGGCGCGTTCGTGCGCCAGAATGATCTGCAAGCGCTCGCGGGCCACGTTGGCGGTTTTTTTCTTCTCGCCAAAGAAATAACTCAATATGGACATGACTTAACCTCCGAGCAGCCGCTTCCAGAACGGCTGTTTCGGTACTTCGACAAAACGCAGGGGCTTTTCTTCACCGAGGAAACGGGATACGACATCTTTGTATGCCTCCGAGACATCCGAGCCTTCGTTATGAATGGCTGGCGTGCCCGAGTTGGAGGCCTGCAAAACGGCTTCGGACTCTGGAATCACACCAATCAGCGGGATGCGCAACAGATGCTGGACATCATCCAGCGACAGCATTTCGCCCGTGTCGACGCGCTTGGGTGAATAACGGGTAATCAGCAAATGGGTTTTGACCGAGCCACCTTCTTCGGCTTTCTTCGACTTTGCGTCCAGAATGCCGATGATGCGGTCAGAGTCACGTACCGATGAGACTTCCGGATTGGTGGTCACAATGGCTTCGTCGGCAAAATACAGCGCCAGGAAAGCCCCGGTTTCGATACCGGCCGGGCTGTCACACACAATGTAGTCAAAACCGTCGTGAACCAGGTCTTTCAGGACCTTTTCGACGCCTTCTTTGGACAGCGCGTCTTTATCACGGGTTTGGGAAGCGGGCAGGATGTACAGGTTGTCGCAGTTTTTGTCTTTGATCAGCGCCTGACGCAGCGAAGCTTCGCCCTGAATCACGTTCACAAAGTCGTATACCACGCGACGCTCGCAACCCATGATCAGGTCCAGATTGCGCAAACCCACATCGAAATCGATTACCGCAGTCTTGAAACCGCGCAGCGCGAGCCCGGAGGCGAAGCTGGCACTGGTAGTGGTCTTGCCCACGCCACCTTTGCCGGAGGTGACAACAATGATTTTGGCCACAAAAAATCCCCTGTTAGTCTGGATTCGGTCAGTGATTCAGTCGGTTATCCAACTGTCTATGTATAAGGCTAATTCGGGCAGCTGATTACAAACTCAGCGCTTCGATAACCAGCTTGTCTTCGTTTAACAACACTTGCGCTGGCTTGGATTTCACCGAGGCAGGCAGGGACTCTTCCAGCGTGCGATACACGCCAGCGATCGATACCAGTTCGGCTTCCATGCAAGTGGTAAAAATTCGGGCATTCACGTCACCGCGGGCGCCAGCCAGAGCGCGGCCGCGTAGCGGTGCATAAACGTGGATATGGCCATCAGCGATGACTTCGGCGCCATTTGAAACCAGTGCCAGCACCACCAGATCAGCGCCTTTGGCGTAAACCTGCTGGCCGGTACGCACCGGCTTGGTGATCACCATGGTCGGGATACGTTCGGCCACTACAACCGGAGCCGGTGCGGCAGGCGCACTGACGGTTGCGGCGGAGACCGTTTCATCGGCCAGCACTACCAGCCCGGCTTCTTGCGCAGCCCGCTGTTGCGCGTCGTTGCCACCGTAGGCCCCAATCGGCTTCAGGCCAAATTGGCGCAGCAGATTGACAATGCTGCTGATTTCCAGCGCGCTGGGGCATTGGGGCAACTGATTGAAATCGATAGCGACCTGATCGCCGGTCAGCATGTGCTCGCGACCACCCAGCTTTTCTTGCAATGCAGCTTCAAGCGCGGTGGTGTCGGCGGTGGCGGGAACAAAGGTAAGCAGCTTGAGCCCGATGCTTTTGAATTCGAAGGCGGTAGCGTCAGTACGGGATCGGGACATGGGAAGGGCTGCGGGCCAGACGTTCAAAGGCGAGAGTGTACCGTCTCCCCGGCTGCGGCGGAAGTTATCCACACCATTGAGCGGCGAAACGTTGTCATTTGTTGAAAGCCGGGCGTCTGGTGCGGAAAGTGCGTTGCTGACGGTTACTCCAGCGCCGGAGATAACGCGATGAACCGGCGCACCGCAAAACTAGTAGCAACGCCGTTTCAAGCCGGTCTTCAGCATGATCGTCGTGGCCAGTTCTTCAATAGACAAGCGGGTGGTATTCAGAAACGGAATGTTTTCGTGCTGCATCAGACTTTCGGCCAGCACCACTTCTTGTTCGCAAGTGCGTAACAAGGCGTATTGGCTATCGGGCTTGCGCGACTGGCGAATCTGCGAGAGGCGGCCCGGATCAATACTGATGCCAAATAACTTGCTGCGATGCGCGTGCAAGGGTTTGGGCAGTTTGTGATCGGCAAAGTCTTCTGGTGTGAATGGATAGTTGGCCGCCTTGATGCCATATTGCAGTGCCAAATACAGACAGGTTGGCGTTTTGCCGGAACGCGAAACGCCGACCAGGATTACGTCGGCATCTTGCAGATTGCGGGCCATGCCACCGTCGTCGTGCGTGGTGGCGTAGTTCACCGCGTCGATGCGGTGTTTGTACTCTTCAAAATTGGTGATCGCATGCACCTTGCCAGAGGTGTGCGAGGACTGGCGCTGCAGTTCTTTCTCCAGCGGGCCAATAAACGTCTCGAAGAAGTCCATAGTCAGGGCTTCCTCAATCACAAACAATTTGCGCAGGCTTTCACTGATCAGCGTGCAGAAGACTATCGGCCGGCATTGGTCGGCGGCGGCCTGCGCGCGGATTTGTGCCACTGCTTGCAGGGCTTTGTCTTCGCTATCGATGTACGGCAGCACAATGCGGCGAAAGGTCACGTCGTCAAACTGTGTGATCAGGCTGTGACCAAGCATTTCGGCGGTAATGGCAGTGCGGCCGGAAACGAAGAAAGCAGTACGAAGCATTGCTGGATACTCCAGCCCGACAAGTCGGGGTTTGACGTCAAGGGCGCCAGAGCGCCGGCTAAAACACCAGATTAGAAGGTGCGCCGAACCAGTCCGGTGCGATGCATGATGGTCGTGGCCAGTTCTTCAATCGAGCGGGTGGTTGAACTCAGATAAGGCACGCCGACATGGCGCATCAGCGCTTCGGCCTCCGAAATTTCGAACTGGCAATTATCCAGCGCTGCGTAGCGGCTGCCGGGTTTGCGTTCTTCGCGGATTTGCGCCAGTCGGTCAGCATCGATGGTCAGTCCAAACATTTTGGTGCGATACGGCAACAACAAGCGCGGCAGGGTGTGCGCTCCGAAGTCTTCCGGGGTGAGTGGGTAATTGGCGGCCTTGATGCCATATTGCAGTGCCAGATAAAGGCACGTGGGCGTTTTGGCCGAACGCGAAACACCAATCAGGATAATGTCCGCTTCATTCAAATCTCGCGGCATCACGCCATCGTCATGGCTGATGGCGAAATTCACCGCGTCAATCCGCGTTTTGTATTCTTCAAAATTGGAAATACCGTGAGAGCGGCCTACGGTATGTGAAGATTCACGGCCTAATTCACGTTCCAGTGGATTAATGAATATTTCAAAAAAATCCAGCGTCAGTGCTTGTTCGACGTGAATGATTCGTCGCAACGTTTCATCAACCATGGTTGAAAAAACCAGGGGCCGACATTGATCGGCAGCAGCCTGTTCCCGAATGCGGTTGGCCGCTTCCTGCGCTTTCTCTGGGGTATCGATAAACGGCAAGGCAATGCGGCGAAAATTCACGTCATCGAATTGGGTCAACAAAGAGTGGCCCAGCATTTCCGCCGTGATCCCGGTGCGGTCAGAGACGAAAAAGGCGGTACGCGGCATTGTCAGCAACTCCAGGAAACCAGCACGGTTCGAAAGATAAATTTATCTAGCATAAAGTAGTTCATTCATGCGGGTATTGCCGAAACCCCGTAAGGCATCGTTTGCGCGACAGATGACTTGCCATTATTGCAATTGACACTAATCATTGTGATCGAATGCCACGCCTGCCAGATCAGTAAACCCGATAAAAATCAGACCATTGGTGGCTGTTGGGGCTTTCCCGATCCGGGATTTTCCCGTAATGGTTATCGCCACTATGCGATCCGCGTTCCCAGCCTAGAATGAAGGCCATCCATTCCGCAACGCAACATTTTGACGAGGTCCGCTGATGAATACCACTGTGAACCACGACCCCGCTGCTGCTGGTCAAGCGCTGGTGATTGATTTCACCCAGTTGCGCATGCACCAGGTTGAGCAAGTGGGCGGCAAAAACGCATCACTGGGCGAGATGATCTCCCAACTGGCCGAACAAGGCGTGCGTGTGCCAGGGGGCTTTGCCACCACAGCGGATGCGTATCGGCAGTTTCTGGCACATGAAAGTCTGGCTGACCGCATCGACGGCGCGCTGCACGGGCTGGATGTGGATGATGTCAAAGCACTGGCGCAAGTAGGCAAACAAATCCGTGAGTGGATTGTTGCCACGCCGTTCCCCAAAGCACTGGAAACAGAAATCGCCGCGCATTATCAATTGCTGGGCGACAACGTGACCGTGGCTGTGCGCTCGTCAGCAACCGCGGAAGATTTGCCGGATGCCTCATTTGCTGGCCAGCAAGAAACCTTCCTCAACATTCAGGGCTTTGAAAATATCCTGCATGCCATCAAGGAAGTGTTCGCCTCGCTCTACAACGACCGGGCGATTTCCTACCGCGTGCACAAAGGGTTCGATCACAAGCTGGTCGCGTTGTCGGCCGGGATTCAGCGCATGGTGCGCTCCGACATGGGCGCCGCCGGGGTGATGTTCTCAATTGATACCGAAACCGGTTTTGATCAGGTGGTGTTTGTCACCGCCTCGTATGGTCTGGGCGAAACCGTGGTGCAAGGCGCGGTCAACCCCGATGAGTTCTACGTGCACAAGCCCACGCTGGTTGGTGGTCGGCCAGCGATTGTGCGCAAGCATCTGGGCGGCAAAGCCATCAAGATGGAATTCAATACCGAAAGCGTGGCAGGCAAGTCGGTACGCACGGTAGAGGTTGATCCGGCTGAGCGTCGCCAGTTCTCGATCAGCGATGCCGAGGTGGAAGAACTCGCCCGTTACGCGTTGATTATTGAGAAACACTACCAGCGCCCGATGGATATCGAGTGGGGTCGCGACGGCATCGACGGCAAGTTGTACATCCTGCAAGCGCGTCCGGAAACCGTGAAGTCGCAAGAAAGCGCAACCGATAAACTGACCAAGTTCCGCATGCAGGAACGCAGCACGGTACTGACCGAAGGTCGCGCCATTGGCCAGAAGATTGGTGCGGGCAAGGTACGCATTATTCGCGACGTTTCCGAGATGGATCGCGTAGCACCGGGCGATGTGCTGGTGTCTGACATGACCGACCCGGATTGGGAACCAGTCATGAAACGCGCGGCAGCGATTGTGACCAATCGCGGTGGACGGACCTGCCACGCCGCCATTATTGCGCGTGAGTTGGGCATTCCGGCCGTGGTCGGTTGCGGCGATGCGACGCGCGTTTTGCGCGAAGGCGATGAAGTCACGGTGTCTTGTGCCGAAGGCGATACCGGCAATGTCTACCAGGGCATTCTCAAGTTCGAACGCGTGGACGTCTCGCTGGCCAAAATGCCGGAATCCCCGGTCAAGCTGATGATGAATGTCGGCAATCCCGAACTGGCATTCGAGTTCTGTCAGTTGCCGAACGAAGGTGTGGGTTTGGCACGGCTGGAGTTCATCATCAACCGCATGATCGGTGTGCACCCGAAAGCGCTGCTGGCCTATCCGAATCTGCCGCCAGAACTCAAAACTCAGGTAGAAGACCGTATTGCGGGCTATCGCTCGGCAGTGGATTTCTATGTCGACAAGATCGCCGAAGGTATCGCCACGCTGGCCGCCGCCTTCTGGCCGCGCAAGGTGATCGTGCGCTTGTCGGACTTCAAGTCCAACGAATACGCCAACCTGATTGGCGGGCCGCAGTACGAGCCGCATGAAGAAAATCCGATGCTGGGTTTCCGTGGTGCCTCGCGCTATATCGATCCATCTTTCCGCGATTGTTTTGAACTGGAATGCCGCGCCGCGAAGAAAGTGCGTGACGTGATGGGTTTGACCAACGTCGAGCTGATGATTCCGTTCGTGCGCACGCTGAAAGAGGCGGAAAAGGTCATTGATCTGCTGGCGGAAAACGGCCTCAAGCGTGGCGAGAACGGCTTGCGCGTCATCATGATGTGCGAGATTCCATCCAATGCGGTGCTGGCGGATCGCTTCCTTGATTATTTCGACGGGTTCTCGATTGGCTCCAACGACATGACCCAATTGACGCTAGGGATTGACCGCGATTCGGGCGGCCCGGTTTCGGCCTCGTTTGACGAACGCAACGACGCCGTCAAAGCGATGCTGAGTATGGCCATCAAGGCCTGCAAGGCGCGCGGCAAGTACGTCGGCATCTGCGGGCAAGGCCCGTCTGATCATCCGGATCTGGCGCAGTGGTTGGTGGAAGAGGGTATCGAAACCATCTCGCTGAACCCGGATACGGTCATAGAAACCTGGTTGTTCCTGGCCGGTGAAACTGTACAGACTCACTAATCTGCTGGCTTGGTCACAAAAAACGGAGGCGCTGGGTGGCCTCCGTTTTATTTTTGTGGTTTTTGCTTTGGATCATGCCGGTTAGAATGCAAAGCATCGTCTGGCAGCGTGTGCCACTTTGACCCATCGAGTTAAGCGAAAGGAACTGCAATGTCTTTTACCCGTGCCGATTTTGACCAATACATGGTACCCAACTACTCGCCCGCCGCGTTCGTGCCAGTGCGTGGCGAGGGAAGTCGCGTATGGGATCAGGAAGGTCGTGAATACATCGACTTTGGTGGTGGCATTGCGGTGAACTCACTGGGGCATTGCCATCCGGCGCTGGTCAAAGCGTTGACCGAACAAGGCAACAAGCTATGGCATTTGTCCAATGTGTTCACCAATGAGCCCGCGCTGGCGCTGGCCAAAAAGCTGATCGAACACACTTTTGCCGAGCGCGTATTCTTTTGCAATTCCGGTGCCGAAGCCAACGAAGCTGCGCTCAAGCTGGCACGTCGGGCGAGCATCGAGCAGTTTGGTGAAAACAAACATAAAGTACTGGCCGCGCTCAATTCTTTCCACGGTCGCACTTTCTTTACCGTGTGTGTGGGTGGGCAATCCAAGTATTCAGATGGTTTCGGCCCTCGGCCCGCCGGGATCGAACACTTTGAATACAACAACCTGGATTCGCTCAAAGCGCTGATTGATGACGACACCGCTTGCGTGATTGTTGAGCCGATTCAGGGCGAAGGCGGCGTCACCCCGGCAACGCAAGCATTCTTGCAAGGCGTGCGTGAACTGTGTGACCAACACAATGCCATCCTGATTTTTGATGAAGTGCAGAGCGGCAATGGCCGGTCCGGCAGCTTGTACGCTTATCAGGACTTTGGCGTAACGCCAGACATTCTCTCCACGGCCAAAGGTCTTGGCGGCGGCTTCCCGGTGGGTGCCATGCTGACTACGGAAAAACTGGCAAAGCATCTGGCGGTAGGCACCCACGGCACTACTTATGGTGGAAATCCGCTGGCGTGTGCAGTGGCTGGCGCGGTGCTGGATGTGATTACCGATCCGGCTGTATTGGCTGGCGTTAAAGCCAAAGCCGAGCGCATTCGTTCCCGTTTGTTGGCCATTTCTGCCAAATACCCGGTATTCCAGGAAGTGCGCGGCATGGGCTTGCTGATCGGTGCAGAACTGAATGACCGCTACAAAGGTCGTGCTCGCGATGTGCTGGCTCTTGCTACGCAAGAAGGTGCAATGATCCTGATGGCGGGGCCAGATGTGCTGCGTTTCGCACCATCGCTGGTGATGCCGGATGCGGATATTGACGAAGGTTTGAATCGCTTTGAAAAGGCAATCGCCAAGCTGGTGGCATAAGTCGTCTTTTGCCAGTCCCATAAAAAACCGCCCCTATGGGCGGTTTTTTATGGGTGACACACTTGTCATTCCATCGTGCTGGAGTTCCAGTACGCCTGCTTGATATACGGCTGGGTCGAAAGCCGCTGGGCAATTTTCTCCAGTTGGGCGGAATTGGCTGATGTCGCCAGCAACGTGGCGGTCAGTTCGACATCGTCATCGCCGAATGGCTCGATATCCATATCGCTGAGCGGATATTGCGCTTGATCCAGCAAAGCATCGATCAAGGCCAGCGCATGTTTTTGCTGGTCGCCATCGACCACCACATGCAACTGCCAGGTAACTTCACTGCTGCTATCGCTAATCGGTTGCCGGTTGATGGCGTTCACCAGCGGGCGCAGCAGTGTGTTGGCGGCCAGCACCAGCAAAGCGGTGAGGATGGCGGCATCCAGTTGCCGGGCACCGGCGGCGGCACCTGCCGCAGCCGAGCCCCAGAGCGTAGCGGCCGTGTTCAGGCCGCGCACGTTCAGACCTTCTTTCATGATGGCGCCTGCGCCCAGAAAACCGACGCCAGACACCACGTACGCCACGACGCGGATGGCGCCGCCCGCACCATCCAGCCGGAAAGCCATATCGACGAAGGCCGCAGCGCCAACGGCCACCAGCGTGTTCGTGCGTAAACCCGCAGTGCGCTGGCGGAACTGGCGTTCGTAGCCAATGATGGTGCCCAGAACAAAGGCCACGACGAGCGCAACAAGGGATTGGGCGAAATGCGGTAGATCAAAAGTGAAAACACTGAACATGGGTTCTCCTTGCCGTGGTCTGCGCACCATACGCGCCGAGCACGGCAAAATTGCGACGGCACTTTCAGTCAGCCCGAATGGACAATCCATTCAGTATGAGAAAGTGCGTTGAGCAAAGCAGGTGATTTACATCATCTGCCATGATTAACATTTAAATCGCAATGCGCTGATAGATAAGCGCGCAAGAACTAGCAGAGCGCACCGTCTCGCCGGGCGGCGGGACGATGACCAGAATTGGGCAGGGTCCAGCCGGATCAGCTAACAGGCAAAGCGAAACCGGAAAATATCTGGATATCCAAAGGGGTAGCCCCGAAAAGGAAAACGGCGCGATGGTAAATTCGCGCCGTACTGGCTGTCAACCTTGCTGGGGCAGATTGGTTATCCGACCCGCCGCAGCAAGCGATTATTGAATGAACTTGCTGGCGATCCAGAACAGACCTGCCGCCAGGCCCATTGCTGCGGGCAGCGTCAGTACCCAGGCCAGCAGGATGTTACGGATGGTCGAGCCCTGCAGGCCGGAGCGATTGGCCAGCATGGTGCCCGCTACGCCAGAAGACAGCACATGCGTGGTCGATACGGGTAGACCGAAAATATTGGCAATGCCAATTGATACCGCGGCGGTAATCTGCGCCGACATACCCTGAGCGTAAGTCATGCCTTGTTTGCCGATCTTCTCGCCCACGGTCTGCACCACGCGACGCCAGCCGATCATTGTGCCGACGCCCAGCGCCATGGCCACGGCCAGAATTACCCAGTAGGGCGAGTATTCGGTGGTCGCTGTCAGGTCTTTACGCAACTTTGAGAGGTCTGATTTTTCTGCCGAATCAATGCTTTTCATCGAGCCGACTTTCTTGGCGGTATCGTCCAGACAAAGCAAATTACGGCGCACGCGGTTGCGTGCTTCCGGCGTGATGTCACGATAAGACTGCACGCTGTCGAGCGTGGACAGCAGATCGGCAATCATCGGCTCGGTCATTTGCGGATCACATTTGTACTTGGCCGGCAGCTCGGCAGCAGGGGCTTTGCCCAACGCCAGATATTCGCCCAGCGATGCGTTATTGCGCTGATAGAACTGACGTAAGTGAATGGATGCGTCGCGCGTGCGTTCAATCTGGTAAGCCGTGGCATCCAGATCAACCACAAACTTGGCGGGCACGATGCCGATCAGCACCAACATGATCAAGCCAATGCCTTTCTGGCCGTCATTGGAACCGTGAGCAAAACTGACCGCCAGCGCCGAAACCACCAGCACCAGACGAGTCCAGAACGGCGGATGCTTTTTGCCGTCAACCAGTTTGCGTTGCTCCGGATTCTTGTGCATGCCCGATAAGGGGCGCAGTTTTTTCAGAATAATCAACAACAAACCGGCAATCACCACACCCACAATCGGCGAAATGATCAGCGACAGGCCGATTTCCACGACCTTGCCCCAATTGATGCCGTCATGAATCGAGGTATTCGTCAGCACCGCGTTGGTCAGACCTACGCCGAGGATCGAACCGATGAGGGTGTGCGAACTGGAGGCCGGCAAGCCCAGATACCAGGTGCCCAGGTTCCACAAAATGGCCGACGCCAGCAGGGCGAACACCATCACCAAACCGTGGCTGGTGCTCACGTTGATCAGCAAATCAACCGGCAGCAAATGGACGATGGCATAAGCCACACCCAAACCGCCGAGCAGCACACCGCCGAAATTGAAAATACCGGACAAGACCACCGCCAGATGTGGCGGCATGGATTTGGTATAGATCACCGTAGCCACCGCATTGGCGGTGTCATGAAAACCGTTAATGAATTCGAAAGTCAGGACAAACAACAGCGCCAGCGCAAGGCTGATCGCCACATGAACAGGAATACCGCTAAAAAGATCGGGCATCAGAAGGAGGGGCTTGAAGGCAGGATGGGCCGGATTATCTCAGAATCCGGCCCCGATGAGTGACGTACATTACTAAATATATTGCGCAATTATGACGAACAAGAGACCGATAAGCTGGCCGCCCAGTCCGGCGGCGCGGCGGCATAGTCAGCATATTCAGGTTGTTCAGCGAAAGGTTGGGACAAGCAATCGTGCAGGCGCTGCATCTCGCTGAAGTCGCCTTGTTGTGCTTTGCGGATGGCGATTTCGGCCAGGTGATTGCGCAAAATGTACTTCGGATTGGCAGCGCGGGCGCGTTCCTGAATGACTGCAACCGCATCGCCCGTGGCGGCTACCCGCTCGCGATAGTCAGTTAGCCACAGGTCAAAGGCTTCGCGATCCACAAAGCGATCACGCAACGCCGGGCATGGATGGGCATCTTGCAATCCCAGGGATGCCAGGTCACGCCAGAAGTTGGTCCAGTCGGTGCGCCCGGCTTGCAGCAGATTAAACAGCGCGGTCAACAAACCCCAATCTTCATCGCGCCAGTCCGGCAAGCCCAGCTTGGACTGAAATTGTGCGGCAAAGGCGGTTTCGAACAGGTCTTGAAAAGTATGCAAAGCAGCGATGGCTGCTTCGCGATCCAGCAACGGCAATAGCGCCTGAGCCAGCGCCTGCAGATTCCATAAAGCGATTTGTGGCTGCTGGTTATAAGCGTAGCGGCCACTTTCATCGGAATGATTGCAGATATGGCCCGCGTCAAAGCCGTCCATAAAGCCAAATGGGCCGTAATCCAGGGTCAGACCAAGAATCGACATATTGTCGGTATTCATTACGCCATGACAAAAGCCGACTGCTTGCCAATGCGCCAGCAAGATGGCGGTACGGGCAATCACGGCTTCCAGCAGTGCCAACGCAGGCGAGGCCGCGTCTGCGCATTCTGGATAGAAATGTTCGATGGTCCAGTCGACCAGTGTGCGCAACCCTTCATGATCGCCGTGATGGCAATAGAATTCGAAATGACCGAAACGCACGAAGGTGGGGGCGACGCGTGCCACCACGGCGGCGGTTTCCCGGGTCTCGCGCCAGATGGCTTCGGGCGATGCCGTCATCGCCAACGCCCGGGTAGTGGGAATGCCCAAGCCGTACATGGCTTCAGAGCACAGGTATTCACGAATGCTGGAACGCAAAACTGCGCGGCCATCGGCGCGCCGGGACCACGGCGTAGGGCCGGCGCCTTTAAGCTGGATTTCTTGCACAATGCCATTGCGGTCTTTGACTTCCGCAATCAGAATCGCCCGCCCATCGCCCAATTGCTGAACGTAAACCCCGAACTGATGCCCGCAGTACACGCTGGCCAGTGGCTCG
Source organism: Silvimonas sp. (assembly GCF_031291215.1). NCBI lineage: Bacteria > Pseudomonadati > Pseudomonadota > Betaproteobacteria > Neisseriales > Chitinibacteraceae > Silvimonas > Silvimonas sp. The sequence continues at coordinate 317,326 of NZ_JARLJK010000136.1, forward strand.
CTACCAGGAATCAGTAAATTGCCGGTCAGGTAGTCCGTTAATCCGACATGTGCGTTTGTATCAGGATCAAGTCCCAGTTGTGCGGCCAGCGGCGCGTTCCAGATTGCCAGAACCGGCTCGGCTAATGGCGTGGGTGCAACCTTGGCGAAAAAGCGCTCCGGCAAGAGCTGGAAGCGGGGAGTTAGCGCAAGTCGGGCAAAAGTGTCGTTCACGTTTTACAATCCAGTGTTTGTCGGATGTGTCCGCCATGTATCCGGTTTAATTGTTGAGTTGTTTTGTCGGGTATTATATCACCCAAAACGACCAAGCCATCCTAGGAGAGGTGTGCGTGAGCGAGAAAGCACCGGTCACCGCGGCGATTCGCATGCTGCGCCAGCATAAAGCGTCTTATACCGAGCACTTATACGACTACGAAGAAAAAGGCGGCACGACAGTCTCGGCCCGTGAATTGGGCGTGCCAGAACACGCCGTCATCAAAACCTTGATCATGGAAGACGAAGCAAAGCAGCCCATGGTGGTGTTGATGCATGGCGATTGCGAAGTCTCTACCAAAAATCTGGCGCGGCTACTGCACAAGAAAACCATCCACCCCTGTTCGCCGGATATCGCCAACAAGCATTCGGGATATATGGTGGGCGGGACATCGCCGTTTGGCACGCGCAAGCCGATGCCGGTGTACATGGAAAGCAGCATTTTGGCGCTGGAACGAATTTATCTGAATGGCGGAAAACGCGGATTTCTGGTGGGAATTGCGCCTGCCGTTGCCCAAGACATTTTGCAGCCCGTACTGGTCGATGTGGCCATCGCCCGTGGCGAAAGCCACTAAGACCAGCAAACGCCGGAACGCATCCGGCAAGCACATTCCAGCTTAAGGAATGGCTAATAAGCACAGAACATAATCTCACTTTTTCAGCAAAGGCATCAGCATGGGGCATCGCTTAAGCAAGATCACCACTCGCACCGGAGACGACGGCAGCACCGGACTGGGGGATGGCTCCCGTGTTGCCAAGGATCACCTGCGCATTCATGTGCTGGGAGAGGTGGATGAGCTGAATTCGCAAATTGGGGTAGTGCTAGCGGAGGATTTGCCGGCTATTGCCAGCGAGTGCCTGGTGCTGGTGCAGCATGACTTGTTCGATCTGGGGGGCGAGTTGTGCATACCCGGTCGCGTCGCCTTGGGCGAAGCGCATCTATTGCGGCTGGAAGAGGCCGTCGAACAGTTCAACTCACAGCTATCGCCACTCAAGGAATTCATCCTGCCGGGTGGTACGCGCGCAGCGGCAGCCTTGCATGTTGCCCGCTGCATTGCTCGCCGCGCTGAGCGAGCACTGGTTACGCTGCGGGCCGCCGAGGAGGGTATCTCGGAGAACTCGCTGCGATATCTGAACCGATTGTCGGACCTGCTGTTTGTGATGGCACGCATTGCCAACCAGCACGGCGGCACCGGTGACGTGCTGTGGCAGCCGGGCCTTAATGCTCAGGCCATGGACTGATCCCTTGTACCCATTCATGATTTTCTTTTGTCCTGGTCCGCTGCATGCGTGATTTGAATCTTTCGTCTTTACGCTCGGCGGGCGACGCAGCGCATCGCCTACCCATTGTGTCCGGTCTGGTGCTGTTGGCATTTGTATTGGCCTGGCTATTGCCTGGTCTGGTGGGGCATGAACCCTGGAAACCTGACGAGGGCTACACCTTTGGTCTGGTTGAAAATATCGTCAAAACCGGTGACTGGGTTGTGCCAACGCTGGCCGGTGAGCCTTTCATGGAAAAGCCGCCCATTTTCTTTGTGACGGCGGCGTATTTCTTGCAAGCGTTTGGCGGCTGGATGCCGCTACACGATGCGGCTCGTCTGGCTTCGGGCTTCTGGCTGGTGATCGCCATGGTCGGGATCGCACTGGCGACACGGCAGATGTTTGGCAAAGGCTCCGGGCGCTGGGCCATCTTTTTGTTGCTCGGCTGCATTGGTTTGCCATTGCGTGCGCACCAACTCATTACTGATACCGCGCTGTTCGCGGGCATGGCATGGGGCATCTGCGGGCTGACCTATGCCCTGAGTCGGCCAATCTGGGGTGGCATCATGTTGGGGCTGGGCGGTACGGTCTCATTCCTGTCCAAAGGGCTGCTCGGGCCGGGATGTCTCGGGCTTACCGCAATTTTGCTACCGGTGTTGCTGCCCGCTTTTCGTAATTCGCGCTATGCCAAAGCGATTGTATTAAGCGTGATTGTGGGTGCGCCGTTGCCGGTGCTGTGGATGTTTCGGCTGTATACCCGTAATCCCGAACTGTTCCAGGTCTGGTTTCGCATCAACAACTTTGGCCGCTTTAATGGCACGGCCCACCTTGGCCCGGCGGCCACACCTTTCTTTTATCTCAAGACGTTGCCTTGGTATGCCTTTCCCGCCTTACCGCTGACATTGTGGGGGTTCTGGCGTGCATCTCGCGGCGCGGTTCATCTGGATGCCGTCAAAGTTGCGCCAGCGGTACTGTGCTTTCTGGTCAGCTTTGGCGTGCTGGTGATCGCATCCGATGCCCGCGAGCTGTACGCCATGCCGTTACTGGCGCCGTTGGCCATGCTGGGGGTGGCCGGTCTGGTGGAATATCGCGAGCCTGATCGTGGCTGGAGCGCTATCTCGATTCTGGTCACGGTACTTGCGTTGATACTGATGGGTTTGCTGCTAACGACTGGCTATGCCTTGTCGACAGGCGAGCCTCACGCCTTGACGACGCTGCTGACGCATCGTTTGTTTGTAGGCTGGATGCCTGCCTGGCACCCCGCCAACTGGGTGGCGTACGGCGCATTGCTGCTGGTGATCGTCATGCTTTGGCGCCGTGTGCCGCGTGGCCTGCCTGCGGGCTTCGTCTGGCGGTGGTCGTTGCTGATTGTGATGACGTGGGGCGGGATTGCAACGCTGTGGTTGCCCGCGCTCGATTTTGGCATGCGTTACCGCGAAGTGTTCATGACACTCAAGCCCGAATTATCAAGGTTGAACGATAAAGGCGAGTGCGTGGCCAGCTTGTGGCTGGGCGAGCCGCAGCGTGCCTTGCTCGATTACTACACGCATTACCGTACCTTGCGGCTGGAATCCTCGGCGGCGGGCTGGTCATGCCATTGGTTGCTGATCCAGAGCCGCCATGATCAATTGCCGGATGTCGCTCATGGTGTGCAACCTGCTTTTGTGGCGGCTCGCCCCGGCGACTTCAACGAGCGCTACATGCTGTTCCAGTTTCCGCAAACCATCCGCCAGATTTGGCCGGATGACGACATGCGGCCAGACCCGCGTGAAGCAAAGTAAAGCGTCAGTGGTGGTTGGCCTTGCTTGAGGCTGGGCAATAAAAAACGGGAGACCAGGTCTCCCGTTTTTTATTGCTGATTCATCACCTGGAAGGGCGATGAAACAGGCTTGATCAATCCACCAGTTCGCGTGCTGCGCCAACCTGGTCTTTGTACGCATCAAAGATACCTTTGAGCGAATCGGCCATGCTGGTGGTCGGCGCCCAGTTCAGATCTGCCTTGGTGTTGTCGATCTTCGGTACGCGGTTTTGGACGTCCTGGTAACCCTTGCCGTAGTACTCAGCGGAGGTGGTTTCCACAACGTTGACCTTGGCCACGCCATCGGCGTATTCCGGATATTGCTTGGCCAGGTCGATCATCATGCTGGCCAGATCACGCACCGAGTAGTTGTTGACCGGGTTGCCGATGTTGTAGATCTGACCGGAAGCGATGCCATCCTTGTTGTCGATGATCTTCATCAGCGCATCGATGCCATCGTCAATGTACGTGAAGGCACGTTTTTGATGGCCGCCATCCACCAGCTTGATGGTTTCGCCACGCACGATATGGCCAAGGAACTGGCTGATCACGCGGCTGGAACCTTCCTTGGTGGTGTGGATGCTGTCCAGACCAGCGCCGATCCAGTTGAACGGACGGAACAACGTGTAGTTCAGACCTTGTTCCATGCCATAAGCGTGAATCACGCGGTCCATCAGTTGCTTGGAGCAGGAGTAAATCCAGCGCGGCTTGTTGATCGGGCCACAGATCAGTTCCGAGTTGTCCGGATCGAATTCGTCGTCGTGACACATGCCGTACACCTCAGAGGTGGACGGGAACACCAGATGTTTTTTGTACTGCAAAGCCTGACGCACGATCGGCAGATTGGCTTCGAAGTCCAGTTCAAACACGCGCAGCGGGTTGTTCACATAAGTGGAAGGCGTTGCGATGGCTACCAGCGGCAGCACGACATCACACTTCTTCACGTGGTATTCGATCCATTCCTTGTTGATGGTGATATCACCTTCAAAGAAGTGGAAACGCTTGTGGTCGAGGAATTCACCAATCTTGTTGGTGAACATGTCCATGCCGAACACTTCCCAATCGGTTGTTTCCAGAATGCGCTTGGTCAGGTGGTGGCCGATGAAGCCATTCACGCCCAGAATCAGCACTTTTTTCATTCTTAATGTCCTTCTCAGGTGTAACCAATCAATTAAAAATCCAGCCGGGCTGCCAGACCCATTGGGGTCACAATCAATTCAGGCAAACCGGCGGCAACAAATCATTCACTCAGCAGCAGGGTGCGACCGGGAAAGCCGGACACCATCTGGGTGGTAAGCGGCTGGCCGTTCAATTCAGCTTCCAGAATCTGCAAAAAACCGCCTTGGGCCGTGGTGGCGATCAACTTGTCGTGTTCGGCCATCAACGCGGCACGTGGTGCTTGCCCGGTGGCTTGCAAAATGCGCGTACGCCACAAAATCAGCCGACCCTGTGCGGTGTCGCAAAAAGCACCGGGGTAAGGGTGGGTTACAGCTCGGACCAGATTATGAACCTGAGTGATCGACTGGTTCCAGTCGATTCGTCCGTCTTCGGCTTTGCGGCCGCCAAAATACGCTCCCAAGCTTAAGTCTTGCTGAACAAACTGCGCAGTGCCGTTCAACAAACCGGGCAGGGCACGATTCAGACAGATTTCAGCCGCTACAGTCACTTTCTCAAAGACTTCTTCAGCCGTGTCATCGGGCAGGATGGGGATCGCCTGTTGATCCACCAACGGGCCGTTGTCTGGCTTGACGTTCATGACATGCAATGTCGCACCGGTTTCGGTCTCGCCCTTGATGATCGCCCAGTTTACCGGCACCCGGCCGCGATACTTGGGTAGCAGCGATCCATGCATGTTGAATGCGCCGTACTTCGCGGATTCCAGCAGCGTGGCCTTGAGCATGTTGCGGTAGTAGAACGAGAACAGAAAGTCCGGCTTCAGACCGGCAATGCGCTGCTCCACTTCTGGCACATTGGGGTTTTCTGGCGTGATAAACGGAATGTCGTAATCACGGCAAACCTGCGCTACCGAACCAAACCAGATGTTCTCGTTCGGATTGTCTTCATGGGTTACTACCAGCGCGACGTCAACGCCTTGCGCCAGCAGCACCTTCAGGCAGCGCACGCCAACGTTGTGGTAGGCAAAAACAACGGCACGACTCATGACTCATCCTTTTGCTGCAAGATCGCGGTAATGAGGTAGCGCGGGCGCTGGCGTACTTCGTGATAAATACGACCAATGTATTCACCCAACAAGCCGATGCCGAACAGCGCAATACCGATCAGGAAGAAGGCAATGGCAAACAAGGTAAACAGACCGCCAACTTCCGGCCCGAAAAAAATACGGCGACCGATCAGCAGCAGCACCAACAGGCCCGACAGCAGCGAGATCACCATGCCCATCATCGAGAACGCCTGCAGTGGCACAATCGAAAAGCCCGTCATCAAGTCAAAGTTCAAGCGGATCAGGCTGTACAGCGAATATTTGGATTCACCCGCATGGCGCTCTTCGTGACCGACAATCACTTCGGTGGGGTTTTGCGAGAACGAATACGCCAGAGCCGGAATAAACGTATGCATTTCGGCACACTGGTTAATCAACTGAATAATGCGGCGATCATAGGCGCGCAGCATACAGCCCTGATCGGTCATTTTGATGCTGGTGAGCTTTTCGCGCAGGCCGTTCATCGCACGGCTGGCGATGTGACGCCACCAGGAATCATTGCGTTTACGGCGAATGGAACCGACGTAATCGTGGCCTTTGTCCATTTCAGCCAGCAAAGTGCCAACGTCTTCGGGCGGGTTCTGCAGATCGGCGTCCATGGTCACAATGCGCAAACCGCGCGCATGTTCAAAGCCCGCCAGAATGGCCCGATGCTGGCCGAAATTGCCATTCAGCAATACGACGCGAGTGACATCAGGGCGCGTTTCAAACTGTGCGGACAGCACACCGGCCGAGCGGTCGCGGCTGCCGTCATTGACGAACAGCACTTCATAGGTTTTACCCAAGGCATCCATGGCCGGGTAAAGCCGGTCGAACAAGGCTTGCAGTCCAGCCTCTTCGTTGTAAACAGGGATAACAACCGTTACTTCTGGATGGCTCATGGTGATATTTTTTGTCGCTGATGAATGGGAAAAGCCGGGCGCTTGCGTCCGGCCAGATAATTCGATGTTGTTGTTATAACGTGGCGCGTCGGTCATTGGCGAACTCTCGTGCCACGGGCACACATTGGATCAAGCGGCTAGAACAGGCAGCAACACATTGCGCAGTGCGGCGCAGACGCGGCTGACATCTTCGTTCTGCATGGCCGGGAACAGCGGCAGGCTTACTGTGGATTCACCCACCCGTTCGGCGTGAGGATACATGCCTTCCTTGAAGCCACGGGCGCGATACAGGCTAAACAAATGCAAGGCTGGGTAGTGGATACCTACGCCAATGCCTTGATCCTTCATACGGTTGATGAATTCGCCGCGGCTGATGCTCATGCGTGCCAGTGGCAGCAGCGGCTGGAACATATGCCAGTTGCTGTCATCGGACCACACCGGCATGGTCAAGCCCAGAGCAGGGTCGATTTGCTCGAAGTACAGCTTGGCCAGTTCTACCCGGCGCGCGTTAAAGGCATCCAGTCGCTTCAATTGGCCCAGGCCCACTGCCGCCGAGACATCGGTCAGATTGTATTTGCCGCCGGGCAAGGCGCAATCCATGGTGCCGTCTGGAAAGCGCGTCACGCCTTGCAGGCGCCATTTTTCAAACAGGCGCGCTTCTTCAGCATTGTTCATAACCAGCGCACCGCCTTCGGTGGTGGTCATGTTCTTGTTGGGGTGAAACGATACTGAACACAGGTCGCCAAAGCTGCCAACCCGCTTGCCACCCCAAGTTGCACCTTGCGATTGGGCGGCGTCTTCCAGTACGCGCAGATTATGCTTTTTGGCGATGGCGTACAGGCGATCACGATCCACCGGCAAGCCCGCCAGATCCACCGGCAAGATTGCCTTGGTGCGGGGCGTGATGGCGGCTTCGACCAGATCCAGATCAATATTACGTGTGGCCGGGTCGACATCTACCAGCACCGGCGTAGCGCCCGCGTTGATGATGATATTGGTGGTGGCAACCCAGGTCATCGGTGTGGTGATGACTTCATCGCCGGGTCCGATGTTCATCAGATGCAATGCGATTTCCATGGCGCCGGTCGCAGAATTGACCACGCGCACCGGCCGGCCGCCAAAGTATTCAGACAACCCGGCTTCCAGTGCTTGCACTTTGGGGCCGCTGGTAATCCAGCCACTGCGCAGCACATTGGCTACATCGGCAATGGTTTCTTCGTCAATGGAAGGGCGGGTAAACGGCAAAAAATCAGTCATCGCAACAATCAACTCCGAGCAATCAGGAAAACGCCAACCATGATGATGCCAATGCCGGCGACGCGTTGTGAACTCAACGCTTCACCAAATAACTGCCAAGCCAGCAGCGCGTTGACAACATAACCAATCGACAGCATCGGGTAGGCCACGCTGACCTCAACCCGCGACAGCGCCAGAATCCACACCACCACGCTGATTACATAGCAACTCAGGCCAGTCAGGATGTACGGATTGGTGCCCAGCTGCCAGCCTATCGGCAAAGCGTTAGAGAGCGAAAACTCAAAGTGACCAATGGTGCGTACGCCGGCTTTAAGGGCCAGTTGCGCGCCGGCATTGAGCAGCACGCCAATCAGAATCAACAGAAATTCAAGGGGTTTCATGGTTTGGCAATCACAATGCGACGCGGGTCGCTGGTTACGACAGTCATGGGCAAGCCGAGCTTTTGCAGCTTGTCATAGGTACCTTTGGCCATCACGGCCATGGGCGCGGCATCGGTTTGCCAGCGGCGCATGAATTCATCCAGATGGATCAGTTTGTCGGGTTCGGAAGTCTGACCCAGTTTGAATTCATCGACGTAATCCACAAATTGCAGCGTTCGTTTCAGATAAAACGGCAGCGTCTGATCGTAATAATCAACCGAATACAGCGTTGTTTGCGGCGTAATGCGTGGCTGCATGGCCTGCACGAGGTAATAGCTGGAATTGGTAGCGGCGAAAGACTCGTGTCCGACCATTGGCAACTGGCAGCCAATCAATCCGCCGATCACGGCGCTGGCAATTGCCGCGTTTTTACAGCCTTTGCTGGCGAAGACCCAGGCAGCAATACCTGCAGCGGTCAGTACCACCCCAGCCGCGGTAAGCCACAAGGAATACGCGTGGTTAATGGCAACGGGCGTGCGGTAGTTACCGTGCATGCCAAAAATCTGCGCGCCGATGATCAACGCGATCCCGGCTATCACCAGCCAGCCCAGATGCCAGCGCAATGCCTTGGCGGAAACCCGGTCCAGCACTTGTGCAGCCAGCATGGCCAACGCCGGAAAAATCGGCAGGATGTAAGAGGGCAGCTTGGAATCAGATTTGGAGAAAAACGCAAAAATGAATACGGCCCAGATCAGTAGAAAACGGTTGGTCTGAAAACGCTGGCTAGTTTCTTTCTGCCAACCTGTTTTCAATGCTTGCGGCAAAAAGCTGGTCCACGGAATCATCCCGGCGATCAGGATCGGGATGAAGTACCACAATGGCCCGACTCGGTTGTGCTCGGTGGTGGTAAAACGCTGGAAATGCTCATGCACAAAGAAGAACCAGAGGAACTCCGAATTGGCGCGAGACACCAGAAAGAACCAGGGCACTGTGATCAACAACATCAACAGCAAACCCTTGACGATATGCAGCTTCAACCACATCCGGGCATCGCGCTGGATGATCGAATACAACACCAGCACGGCGCCGGGCAGCACCAGTCCGATCAAACCCTTGGACAGAATCGCCAGGCCCATGGCGGCCCAACAGGTGAGCATCCAGTTGCGGGTTTCTTTGGCGGTGGCAGAGTCACGCTGGGCGAGTACAAACGCGCCCATGCCTAACGTCATGAAATAGCTGACGCCCATATCCAGCGTCAGAAAGTGCCCATTACCCAGCCACCAGGCGCAGCTGGCCAGCATGGCTGCGGCGTACCAGGCGGTGCGCTCACCCCACAGGCGACGGGAAACATAAAACGTAAACAGGATGCCCAGAAAGCCGGTCAGCCCCGGCCAGATGCGGGCGGCGAATTCGCTCTCGCCCAACACTTCAAAGCTGGCGGCGGTGGCCCAATATTGCAGTGCGGGCTTCTCGAAATACTTGATGCCATTCAGACGCGGCGTAACCCAGTCACCAGAGACAGTCATCTCGCGCGCGATTTCGGAGTAACGGCCTTCATCCGGATTGATGACTTTGCGGTAACCCAGCGTACCGAACCACAGAACGGCAAGCAGAATCACGAGCAACAGGCGAGCCCAAGGCTTGGAGGTGAATTCAGTCATCTGATCAGCATAGCGTCAAAACGCGGCATTGTACCTGAATGGCAGGCCTCACAGCTTAGGGCAGACTTATGCCTCTGTAACGGTCGTTTGCTGGCAGACAATGAAACAGTGGCCGAGAAACTATTTTTCACGCCAGCCTTTCAGTAGTACCAGCACGGCGCCGGACCCACCGTCCACCGCACGTGCCTGACTAAAACCAAGCACTTCATCGCGTTGCGCCAGCCAGTTTTTCAGCTTGAGCTTAAGCACCGGTTCGCGATTGACCGAACCCAGACCCTTGCCGTGAATGATTCGCACGCAGCGTTTGTTAGTGCGACGGCAATGTAAGAGAAACTCCGCCACGGCCAGGCGGGCGCTATCACTGTTCATGCCATGCAGATCAAGTTGCGCCTGCACCACCCACTCGCCGCGCCGCAATTTGCGCAAGGTCTCCAGCTTGAGGCCAGGCCGGATAAACAGCAGCTCTTCGCCGCTTTCCAGTTCATCCCATGGCCACAGGTCGGACATGGCGTCCGCCATGACCGCCGCTTCATCCTTCTCGTGCTGCCTTGGCCAGGGGCTGGGCTTGGCACGCGGATATTCAAAACGGGCCGGTCGATAAAGCTTTACCACCCCTTGGGTCGCGGCCAGAAACAATTCGTGATCGGTGGGTTCTGGCGGAATGATCGGCGCCGGTTTGGGCGCAGCCTGAGTTTGCTGAACCAGCGTCTTTTTGATTTGCTTCAGGCGCTGCTTCAGGTCGGCACTCATGATGAATAAATAATTGCGGTTCGATGGCGGCAACATAACATGCGCCGCTAGATTTGTTGAGTTTTGCGGGGGCCGGACCAACCAGCGCAGCGTCTGCGGCGTCAGTTGGGCGGCGAGCATAAAAAAACCGCACCCGAAGGTGCGGCTTGTCCACAGAGCGGGTCGGCCGTCCGGGTTTAGCGCAAAGTTTCCAGGTAACGATCCGCATCCAGCGCGGCCTGGCAACCGCTGGCAGCGGAGGTCACTGCCTGACGGTAGATATGATCTTGCACGTCGCCGGCAGCAAATACGCCCGGCACGCTGGTTGCGGTAGCGCCGCCGTCACGACCACCCTTGGTGATCAGGTAACCGGTGCTGTCCATCTCCAGTTGACCCTTGAAGATGTCGGTATTGGGCTTGTGGCCAATGGCAATAAACACGCCAGCGACTTCCATGTTTTTGGTGCTGCCATCAATCGACGACTTCAGACGAGCGCCAGTCACACCGGAAGCATCACCCAGCACTTCATCCAGAGTCTGGTTCACTTCCAGCGAAATCTTGCCTTCAGCAACCTTGGCCATTAAATGATCAACCAGAATCTTCTCGGCGCGGAAGGTGTCGCGACGGTGAATCAGGGTGACGTGGTTGGCAATGTTGGCCAGGTACAGTGCTTCTTCAACAGCGGTATTGCCGCCGCCGACTACCGCGACCTTCTGGCCGCGATAGAAGAAACCATCACATGTGGCACAAGCAGAGACACCCTTGCCTGCAAAAGCTTCTTCACTGGGCAGTCCGATGTACTGCGCCGAAGCACCAGTAGCAATAATCAGTGCGTCGCAGGTGTATTCACCGGCATCGCCGACCAGACGGATTGGTTTTTCGTGCAGATGCGTGGTGTGGATGTGGTCAAACAGGATTTCGGTACCAAAGCGCTCAGCATGCTTTTGAAAGCGCACCATCAATTCCGGGCCTTGCACGCCATCGGCATCAGCAGGCCAGTTGTCTACGTCGGTGGTGGTGGTCAGTTGGCCGCCTTGCGCCAGGCCGGTGATCAACACTGGCTTGAGGTTGGCGCGTGCCGCGTACACGGCAGCGGTGTAACCCGCCGGGCCGGAACCAAGGATAAGCAGACCGGAATGTTTGGTGGACATGAGATATTTTCCTGTGTGAAGACCGCAAACTGGTTGTTAGTTTAATTCATTGAATCCAGTCGATCTAATCGAAAATGACTATTAGCGTGATTTGCAGATTGGGGTTGCCCACGGTTTTGCCAAGATGTGGTCGCGGCCGCCAGTGTCCGGCCTCTATAAGCTGTGATACACGGCAATGGCGGAGTCTGACGCAGTTTTGTTGCAGGCTTTCAATGCAGGTTATAGTGCTGCTTCGCTAATGATATTCAAGGGCATCTGCTCCGGATCGCATGCTGCTACGACGCGTATTTTTGCCCCTTTTCAGGCCGCTAGCCGGTTTGCAGCGTGCCGCCGTCAGACGGGTGCTGCTTAAACAAATTTACTTTACCGGTAACGAGGCGGCATTTCTGATCTTGCTGATCGGTTTTGCGCTGGGTGGCATTGTGGTGGCGATGCTGCACGGGCAATACGGGCAAAGTCAGGAATCCTCATTGCGCTTGCTGGCCTCGCTGGGTTTTCGCGAGATCAGTCCGTTGCTGGCGGCGATTATCCTGGTGGCGCGTTCGTCTTCGGCCGTGGCGAGTGAACTGGCCACCATGCAAGTACATGGAGAGATTCGCAGTTTGTATCGCATGGGCATTCCGTTGGGTGCTTATTTGATAGTGCCACGCGTATTGGGCATGACCATTGCGTGCATTGGGCTGTCGTTTTATCTGGCCGTTGCTGCCCAGTTGGGTGGGGCAGTCCTCGGGGCCGGGGCCGATGTTACCTATCAGGTGATCGAGTTTGATCGCATGTTGAGTCTGGAGCAGGTGCTGACGTGCCTGGCCAAGGCAGCCTTGTTTGGCGCTGCTGCCAGTTTGCTGGCCTGTTACGTCGGTCTGCGAGTGGGGCCTTATGTTACGGATATCCCCAAAGCGTCATCGCGATCTGTTGTGCGCGGACTAAGCGCCGTATTTGTGCTCGATTTCATGTGGTCGTTATGGATCTCCTGAAGCTGTCTGACGGACTCGCTTTGTCACTGGAGCCGGGCCAGCGTTACTGGCTGGTGACAGGTCAAGAACAGCAATTGCAAACGCGCTTTGACGAATGCGCCAGTGCCTTGCGCAAACTCAAGCCAGGATCGGCCGCTGCGCTGGAAAGCAGCGGCGGGCTGCTCAGCAATTTGCGGGTGTGGGAAAACCTGGTGTTGCCAGCCTGGTATCATCAGCAACCGCCTTTGGCAGACCTGGAGCAACGTTTTGTGGCAGCCTTTGCCCGGCTGGGAATTGACGGTGAGCAACTGGAAAAAACCGCCAGCGCTTTGCCAGCAAGTCTTGATCGGGAGCATAAGCGCCAATTGGCGCTGGTGCGAGCCATGGTCCAGCAGCCCGCTTTTTTATTGACGGATCAAGACTGGTACGGCTGGATCGTGCGTTCCGCGCCCGGTGTGTATCGCGAACTGTTTGACGAACTGGCCGACGTAGCGCCGGTTATCGTGCTGGGGGTGGGTTCACCTGACCTGGCGCGTGGGCTGGTTGAAGTCTTGCCGAATGTGGCCAATGAGCCTGCCGGATAACAGTGGGGTGCCTCACGAACATCAGCCACCTGGCGATTGCATGCAAATATGTATATGAAATGTTGTCGGCGAGGCGCCTGAAGAGTGCCACCGTGAAACCTCCATCCAGAACCGCACCTGAAATCGATTGCCTATGCCCATAAAATATCTGAGAGACACCGACGCGCGCTTCCAGTGGCTGGGCTGGCGGGTGGGGGTGTTTATTGCTGCTGGCTTTTTGTGCTTTGTGGCGTTGGTGGTGCTGCTGGCGATTCGGCAGGGCTATTTCACCCCCAAGACCCGTTTGTCTTTTGTGGCCGAGAGCGGCAATAGCATGAGCACTGGCATGCAGGTGCGTCTGTCGGGCTTCAAAATTGGCGTCGTGGACCGGGTGGCGCTGAACGACCAGGCCAAGGTGGACGTGGAGTTGCTGATTGAGAACCGGTATATCAAATGGGTAAAACCGGACTCGGTGGCGCTGCTGCAGCAGGACGGTTTTCTGGGTGACCACTTTATCGAGATCGCCGGGGGTACCGCGACTGCGCTTCCGATCGAGGAAGGCGGCAAACTGATTTTCGCGCCGGTCATGGGTTTGTCCGAGATTGCCGCGGATTTGCGCCAGAGAACCATTCCCGTGATCGATTCCGTGCATGAGATGCTGGAATTCATGAATGACCCCAAAGGTGACGTGCGCGGCACACTAGCCAATCTGAACCAGTTCAGTGCCGAACTGCGCGAAACACGCAAATCGCTGGATCTGGTGCTGGCTCATCTGGATCAAGTGGCTGCCAAAGACCTCCCCGCTACTTTGAGCGATGCCAGACAGGCCGCGCAACGAGCTGACCAGGTATTGCAGACGGCGGACAGGGCCGCGTCTGATGTTGCGGCGCGCTTGCCGGGTATTCTCGAACATGCCAACACCACCGCCAGCGAGGCTGCAGCGCTGGCAACCAGCGCGCACCAAATGGTCGACAAAGTTGCGCCACAGGTGCCGGGCCTGGTGCGTGACACCGGCGATCTGGTGCAAACCGGCAATGATTTGACCGAAGGTGCCGCACGCAGCTGGCCGTTCAATCGCTGGATCGATGCGGCGCAGGCTTCGGCGCCCATTCCCGATAGCCGCCAGGGCGGGGGTGCGCAATGAAGATTCGCTTTCATTGGTATGTGGCTTTGTTACTGGCATTGCTGGTTGCCGGTTGCGGCTCCAGTCCCGTCGCCTCTGCGCCGATTGCGCTGGCGCAAGCGCGGGCCGAGGTGGTTGCCGCCAATCGAGGAATGCAGCGCCACGAATGGGATAGCGCCATCGCCCACTGGCAGTTGGCCTTGCGTTTATATTCATCGGTGGATAACTGGGGCGGGCAGGGCGAAGCACGGCTTGGATTGGCCAATGCCTACGCCATGCACGGGCAGCGCAATCTGGCACGCAATACGCTGACAGGCATGCTTGATCAAACCTTGTTTAGTCAGGCGCAGCGTACGCAAGCGGCCTATCAACTGGCACTGCTCGCACTGCCCGATACCGGCGCGGCCGTGTCATATCTAAAGCAGTCGCAAACGCTTTGCGCCGGGCAATGTGCCTTGGTGGCGCAATTGACCAACCTGGAGGCACGCATCCAGCTAACCCAGGGGAATGCGGCAGTGGCACTGGCTCTGGCGCAGACTGTGCTCGCGCATCCGGAAGGTATTCCCGAGTCAGAGCAAGCGCATGCCTGGCGACTGGTGGCGGAGTCGAAACTCCAGCTCGCCGATAGCGCTGGTGGCTGGCTGGCTTTGCAGCAGGCCTTGACCATTGATCGCAAAATAGCGGTGTCCGAATACCTGGCCGATGATCTGCTTCTGCAAAAGCGGCTAGGCAAAGCCATGTCAGACAAGGCCGTTGAGGACGATGCGCAGATGCGCCTGCAAAGCTTGTGCGCTGCTGTACCAGCGCAGGCTTGCACTGCGTTTTGATCCGGGAGTAAAGCCGCTGCTATTTTTGCGCTGAGTGTGGCTTGAGTTGCCTGTCACAATTGGGCTATAATCTTGCGTTCCGCGCTTTGCGGAAATCTTCCCGGTCCGCCATTAAGGGTGCGCCACTGCGATTTGAAAGATATTTCGATCTGGTGAGCGTGCAGCGCGGACGGTAGGCCATAACCCTTATCGGAGTTTTATTTTATGTCTATCAGCATGCGTCAAATGCTCGAAGCCGGCGTCCACTTCGGCCACCAAACACGTTACTGGCACCCAAAGATGGGCCAATACATTTTTGGTGCACGCAACAAGATTCACATTATCAACCTGGAAAAGACCCTGCCGCTGTTTGAAGATGCGCTGAAGTACGTGCGTCGCCTGTCGGCTAACAAGGGCACTGTCCTGTTTGTTGGTACCAAGCGCCAAGCCCGCGAAATCCTGGCTGAAGAAGCACAACGCGCCGGTATGCCGTTTGTCGATCACCGCTGGCTGGGCGGTATGCTGACGAACTTCAAGACCGTCAAGCAGTCCATCAAACGCCTGGAAGAAATGACTGCCATCCTGGCCGACGAAAACAGTGGCTACGGCAAGAAAGAAATCCTGACCATCAAGCGCGAAGTTGAAAAGCTCGAGCGCTCGCTGGGCGGCATCAAGGATATGAAGGGTCTGCCAGACGCACTGTTCGTTATCGATACCGGCTATCAAAAGGGTGCGATTGTTGAAGCCCAGAAACTGGGTATCCCTGTTATCGGTATCGTTGATACCAACAACAACCCGGAAGGCATCGACTACATCGTTCCAGGTAACGATGACTCCTCCCGCGCTATCCGTCTGTACGCTCGTGGCGTAGCTGACGCAGTGCTGGAAGGTCGTAACCAGGCCGTGCAAGAAGTTGTGGAAGCGGCTGCTGAAGCGCAAGCGTAATTCAGCCCAGCTAGAATCTGCATGAAAAAGGGGCCTGGCGCCCCTTTTTCGCAAGTATCCAAACACAATCGAGATTCAGGAGAATCACTATGGCGGAAATCACCGCAAAACTGGTTGGCGAACTGCGCGAACTGACTGGCATGGGCATGATGGAATGCAAGAAGGCGCTGGTTGAGGCTGCTGGCGACATCAAGGCTGCTGAAGAAGCGCTGCGCATCAAGTCCGGCAACAAGGCTTCCAAGCTGGCTGGTCGTACCGCCGCTGAAGGTACTGTTGCTGTGTTTATCTCCGGCGACAAGAAGCACGGCGCGCTGCTCGAAGTGAACTGTGAAACTGACTTCGTGGGCAAAGATGCCAACTTCCTGGCATTTGCTGCCGTGGCTGTGAAGGCAGTTGCTGAATCGAACGTGACCGATATCGAAGCGCTGGCTTCGGTTGTGGTGGATGGCCAGACTGTTGAAGAACATCGCAAGGCTGTGATCTCCAAGCTGGCAGAAAACATCACCCTGCGTCGTTCGGTGCGTTACGAAACTACCGGCGAACTGGCTGCTTACCTGCACGGCTCCAAGATTGGTGTTCTATTGGCACTGCAAGGTGGCGACGAACAACTGGGTAAAGACATCGCCATGCATATCGCTGCAAGCAAGCCGATTTGCGTGTCGAAAGACCAGGTTTCCGCAGAGCTGCTGGAATCCGAACGCAAGATTTTCTCCGCACAAGCGGCTGAATCGGGCAAGCCTGCCGACATCGTCGAGAAGATGGTTGACGGCCGTATCAACAAGTACCTGGCTGAAGTCACCCTGCTGGGTCAGCCTTTCGTGAAGAACCCTGACCAGACCGTTGAAAAACTGCTGGCCGAGAAGGGTGCCAAAGTTGATGCGTTCACCATGTTCGTGGTGGGCGAGGGCATTGAGAAGAAGGTTGTTGATTACGCTGCAGAAGTTGCAGCTGCTGCGAAGGTCTGATTTTCGACCGCTCCTTGATTGTCATGTGCTATAAATTTTGCACATGCAATCAACGGGCAATCGCGATGCAATTGACTATCCTTCAGGATAAGCATCACGCAACAACGCCGCGCGGCGACGCGCGGCGTTTGTTCGCCCGGTGTGTGCTTCGCCATGTTCGAACAACATCGCAAAGTGCATACTCCGGCTGGTCACGAGCCAGCCCATCCCACTCCTCCCAGCTCGATCAATAAAAGGAACCCGAATGAGCCCCGAACCCAAATACAAACGCATCCTGGTGAAACTGTCCGGTGAAGCCCTGATGGGTGAGGATAGCTACGGTATCAATCGCATCACCATCGAGCGCATCGTCAATGAAATCAAGGCGGTGGTTGATCTGGGCGTCCAGGTGGCGATCGTGATCGGCGGCGGCAACATCTTTCGCGGCGTGGCACCGGCAGCAGCAGGCATGGATCGCGCCACTGCGGACTACATGGGGATGCTGGCAACGGTCATGAATGCCCTGGCTCTGCAAGATGCCATGCGCCACGCAGGCATCGTCAGTCGCGTGCAATCGGCGCTGACCATCCAGCAAGTCGCCGAACCCTACATTCGCGGTAAAGCCATTCGCTATCTGGAAGAAAACAAAGTGGTAATTTTTGGTGCCGGTACCGGTAACCCATTCTTTACTACAGACACCGCCGCCGCACTGCGCGGCATGGAAGTGGGCGCGGATATTGTACTCAAGGCCACCAAGGTGGATGGCGTGTATACCGATGATCCTAAAAAGAATCCGGATGCAGTGCGCTACCAGTCCGTGACCTTTGATGAGGCGATCGGCCGCAATCTGAAGGTGATGGACGCCACTGCTTTTGCCCTCTGTCGTGACCAGAAAATGAATATCAACGTCTTCAGTATCTTCAAGGCTGGCGCTCTCAAGCGTGTGGTACTTGGGGAAGACGAAGGTACGCTGGTACACTGCTAAGTTATTCCGGGCCAGGCCCATTGCTATTTTGCCGGCTGCGGTTCTTACGCGGCCGGCTTTTGATTTAACGAGGTTGCAATCATGATCGCCGAGCTAAAAAAAGAAACTGAAACCAGAATGAACAAGACTCTGGAAACGTTGAAAACAGATCTGATGAAAGTGCGTACCGGTCGTGCGCATACCGGTCTGCTGGACCATATCCAGGTTGATTACTACGGCTCGCCAGTGCCAGTGAACCAGGTTGCCAACGTTTCTTTGGCGGACGCCCGTACCATCTCCGTTCAGCCTTACGAAAAGACCATGATTTCCAAGGTGGAAAAGGCGATTCGTGATTCCGACCTGGGTCTGAATCCAGCCACCAATGGCGACCAGATTCGCGTGCCAATGCCCATGCTGACCGAAGAGCGTCGCCGCGATCTGATTAAAGTGGTGCGTACCGAGGCCGAAGGCGCCCGCGTATCGACCCGCAATATTCGTCGCGATGCCAATAACGACCTCAAGAACCTGCTGAAAGACAAAGAAATTTCAGAAGATGAAGAGCGTCGTGGTCAGGATGAAGTGCAGAAATTGACAGACAAGTTCATTGCCGAGATCGACAAGGCATTGGCAGAAAAAGAAAAAGAATTGCTGACTGTTTAAGTTTTAAGCGCAGTCAGACAATGGCGTGGGTCGTAAGTAGTAACTGCAGGAGTGACGGGTGAGTATTTTTCGTAGTTCCACGCTGGATACGCCGGATCAAGCATCCGGCACTCCCTGCCACGTTGCAATCATCATGGACGGCAACGGGCGCTGGGCCAAACAGCGGCTGATGCCTCGCGTGTTTGGTCACAAAAAGGGCGTTGAAGCTCTGCGACAAGCCGTTAAAGCGTGCGACACGCTGGGTGTGAAATATCTGACGGTTTTTGCCTTTAGCAGTGAAAACTGGCGCCGGCCCGCTGACGAAGTCTCTTTTCTGATGGGGCTGTTCCTGCGAGTGCTGCAGTCTGAAGTCGACCGCATGCATGAAAACGGCATCCGTCTCAAGATTATTGGCGATCGCAGCCATTTCGCACCGGAACTGGTGCAGTGGATTGAATCGGCCGAGTCACGTACTGCAAACAATACTGGCGTAACACTGTCCATTGCTGCTGATTATGGCGGCCGCTGGGATGTCATCCAGGCCACTCAGGCCATGCTTAAGGCTCGCCCCGAGCTGGCCACCAACGGTTTTGACGAAGCCGACCTGGCGCCGCATTTAGCCATGGCTTACGCACCCGAGCCGGATCTCTTCATCCGTACTGGTGGCGAGCGGCGCATCAGCAATTTCTTGCTGTGGCAACTGGCCTACGCCGAGCTTTATTTCACCGACATGCTCTGGCCCGACTTCGACCATGACGCGCTGGCCGCTGCGGTCACTTGGTTCCAGGGGCGTGAACGTCGCTTTGGTCGCATCAGCGAACAATTACATCCACAAAGCGCGGCTTCCTGAAATGCTGATCACTCGTGTTCTGACTGCTCTGGTATTGATACCGCTGGTCCTTGCTGCGCTGTTTTTATTGCCGCATTCCGGCTGGGTCCTGTTTGCCGCTGGCGTGACCGCGCTAGGTGCGTGGGAGTGGGGCGGTCTGTGCCGGTTTAATCGACTGGGGCGGATTGCGCTCGGATTGGTGGTGGGCGTTCTGGTCGTGCTACTGTCGCCCGGGCAGTTTTTTGTATTTCGCCAGCCTTGGGTGTGGCCGGTGCTGGCCGCATCGTCCCTGTTTTGGGTGATCATCGCTCCGTTGTGG
Source organism: Silvimonas sp. (assembly GCF_031291215.1). Classification (NCBI taxonomy): domain Bacteria; kingdom Pseudomonadati; phylum Pseudomonadota; class Betaproteobacteria; order Neisseriales; family Chitinibacteraceae; genus Silvimonas; species Silvimonas sp. Next base: position 336,979 of record NZ_JARLJK010000136.1, read on the forward strand.
CTGCGTTATCGCTGGACACTACAGAACACCGCGCTGAAAGGTAGTCTGCCTGGCATCCTCTTGCTCGTGGCTGCGGGCATTGCACTTGTGGCGTTACGGGCGCAGGCTGGAGCGTCGGGCTTGCTGGCGGTGATGGTGGTGGCGTGGGTTGCTGATACGGCCGCGTATTTTTCCGGCAAGGCTTTTGGCAAGCACAAATTGGCTCCCGCAATCAGCCCAGGCAAAACCTGGGAGGGGGCGGTCGGCGCGATGATCGCTGTGGGTATCTACGTACTGGTTATGGCGCATTTCTCCGGCATCGTCTGGTGGAAAATGCTGCTGACGGGCTGGTGCCTCACCGTAGTGTCAATCGTTGGTGATCTGATGGAGTCCCTGTTCAAGCGCCAGGCCGGAATCAAAGATAGCAGCCAGTTGCTGCCAGGTCATGGCGGCGTGCTGGATCGGGTGGATAGTCTGATCGCCCTGCTGCCAGTTGCTGCGCTGATCTGGGTGTGGCTGATTCAAGCGTAATCCGTGTTTTGGTGGCATCGCATTTGTTTTAACGTCGTAACTACGGGCAGCATCCATGACCGCAATCCGAACGCTTACCGTGCTGGGCTCTACCGGCAGCATTGGTGTTAGCACACTCGATGTCGTTGCCCGACATCCTGATCTTTATCGTGTCTTTGCCCTGACCGGGGCTACCCAGCTGGAGCGTCTCGCCCAGCAGTGCCAGCAATTTTCCCCGCGTTACGCGGTGGTGCTGGATGACGCTGCTGCCACAGCGCTGAGCGCCTTGTTGCGAGCCCATGGCAGTGAAACCCAAGTGCTATGCGGGGAACAGGCGCTCGAGCAAGTCTCCACCGCGCCGGAAGTTTGTACCGTAATGGCCGCCATCGTTGGTGCCGCCGGCATGCGACCGACACTCGCCGCCGCCCGTGCGGGCAAACGCGTGTTGTTGGCCAACAAAGAAACGCTGGTACTGGCTGGCAAACTGTTTATGGATGCGGTCACTGCCAGTGGCGCTGAGTTGCTGCCCATCGACAGTGAACATAACGCGATTTTTCAGGTTCTACCTCGCGCGCACCGCGAACACCCATATCGTGGGTCGCTGGCCGAAGCGGGCGTCAAACGCATTCTGTTGACTGCTTCAGGCGGGCCATTCCGCACCCGTGCACCAGAAACACTGATCAATGTCACGCCGGAAGAAGCAGTCAAGCATCCTAACTGGTCGATGGGCCGCAAGATTTCGGTTGATTCGGCCACCATGATGAACAAAGGCCTTGAGGTGATCGAGGCGCATTGGTTGTTCAATGCTGCGGCCGATGAAATTACCGTGGTCGTGCATCCGCAAAGCATCGTGCATTCGATGGTGGAATACGCTGACGGCTCAGTGCTGGCACAAATGGGTGCGCCGGACATGCGCACGCCCATTGCGTATGGCATGGCATATCCACAGCGAGTTGCCTCGGGCGTGAAGTCGCTGGATCTTTTCAGTGTGGGACGGCTGGATTTCGAAGCCCCCGATCTCGTGCGGACCCCGTGCCTGCGTCTGGCGTTTGATGCGTTACGTGCCGGTGGCGCTGCCACCGCCGTGCTCAATGCCGCCAATGAGATCGCCGTTGCGGCATTTCTTGATCGGCAGTTGGGCTATATGGGCATTCCGGCCTTGATCGAGGATGTCCTGGCAAGCTGCGTAGGCGATTGCCGTGCTGATTCGCTCGAAGCCCTGCAACAAGCAGACGCCGTGGCTCGCTTGACTGCGCAACGCTGGCTGGCCGAGCACAACTGAAGTCATGAACGGACTGATCTCGCTGCTGGCATTCATTGTTACTCTCGGCATTCTGGTGACCGTGCATGAGTACGGTCATTACTGGGTGGCGCGCCGTTGCGGCATCAAGGTGTTGACCTTTTCCATCGGTTTCGGCAAGAAGCTGCTGTCCTGGCAACGCGGCGACACCACCTGGCAACTGGCAGCCATCCCGTTGGGCGGCTATGTGCGCATGCTAGACGAGCGCGAAGCGCCGGTGGACGATGCTGATCTGTCGCGATCATTCAATCAGCAGCACCCCCTCAAAAAAATGGCCGTCGCCGTCGCCGGGCCTGCTGCCAATTTGATTCTGGCGCTGCTGTTCTACTGGATATTGTTCCTCAGCGGTGTAAGTACCCTCAAGCCGGTCGTTGCCGACGTGGTGAGCGGTTCTCCGGCGCAACTGGCGGGCATTCGTGCGGGTGATCGTATTGACTCGGTGGCCGGTGAGCCGGTGGCGTCATGGGATGATTTGCTCGGACAAATGATTGACGCCTCCAGCTCTGGCGTACCGTTTGATATGGTTTTACGCGGTGCCAGCGGTGATGCAACCGTGCGGGTCGATCCGGTCAAGGCCGACATCAGCAATGTGGATGCTGATTTGCTCGACCGCTTTGGTATTTCTCCGTTGCCGATCATTCCAGTGGTTTCGCAAGTCGAGCCGGGCAGCGCTGCAGCGCAAGCTGGCATTCGCGCTGGAGACAAACTGTCCCTAATCAATGGCAAGCCTCTGGATAGCTGGACCACCCTGCAGCAAACCCTGATAAAGCATCCCGATCAACCACTGCAGCTTACGGTGATCCGGGCAGGCGCTCCTTTGGTGATGACCCTCACACCGCATGTACTCGAGTTAAAGGGCAAGCGCATCGGCCGGGTGGGTTTGGCGCCAACGCTAGACCCGCAACGCTGGGATGCCCAGCAAATGCAGTTGCGCTACGGCCCGCTGGATGCGATGGCGGCATCCTGGAACAAGGCTTGGGGTACCGTTGGCTTTACCTTGCGCATGTTTGGTCGCATGTTGACCGGGCAAGTCTCAACCAGCCAGATTGGCGGCCCGGTGACGCTCGCTACCGTTGCCGGACGCAGTGCACAAATGGGGCTTGAGCCGTTCATCAGCACGCTCGCATTGATCAGCCTTAGCCTTGCCGTGCTTAACCTGCTACCCGTGCCGCTGCTGGACGGAGGGCATTTGATGTATCATACCGCCGAACTGGTGACCGGACGTCCGGTCCCGGAGCGTGTACAAGCGTTCGGCATGCGGTTAGGCCTTGCGTTTCTTGCCGGGTTAATGGCGCTCGCGCTATATAACGATTTCTTCCGACTCATATCTGGCTGAATCCCGCCAGTTTCCGATCCGACACAATGAAATTAAAACCGCTTTCCTTGTTGCTTGGCGCAGCCTTGTCCCTCGGTGCACTTCCTGTTTGGGCCATCGATACATTTGTGGTCAAGGATATCCGTGTGGAAGGGCTCCAGCGTACTGACGCCGGCACCGTATTCAACTATCTGCCTGTCAAAGTGGGCGAAAGCCTCGACGACGACAAAGCGCAGCAGGCGATCAAGGCCCTGTACGCAACTGGCTTTTTTAACGATGTCCGTCTGGAACGCAATGGTGACGTACTGATCGTCACCGTAGATGAGCGTCCAACCATCGCGCAGATCAACATCAACGGTGCCAAGTTGATGGAAAAAGACCAGATCAAGACCGCGCTCAAGAGCCAGAATTTCTCGGAAGGGCGAATTTTTGATCAGGGTGTACTGGATGCTGGCGTACAGGAACTGAAGCAACAGTACTACTCACGCGGTCGGTACTCGGTTCAGATCAAGACCTCGCTCACCCGGCTGGAACGCAATCGGGTTGGCATTCAGTTTGATATTTCCGAAGGCGCGACTGCGCTGATCCAGCAGATCAACCTTGTGGGCACGCACGTCTACAAAGAAAGCGATCTGCTGAAAGAAATGAGCATGACCACGCCCAACTGGATGACGTGGTACACCAAGGACGATCAGTATTCACGTCAGAAAATGACGGCTGATCTGGAAAAGCTGCGTTCCTACTACATGGATCGTGGTTATCTTGAGTTCAATATTGATTCGACACAGGTTGCCATTGCTGAAGACAAAGAAAGCGTCTTCCTGACAGTCAACCTGAGCGAAGGTCCGCAATACAAAATCACCGACGTCAAGTTTGCCGGTGAAAGCACGCTGCCACAGGCTGAGCTGGAAAAAATGGCCAACATCAAGCCGGGCGAGATTTTCTCCCGTGCCAAGCTCAACAAGGCAACGGCAGCCATGTCGGCCAAGCTGGGTAATGATGGCTACGCTTTTGCCAACGTCAATGCCGTACCGGAAGTCGACAAGGTTAACCATACGGTTGCGTTTACCTTCTACGTTGATCCGGGCCGCAAGGTTTACGTGCGCAACATCAACGTCATCGGTAACACCACGACGCGCGACGAAGTAGTGCGCCGTGAGTTGCGTCAGCTGGAATCCGCACCGTATGACGCTTCCAAGATCGATCGCTCCAAACAACGTCTGAACCAACTGGATTACTTCCAGGAAGTGGCCATTGATACGCCGCCAGTGCCGGAATCCCCGGATCAGGTGGACATGAACGTCAAGGTTACCGAGAAGAAAACCGGTCAGTTCAATATTGGCGCGGGTTATGGCCAATCTGAAGGCGTGGTGATTATTGCTTCGGTTTCCCAGACCAACTTCCTGGGGAGCGGTAAACAGTTCTCGGCCGAGTTCAATAACAGCTCATCGCAACGGGTGTACTCGCTGGGTTTGAGCGACCCATATGCCACTGTTGACGGCATTTCGATGGGCTGGAACTTCTACAAGCGCGACACCGATCCTTCCTATAACAGTCTGGGTAACTACACCACCAGCGGTTATGGCGCTGCGCTCAATTTTGGCTTGCCGGTTACTGAAAACAACTCGGTGGGTATGGGACTGGCGTTTGATGACCTATCCATTGTTACCAATACTAATACGCCAAAGTACATTAACGACTTTGTGAACCAGTACGGCGACAAGACTAATACGGTCAGCGTCAACACCAAGTTTGGTCGCGATACGCGAGACAGCGCATCCTATCCAACCACGGGCTGGTACTTCACTACCTCAGCTGAAGCGGCAATTCCGTCATCTGACCTGAAATACTATCGACTGGGGGCTACCAGCCAATACTGGATCCCTTTCGGTGATCAAGGTATGGCGCTGGAATGGAATCTACAGGGTGGTTATGGCGGCAGTTACGGCGGTACGATTTATCCGTTCTACAAGAACTACTACGCCGGTGGCGTGAACTCGGTACGTGGCTTCGCCTACGGTACGATTGGTCCGAAGGATGAAAACGGTGACGGCATGGGCGGTAATCGCATGCTGACCAGCAGCTTTGAATACTTCTTCCCGATGCCTGGCATGAAGAACGACAAGACCACCCGTCTTTCGTTGTTCTTCGATTCCGGTATCGTCAAGGGTCCAACCGATAGCGTGCCTTCCGGAACAATGCGTTATTCCACTGGCGCTTCGTTCTCATGGGTATCACCGATTGGCCCGCTGAAGTTCTCGTTGGCTAAACCACTGCGCAAAGACGAATCGGATAAGACCGAGTCGTTCCAGTTCCAGATTGGCAATATTTTCTGATTCAGGGCTTCAACGAGGTTAGAGCATGAAAATCGCGCGACTGATTGGGTTTTATCTCTGTTTTGCCATGGTGTGCGCTTCGGCGTGGGCCGCAGATCCTGCATTGAAGATCGGTTTTGTCGATACAGACCGCATCTTGCGTGAATCTGCACCTGCCGTTCGCGCCGCCAAACGTCTGGAGAAGGAGTTCGAAGGACGTCGCGCCGATGTACAAAAGCTGGCTGATCAAGGCAAGGCACTGCAAGGTTTGCTGGATAAAGGTGGCTTGGCCGATGCCGATCGCAAGGATAAAGAGCGGCAACTGGTCAAGCTGAACCTGGATTACCAGCGCATGCAACGCGAGCTCAACGAAGATCTGAATTCACGGCGCAATGAAGAGCTTGCGGGCATCCAGGAACGTGTGAATAGCGCTATCCAGCAAATTGCCAGCAATGACAAATACGATCTGATCCTGCAGGAAGCCGCTTATCGCAGCCCGCGGATTGACATTACCGACAAGGTGCTCAAGCTGTTGTCGGACAAGTAAGCGGATTTTCATATGCGTCTGTCACAGTTAGTCGAAAAGCTTGGTGGAGAATTGCGCGGACCCGATGCCGAAGTGAGCCGGGTTGCGCCGTTGGAAACCGCAACATCCGATGCGCTGGCTTTTCTTGCCAATGTCCGTTTCAAGGCGTTGTTAAGTGAGAGCAGTGCCGGGGCGTTGCTGCTCAAGTCGCAAGATGCTGAGGGCGTAACCACGCCGGTCATCGTTACTGATAATCCTTACCTCTATTACGCGCGGGCTGCGGCATTGCTGCATCCGGCGCCGGCTGTACGCGCTGGCATTCATCCGGCCGCTTCGGTTGATGGTACGGCGGTGATCGACGCTTCGGCAGAAGTTGGGGCAGGTGCAGTGGTGGGGGCGGGCGCAGTCGTTGGCGCTGATGCCGTCATCATGGCGCAGGCTTTTGTTGGCGACCGCGCCCAGGTGGGTGCAGGTAGCCGGATTTTTCCGCAAGCCTGCCTGATGGCCGACTGTGTGATCGGTGAACGAGTCATTCTTCATCCTGGTGCAATTGTCGGGGGCGACGGCTTCGGCAACGCCTGGGCGGGCGATCATTGGGAAAAAATCCCGCAGCTTGGTCGAGTCATTATTGGTGATGATGTAGAAATCGGCTCCAATACCACCGTCGATCGGGGCGCGCTGGAAGATACCGTGATTGCGGGTGGCGCACGCATCGACAACTTGATTCAAATCGCCCATAACTGCCACGTGGGCGAGCACACAGCCATTGCGGCTTGTGTGGGGATTGCGGGCTCTACCCGTATTGGCGCGCGGTGCCAGATTGGCGGCGCGGCCATGATTAGCGGCCATCTGGATATCTGTGACGGTGTCACGATTCTTGGCGGCACGCTGGTTGCAAAAACCATCCGTCTAGCAGGCGTCTATGCTGGTTCATACCCCATGCAGACGCACGAACAATGGTTGAAAAACGCCGCGCATTTGCGGCACCTTGATGCATTGAGCGACAAGGTCAAACAACTCGAAAAACAAGTCGCAGCGCTCAAGGCTGCTGGCTCGCAGGAGGAATAATGAGCGAGACGATGGATATCATCGATATCGTCAAGTATCTGCCACATCGTTACCCGTTTTTGCTGATTGATCGGGTCATCGAACTGGAAGTGGGTAAATCGATCAAGGCGATCAAGAACGTAACGATCAATGAGCCTTTTTTTCAGGGCCATTTTCCGCAATACCCGGTTATGCCCGGTGTATTGATCATGGAAGCGCTGGCACAAGCCGCGGGTGTGTTGTCGTTCAAGTCCGAAGGCAAAATGCCGGACGGCGATACGCTTTATTTCTTTGCCGGGATTGATAACGCCCGCTTCAAACGCCAGGTATTGCCAGGCGATCAGCTGACTTTGTGTGTTGAGATCGTTGCGCAAAAACGTGGCATCTTCAAATACAAGGCCAAGGCATTTGTGGGTGAAGAACTGGCTGCAGAAGCTGACTTGATGTGTGCCGAACGGCAGGTCAAGAAGACGGTTTGAGTTTGCGCAGGGGCCGTGTAAGCCACGGCCCGCAATGTGACGAATTGGTTTGAACAGGCGGGCGCGATGCCCGCCAGACTTTTTCAGGATCGACGGATATGGCGAACATCCATCCGACAGCTGTGGTTGACCCCAAAGCAAAACTGCATGAGAGCGTTACCGTCGGGCCGTACACAGTGATCGGTCCGGATGTGACGCTGGGTGCCGACACAGTCGTCGAGGCGCATGTTGTCATTTCCGGCGTAACCACTATTGGTGAACGCAATCGCTTCCACTCGTTTGGCAGCATAGGTTGTGAACCGCAAGACAAGAAGTACAAGGGTGAGCCGACGCAGCTGGTCATTGGCAATGGCAATACCTTTTTCCAGAACGTGACCGTTTCCACCGGCACCGCCCAGGACGAAGGCATCACCAGCCTGGGCGACAATAACTGGATCATGGCGTACGTACATATCGCGCATGACTGCCGCATTGGCAGCAACACCATTTTTGCCAATAACGTCACCCTCGCCGGACATGTGCATGTAGGTGATTTTGCCTTTCTGGGTGGCTTTACCACGGTCCACCAGTTCTGCCGGATCGGTGCCCATGCAATGTCCGCCTTTACTGCCGCCATTTCGCAAGATGTGCCGCCGTTCGTAGTAACAGCTGGCAATCGGGCCAAACCAGCAGGTGTGCATAGTGAAGGCATGCGCCGCCACGGCTTTACGTCCGAGCAAATTGCGCAGCTCAAAAAAGCTTACCGCGTGCTGTATCGCCAGAGCTTGCCGCTTGAAGACGCGTTGACCCAACTTGCCGCACTGGCCGAAACGTCACCCGAAATCGCCCGCTTTGCCGAGTTTGTAAAGGCCAGCGAGCGCGGCATCATTCGCTAATTACATGCACCTTTTAAACCTGAAGCTGCATATCCGAATAACCAACGAAAATCAGACGAGCCGATGATTGATCGACTCTTTAGCCAAGCAGGCAAGGGACCACGCATCGCGATTGTTGCGGGCGAAGCGTCCGGGGATTTACTCGGTGCAGAGTTGATTGAGGCGTTAAAACGGCATTTGCCGGACGCTCAATTCAGCGGTATTGCCGGCCCCAAAATGAAAGCGCTCGGCGCCCATTCGGTGGTGCCCATGGAAAAGCTCGCGGTGCGCGGCTACACGGAAGTGATTCGTCACTTGCCAGCGCTGTTGCGCATCCGTCGCGAACTCAAAAAAGCCATCCTGCGCGAAAAGCCTGATCTGCTGATCGGGATCGATGCCCCGGACTTCAATCTGGGGCTGGAAGGCGCGGCCAAGGCGGCGGGGATTCCGGCAGTGCACTATGTCAGTCCGTCCATTTGGGCTTGGCGTAGCGAGCGCCTGAAGAAAATTGCCAAGGCTGTTTCGCACGTCCTGTTGTTGTTCCCGTTTGAAGTGCCGCTATACCGGCAGGCCGGGATACCGGCGACTTACGTTGGCCATCCGCTGGCGGATATGTTTCCGCTGGAACCCAATCGCGCCATGTTCCGGGAAATCCTTGGCGTACCCGATAGCGCGCTGGTGTTTGCCATGCTGCCCGGTAGCCGCCAGAGCGAACTGCAACTGCATGCCGAGTTGTTTATCGAAACGGCCAAACAATTAGCCGAGCGTTATCCGGCTGCGGTTTTCCTGGTGCCCTTCATTACGCGTGAAACCCGCGACATGTTCGAAACGCAAATGTGGAAGCTGGGTGCACAAGAACTGCCGTTCCGCTTGATGTTCGGCCACGCGCACGATGCCATGCTGGCATCCGATGCCATTATCGTGGCGTCGGGCACCGCCGCACTTGAAGCCATGCTGGCCAAGCGCCCGCTGGTGGTTACTTACAAGCTCAGCGGCATGACCTATCGCATGGTCAAGAAAAAGATCAAAACCCCGTACGTAAGCCTGCCCAACGCGCTGGCTGGCGGGTTTGTGGTGCCAGAGTTGTTGCAGCATGATGCAACCGTGGAAAACCTGGTTCAGGCAGTCACCAATATGGTCGATGACAAACGTTTTGGCGCGCAACTGGCCGATTGTTTCACCAGTTTTCACCAGCAATTGCAGTGTGGTGCTGCCGAGCGCGCCGCCGAAGCCATTCTGGGTTTACTGAGGCGCCGCGCGTGAGCACGTTGATTTGTGGAGTGGATGAAGCGGGGCGCGGGCCGCTGGCGGGTTCAGTGTATGCCGCCGCGGTGATCTTGCCGGATGATCACGGCCTGGTGGGTTTGAACGACTCCAAGAAATTGAGTGAAGCACAGCGCGAACGTTTGTTTCCGCTCATTCAGGAGCGTGCAGTGTCATGGTCAATTGCTTTTGCCACGCACGCCGAGATTGATCAGATCAACATCCTGCAAGCCACCATGCTGGCCATGCAACGTGCTGTTGCCGGGTTGCATATCGCGCCAGAAAAGGCACTGATTGACGGCAATCGCGCACCCAAAATCATCTGTCAGGCAGAAACCGTGGTGGGTGGTGATGCCATTCACCCGTGTATTTCAGCGGCATCCATCCTGGCCAAGGTGGCGCGTGATCGCGAGATTACCGAGCATGATGCGCAGTGGCCAGGCTATGGCTTTGCCAAACACAAAGGTTATCCCACCGCCGCTCATCTGGACGCGCTCAAACGCTTGGGGCCGTGTCCGATACATCGGTTGAGTTTCGGCCCGGTTCGTGTCGCAGTCGCACAAATGTCGCTCTGGGATTGAATCCCGGTTGTCGGCCCATCGCACTGCAACTAAACTGCGAAACGGGAGGCGTATCCAGAATGGGTATTTAAGGGGTTAAACCCTTACGCCGCAACATAAAGGCTCCACCTCATAATTCATGGGAGTGGGGCGGGAGAGTGATACTCCCTTCAATAACAGAGTTGTCACACGGGAATTCGCGGCGCATGTTTGTCATCATCGGTTATATCTTCATGGTCGCCTGTATTTTTGGCGCCTTTGCTGCCCATGGCGGCGAGTTGATGGTGTTGTGGCAACCAACTGAAATCGTCATTATTTTTGGCGGCGGCATTGGCGCGCTCATCGTGGGTTATGGTGGCAAACCAATCAAAGCCTTTCTTAAAGCTGCGCCGTCTATCTTCAAGGGTTCTCCGTACAACAAAGCCTTTTACATGGATTTGTTTGCGCTGCAATTTGAAGTCCTCACCAAAATTCGCAAAGAAGGCCTGATGTCGATCGAGGCCGACGTCGATGACCCGCATAGCAGTGCGGTCTTCAGTAAATATCCCAAGGTGGCGGCTGATCACCATTTAATCGAATTCATGACCGACTATTTGCGGCTCATGGTGGGCGGTAACCTCAACGCCTTTGAAATCGAAAACCTGATGGACGTGGAAATCGACACCCATCACCATGAAGCAGAAGTTCCAGCCACCGTTATTGCCAAACTGGCAGATGGCTTGCCCGCTTTCGGTATCGTCGCGGCAGTGATGGGTGTGGTGCACACCATGGGTTCGCTGCATTTGCCACCATCCGAGTTGGGCAAGCTGATCGGCGCAGCTCTGGTCGGTACCTTTATGGGTATCTTGCTGGCATATGGCTTTGTCGGACCGATTGCGTCAGTACTGGAATCGCGCGCGGCTGCGGCCACCCAAGCCTTCAATGCGATCAAGGTCACCCTGCTGGCCAGTCTGAATGGCTACGCCCCGCAAGTGGCGGTAGAGTTTGGCCGCAAAGCCGTTGAAAGCACCGAACGCCCAAGTTTCAAAGAACTTGAAGACTTCGTGAAAAGCACCAAGGGCAAGTAACCCGACCTTGACAGCAAATCTCCATGATGTCGGCCGATGATTCGTGCTCGGCCAAACAAGGTAAATAGCAATGAGCGATGATTCCCAACGCCCCATAGTCGTCAAGCGCATCAAGAAAGGCGGCCACGGGCATCATGGTGGCGCCTGGAAAATTGCCTACGCCGATTTTATGACCGCCATGATGGCGTTCTTTTTGTTAATGTGGCTGCTGGGCTCCGTCTCGAAAGGCAACCTCAAAGGCATCGCGGATTATTTCTCCAATCCGATGAAAATCGCTCGCCGTGGCGGCGAAGGTGCGGGCGATGCCGACTCATTGATCAAGGGCGGTGGTCGGGATTTGACTCAGCAAACCGGCCAGTTGCGCAAAGGCTCCATTCCCGATGCCGAATCGGTTAAAGACAAACATCGTTTGTCCGAGCTGAAGAAAAAGGTCGAGTCGTTAATGGACGACAAAGCCAAAACCAACAGCAAACTGGCGCAATATCGCAACCAGTTGCGCCTTGATATGGTGGCTGACGGCCTGCGCATCCAGATCGTCGACGCGCAAAATCGGCCCATGTTCAAATCCGGCAGTAGTGAGCTTGAACCCTATGCCAAAGACATTCTGGATGAGATTGGCAAACTGCTGAACGATGTCCCCAACTCGCTCTCGCTCTCCGGGCATACCGATTCCGCGCAGTTCGCTAGCGGCCAGCGCGGTTACTCCAACTGGGAGTTATCGTCAGACCGGGCCAATGCCTCGCGACGGGAATTGATTGATGGCTCCGGTCTGGCTACCGGAAAAATCTTGCGCGTTAACGGATTTGCCGATCAGGTGCCGCTGGATACCGGCAATGTTTCCGCGCCGGTAAATCGCCGCATCAGCATTGTGGTGCTCAACAAAGACGCCGAAACCGAGATTCGTCAGCAAGCCGGGCTGGATAAAGAGGCGGCGGCGCTGCCTGCATCTGAAGTCGCTACACACATCAAATAATGGCGCAGCCGATCCGCTTTGTATTGTTGCAATGCCTGGCCGCACTGTTTGTCGTTGTCGCTCATGGCCAATGGCCTGCATGTCCGCTCTGGCTGGTTTTGGCCGGTGGTGGCGCTTTGGCGGGTTTTGTTGCCTGGTTCTGGCAGGATGGCCGCTGGTGGTGTCTGTTTCATCTGACTTTCCCGCTGGCGGTGGGCTTTGCGCTAACTTTGCATATTGATTCCTCGGTGTGGCTAGGCGGTTTTGTACTGTTGTTTCTTTTTTCTGCGGGCGCCATACGCAGCCGGGTTCCGCTATACCTGAGTAATCAACGTACCTTGGCGTTGCTGAATGCCGAAATCCCCGCCAATGCAAAACTGATTGATCTCGGCGCGGGCACGGGGACAGTGCTGGCGTGGTTAAGCAAGAACCGGCCCGATGTGCAGCTCACCGGGGTGGAAGTGGCTCTGATGCCGTGGCTGATAGGCCGACTACGGCTGGGTGCCGGCATCGATTGGCGTCGCGGCAATGTGTTCAACGTAGACCTGGCCGGGTTCGACGTAGTCTATGCTTACCTGTCACCCGAGCCCATGCCCGAGCTTTGGCAAAAGGTGCGGGCGGAGTGTGGGCCGGGCAGCCGCTTCATCAGCAACAGTTTTGCAATTCCCGGCGTTGCGCCGGACAAGACGATCGATATTGGCGACTGGAAAAACAGCAAACTTCTGATATGGCAATCAACATAGCTCCAACTTTTGCTGCCTGGATCGCCGAGTGGACCAATCGGCCGCTCCCGATGCTGCAAACCAGCAAAGACCAATTGCTTCCCATGTTGCGGCGACCGGATCGTGTGCGCTTGCCCGACCTGGTTGACATCGTGCTGCGCGACCCGCTCCTGACGGCGCAGGTATTGCGTACCGTGAATCATCGCGAACGCACCAGTTTGTCGGCCGATGTGGTTTCCATTGAGAACTGTCTGGCGCTTTACGGGATCGGGCCATTTCTGGAGCGATTTGCCAATGGCCCGGTGGTTGAAACCACGCTGATGCCAAATCATCCGCAAGCATATGCCGCGCTGCTCACCGCCATCACCAATCTGCGTTTTTCTGCCCGATTGGCACGTGAATACGCAGGCCAGCGATTTGACGCCAAGCTGGATGAGATTTTCATCGCTGCCATTTTGTCCGGCTTGCCCAAGCTGCTGAATCTGCTTTCTCCCCAGCATTCCATGCTCGTGCTGGAGCAGACTGCCGCACATGATTTGCTGGTGGCATGGCACTTTCCGGAACCACTTCTGCAATTGCAAGCGGGCTCGGCAATCGTGACGCCGCGCCAACAATTGCAGGTCGCGGTTCTGGCCCTGGCCAATGCCCTCGATCATGGCTGGTGGCAAACCGATGTACAGCAGGCGCTGGAAGTCATCGTCGAAATCCTGCAATTACCGCAAGACGAGTGCTGGACGATTGCCAGCAGCGGCGTGCTGCGGTTTGTGCGCAAAGAAGGCGACCGTGTTACCCGTTTGCAAGCAGCGTACGCTTTGCCCATGTTGCCTGGTGAATGGGAAAAACCAGCGGAGGTCGCTCCCGCCGCAGCGGCGGTGCCCCAAGCCACGGCGATCATGTTTGCTGAGCGGTTGCATGCATTGCATGAGGCCTGCAAGAAAGGGGTCAAGCCTTCGCAATTGATCGAACTGGCCCTGCGTGTCTTTACCGACGGCCTGGCTATCCAGCGCGTGGCTTTTCTGGTTTTCTCCGAGCCGGACAACCAGTTGCGTGCCCGCTTCGTGCAAAGCCCGGAAATTCATGATCGTTTGCGCGATTTCACGTTGCCGATGGATAACGTTCATCTGTTCGCGCGGCTGATGCAAAAACCGCAAGCCGTCTGGTTGAGCGAGGCGACGCGCAGCAATCTGCAAAAACTGCTGCCGGGGACGTGGCTGCAACGGTTTGGCGCGGGCGATTTTTATGCGATGTCGGTGTTCATGAACGACAGGCCGGTTGGCCTGTTTGTGGGTCAGCGTACCGCCAGCCTTGCGCTTGATGAAACCACCTTTACCCAATTCAAACAGGTTTGCCTGCTGGTCAGCCGTGCGCTAGCCGAACGCAACGCACGCGCTTGAGTCGTATCCAAGGATTACCCATGGAAGTCATCCATTCCCCGCACAATGCGCTGTACAAGCTTTGCCACAAGCTGGCAACGCACCGACGGGACCGACTGAAACAGAAAAAGACCCTACTGGATGGCGCGCACCTGGTGGCCGCCGCACTTGATGCGCAATGGCCATTGGAAAAGCTGCTGGTCACGCCTGACGGGTTGGCCAATCCAGAAAATTCCGCCTTGATCGTCGCCAGTGATGTTGACGCCACAGTACTGGACCCGGCGTTGTTTCAAACGCTAACCGAATTACCCAGCCCTACGGGTTTGATCGCGCTGGTGGCGATCCCGGATGCGCCTGCCATGCGCAGTGATGGCCTGTGTTTGCTGCTCGATGGCGTACAAGATCCGGGCAACGTGGGCTCCATGTTGCGCACTGCAGCTGCGGCAGGGGTGGATCAAGTACTGTTGTCCAGCCAATGCGCTGATTTGTGGTCGCCCAAAGTATTGCGAGCGGGAATGGGCGCGCATTTTGCACTCAACCTGGTTGAACGAGCCGATTTGCTGCAGTTTGCCGAGCAGTTTTCCGGCCGCCTGGGTGCGCTGATGCTGGATGGGGCTGTGGATTTATATGAGGCCCGCTTGCATGGCGATCTTGCGCTGGTTATGGGTTCCGAAGGGCAGGGTGTGTCTGAAGAACTGAGTCAACGGGCGCAATTGCGGCTCAAAATACCGATGCATGCCGGGATTGAATCGCTCAATGTCGGCGCCGCAACCGCTATCTGCCTGTACGAACGACTCCGGCAGACTCGCGCAGTCTGATATCCGCCGGTTGCGGGGAGGATCGCGAGTTATAATTCGGTTGTCTTTGATTGTCGTGGTGCCGATTACTTATCCACCCTCAGCAGCGGAACAATGCCATGCCCAATTTCCCGGACGGCCTTTACTACCAGACCAGCCTGCCGCTGGCCTGGCTGGATGCGCCAGTGCAGAGTGAACTGGAGGCCCAGCGTTATCTGGAAGTACTGGAAGCCATGGAGCAGCATCCGCATGAGGGTATTGAGGTCTCGCAAGTCGAAGCGCGGCTGGATTTGCAGTTACTGTGGCTGGCGCGCTTGCTGACACCGCAAAAACCACCGGAGCGTGATGCCGAGATTGGCATCGAGCACATTCGTTGGTCGCAAACTGATGCGCCACAGGTTGGCGCCGAAGGTTATGTGGGGATGATATTGAGCCCCAGCCTGCCGTATCTATTGAGTATTGCTGCCACCATCACCGAGGTAGAGCCGGTCGATGGCGCCGTACAGGTCATGGCCACCTGGACGTGGCAGATACAGAGCTTGCGTGAAGCGTTTGAACGTACTGTTTTCCGTCACCATCGCGTGCAAATTCGCCGCAATCGTGGAGCCGTTTCTTGATTTTTGATGCCATTCCCGCCACTTGGCAGCCCGTGCTGTCGTCCTTACGCAATCAACCTTCACTCGTCAAACTGGGCGAATTTCTCGATGCCGAGATCGCTGCCGGTAAAACCATCTATCCGTCGCGGGATCACTGGTTTGCCGCGCTGGAGCATGTTGCGCCTGCCAACGTCAAAGTGGTGATTTTGGGACAAGACCCTTATCACGGCGCCGGTCAGGCGCACGGCTTGAGCTTTTCAGTGCCGCAGGGCGTGCGCAAGCCGCCGTCACTGGCCAATATCTGGAAAGAAATCACCCGCGATCTGGATATAACCCCGCCGCAAGATGGCTCGCTCACCGGCTGGGCAGATCAAGGGGTGTTGTTGCTCAACACTGTGCTGACGGTTGAAGCGGATTGCGCCGCTTCACATGCCAAACGGGGCTGGGAAGTGCTGACCGATGCCATCATTGCCCAACTGAGTGCGCAGCAAGAAGGGATTGTGTTCATGTTGTGGGGCAGCCATGCGCAAAAGAAAGGCGCGCTGATCGACCGCAGCAAACATCTGGTGCTGGAGTCGGTGCATCCTTCTCCGCTTTCGGCGTACCGCGGATTTATCGGCAATGGTCACTTTTCTGCAGCCAACCGCTATTTGCAGGAACGCTACCGGCAGCCGGTGGATTGGGCCAATGCCTGACTCGTTCTGGCCAGCACCTGAAAACAAGACAGACAACAACTCGCACAAGAAACGAAACCATGTCCGTTATTCTCGCCATTGATATCGGCGGCACCCAGATCAAATACGGCATCGTGGCCGACGACGGCGCAGTGCTGCACCATGCGCAAGTTGATACCCCAGCCACTCGCGGCGGCCCTTATCTGATGGACTATCTCTGTGAATTGGCCGCGCCACTGGTTCGCGAGTTTGCCCCGATCGGCATTGCCGTCAGCTCGCTCGGGCTGATTGATCCGGTCACGGGCACCATCCTCGGCGCCGCAGAAGCTGTGCCCAACTATGCAGGCTGTTCGCCCAAAGCCGCACTTGAAGCGGCTTTCAAGGTGCCGGTAACTGTCGAAAATGATGTCAATTGCGTCGCGCTGGCCGAAGGCTGGCAGGGCGCCGCCAAAGGCGTGCAACATTTCATCGCGCTAACCATTGGCACCGGCATTGGCGGCGGCATTGTCATCAACGGCAATCTGTATCGTGGTGCCCGCGCGGCGGCGGGTGAGTGGGGTTATATGCGGATCGCCGGCAAGATGTGGGAGCGATATGCGTCCATGTCGGCCTTGATCCGCGCCGTCGAGGCGGCAACGGGCGAGGGCAACTGGGACGGCAAGCGCATTCTGGCCGAATACGATGCGAAAAATGCGCAGATTTGTGCCGTCGTTGCCCAATGGCTGGACCTGTTGGCGACTGGCATCGCCAACCTGATATACGCTTTCAATCCGCAACGTGTGATTGTGGGTGGTGGCGTCAGCGCGCGCGGCGAGCCGTTCCGGCTGGAACTGGCCAATGGCATCGATGCGGTGCTGGAGCCGGATTTTCGCGGTATGACCGAAATCTGCCTCGCCAGCGCTGGCAACCACGCCGGCATGATCGGCGCCACTCGCAACTGGCTGCTGACCAATACGCCAGATCACGCGCTCCAGACCCCATCATTCTGAGCTTGTCACCCAGGCCGCCCGGAGACGAAATTGAAAATCCTGTTCAACCACATTGGCTTTACCCCGGCTTCACGCAAAACAGCCGTGATCGAAGCCCCAGCTGACGCCTCGCTGCTGACCTTTTCGGTCTTTAACGCGAGCACGCGGGAAAAGGCGCTGGCGGGCACAATTCAGTTCAGCGGCCCGGTCGCAAAGTGGAAGGATTGGCAATTCTGGCAAGCGGATTTTTCAGCTTTAACCGAATCGGGCGAATATTTCCTGGTGGTGGACGGGCAAACCCCGCCGCTGGTGTCGCATACCTTTAGCATCGCCGCAGACCTGTTTGGCGGCCAAATGCTGTCGGATATCGTGCATTACATCAAAGGCCAGCGCTGCACCGGTCTGTACGACAACGCCGACCGCAGCCGTCCGAAGTGGGGCAGCGACGAGCACCGCGACGTGCATGGTGGTTGGTACGACGCTTCAGGCGATTGCTCCAAGTATCTGTCGCATCTGTCCGTCGCCAACTTCATGAATCCGCAACAAACTCCGCAGGTAGTGTGGAACTTGATTGATGGCTGGGCCCAACTACCGCCGCAGGCTAAGTGGTTCAACGAACGTATGGTGGATGAAGCGCTGCACGGCGCGGATTTTCTACTGCGCATGCAAGACCCTGCCGGTTTCTTCTACATGACCTTGTTCGATAAATGGTCAAAAGATGAAAACCAGCGTGACCTGTGCGCCTATGCCACGCAGCAAGGCATCAAGTCGGACCAGTACCAAGCTGCGTTCCGCCAGGGGGGCGGGGTGGCGATTGCCGCATTGGCGCGGGCGAGCCAGTTGCCGCGTGATGGTGAATTTGCGCGTGCGGCGTACCTGGTTGCCGCAGAAAAGGGCTTTGCCCATTTGCTGGCCCACAACACCGAATACCTGGACGATGGTGTTGAGAACATCATCGATGATTACTGTGCACTGCTGGCCGCGACCGAGTTGCTGGCGGTGACGGGTGATGGCGTGTACGCCGACGCCGCCATTCGCCGCGTGCTCAACCTGCTGGAACGCCAGCAAGATGCCGGCTGGTTTGTGGCCGACGCAGCGGGTGAGCGCTCGTTCTTTCATGCTGCCGACGCCGGCCTGCCGCATATCGCGTTGATGCGTTATCTGGAAGTAGTGCCCGCCAGTCCGTTAGCGGGTCGTATCCGCGAGAGCCTGCGCCAGGCTTTTGCCTGGGAAACCCGCATTACTTTTGATGAAGTCGCCAATCCGTTTGGCTACCCACGGCAGTTTGTGAAGCAACCAGGTAGCGATGGTCAGATACAGTTTTTCATTCCGCATGACAACGGCACCGGTTACTGGTGGCAAGGCGAAAACGCTCGCCTGGGCTCGAATGCTGCCGCCGCCAGTCGCGCACAAAAACTGTTTGCCGACGAAACTGACCTGGCTCAAGCGCTGGACCACTATGCGCAAAGCGCGCTGGACTGGATACTGGGCGCCAATCCGTTCGACGCCTGCATGTTGCAAGGTTGGGGCCGCAATAACCCGCGATACGAAACGGGCTACTACAATGCACCTGGTGGTGTGTGCAACGGCATCACCGCCGGGTTCGATGATGAAGCCGATATCGACTTCAAAAAATCAGAAATAGCGACCATGGCCAATAGCTGGCGCTGGACCGAACAATGGATGCCGCATGGCGCGTGGCTGTTCCTCGCGCTGTGTAGCCGTAACAACCTGGAGTAAACAGTAATGACAATCGTGGTGACCGGCGCGGCCGGCTTTATCGGGTCCAATATCGTCAAGGCGCTGAACGAGCGCGGTGAAACCGACATCATTGCGGTAGATAACCTCACGCGTGGCGACAAGTTCCGCAATCTGGTGGATTGCCAGATTGCGCACTACGTCGACAAAACCGAGTTCATTGCCGAATTGGCCAGCGGCCGCTGGGATGGCCAGATTACCGCCATCCTGCATCAGGGCGCATGTTCGGACACTATGGAACACAACGGCAAGTACATGATGGAAAACAACTATCAGTACACGCTGGGATTGTTTGAATGGTGTCAGGCCGAGGAAGTCCAGTTTATCTACGCTTCCAGCGCCGCCACCTATGGCGCGGGCACCAACGGTTTTCACGAAGACCCGGAGTGCGAATCGCCGCTGAACGTGTATGGCTATTCCAAATTGTTGTTTGACCAGGTTCTGCGTCAGCGTTGGGATGACCTCTCCGCGCAAGCCGTGGGTTTCCGTTACTTCAATGTGTACGGTGACCGCGAGTGGCACAAAGAACGCATGGCTTCGGTGGCGTTCCACCATTTCAACCAGTACCGCCAGACCGGCAAGGTCAAACTGTTTGGTGAATACGGCGGCTATCCGAATGGCGGCCACACGCGTGACTTCATCTCGGTTGAAGATGTGGTCAAGGTCAACTTGTGGTTCCTCGATAACGCGGAAATCTGTGGCGTGTACAACGTCGGCACTGGTCGCGCCCAGCCGTTTAACGATGTCGCGCTCACGGTGGTGAACACGTGCCGTGCTGCCGAAGGCAAGCCAGCACTGACGCTGGAGCAAATCCTGGCCGAAGGCATCCTGGAATACACCGATTTCCCCGACGCCCTCAAAGGCAAATATCAAAGCTTTACCGAGGCAGACCTCACGCTGCTGCGTGAAGCGGGCTATGACGAGCCGTTCCTGTCCGTGGAAGAGGGTGTGCAGCGTTACGTGCAGCAATTGCTGAAACGCTGATTTCTCTGGTTAGTCAGTCCAACTGGAAGCCGGAACCACGTCACGCGGGTTCCGGCTTTTGTTTGCCTTTGCGAACGTATCTTCGGCTTCGCCAACCTGATGCCAATTGCAAAGATCGCTTCCGGCCAGCACGAGAGCAGGATCAACCGGCCCGTATTCCTGTTCCGCCGTCGCAGCTCGGCGCAAATGAAAACGCTTGCGAAATGCCGCTGGCGACAATCCCTTGGCGATGCCAAATTGCTTGTAAAAGTGGCTGGGACTTGGAAAACCGCTTTCTTCAGCGATCAATTGAATCGGCATTTGCGTGGTAATCAACAAATTGCAGGCATGGCCGATGCGCAACTGGCTGAGCAAACCCGTCATGCTGTCGTGCAATTGTTCACGTAACAGCCGTTTGATTGTGGCCTCGCTGGTGCTGGTTTCAGCGGCCAGATCGGCCAGCGTAACCGGCTCGCGATAATGCGCGTGCAGCCAGGCAAGGGCTGTCTCGATCCGTTTATCCTGGGTGTCCGGGGTAAACGTGCCGCCGATCAAGCGCGCATCGTGGTCACGCGGGATTTGCCCGAAAATCTGCAGCAGACAACTCAGACGTTCCAGCCCACTGGTCTGATGCAGTCGATCAAACAGCGGTAGCAAGCGTTGAATGCAGGCTGGGCTGAACTCCACGCCTTGTTGCACGCCACGTAACCACTCACAAAACCCCATCAGTTCGGGCAAGCCGATTGCCGCCAGTTGTTCCAGCCATTCGCGCGTAAAAAAGATCACCTGAACTTCTTGCGGTTGGCCATCTGCACGGCTCTGCGCTTGCCAGGTGTGTGCCTGATTGGGTGCAACCAGCACCAGATCCAGTTCGCCGAACGAGGCGACGTCGCCACCGACATAGCGCATGCCGCGCGCACGACGGGTCAAGGTGAGCTCGAACTCCGGATGGTAGTGCCAGGCAAATGGCACGCGCTCAACTTGTAAGTATTGGTAATGCCAACGTTGCCCGAAAGTCTGGCCAACCAGTTCACGTATGAGCATACGGGTTAAACCTTAGGGGTTGATCTGAGCTAATTGTAGAGAAATTTGCACCATAACTGAACGTTAAATTCAGGTGTCAGCCTAAGATAAACAACATTGAGTAATACCAGACTAACGGCAATGAGGTTTTATATGCAGCAACATCGCGCGCAGGCTTTTTTGTTTGATATGGATGGCACCCTGATCGACTCGCATCTTCTGGTCGAGCGCGTGTGGGAGGCGTGGTGCGCCCGCTGCGATCTGAATCTGGACGACATCCGTCAATACACCCATGGTGTGCGCACCGAAGACACCGTGCGCATGGTGGCACCGCATCTGAATGTGGCCGCAGAAGTGGCATGGATGGAAGAAATTGAAACCGACACCACTGGCGGCATTGCGCCATTGCCCGGCGCGGTCGAGTTTCTGGCGCAAGTGCCCGCCGGACGTTGGGCCGTGGTTACTTCGGCGTCGTTTCCGGTGCTCAAAGCGCGGTTTGACGCCTGCGAAATCCGCCTGCCTGAGGTGGTGGTGACTTCAGAAAACGTCGAACGTGGCAAACCGGCGCCCGATCCTTATCTGCTGGCCGCCCAAAAAATGGGAATTGATCCACGCAATTGCATCGTGTTTGAAGATGCACCAGCTGGTATGGCGTCGGCTCTGGCTGCGGGTTGCCGCGTAGTGCTGGTTGGCGATTTCATTTCACGTGAGCCCGGCGTTATTGGTCACATCACCGACTTTGCGCAGCTGACCTTCTCGGTTGATGGTGACTTGCTGCTCAGTGCCCCCGAACCGGTTTTGAAGGGCCTGCGCGCTATCGCCTGATAACGCCCGAAAGGCGGCACGCCATGATCAGAGTATAATTACTCTCATTCACGGAGTGCCGCATGTTCAAATACCTTGAAGATTTCGTAGGCAACACCCCGCTGGTCAAGCTCAAGCGCTTGCCTGGCAATACCAGCAACACCGTCCTGGTCAAGCTGGAAGGCAATAACCCGGCCGGTTCAGTCAAAGACCGCCCAGCGCTGTCGATGATTCGGCACGCCCAGGAGCGTGGCACCATTAAACCCGGCGATCGCCTGATCGAAGCCACCTCTGGCAATACCGGCATCGCGCTGGCCATGGCCGCTGCCATGATGGGTTATCGCATGACCCTCATCATGGCCAAAAGCTCCAGCGTTGAACGGGTGCAGACCATGAAAGCGTTTGGCGCAGAGGTTATTCTGGCGGAAAGCATGGAAGCCTCGCGCGATCTGGCCGCGACCATGGTCGACCAAGGTCAGGGCATCATGCTGGATCAATTTGCCAATCCGGATAACCCGCTGGCGCACTACGAAACCACCGGCCCGGAAATCTGGCGTGATACCGAAGGCACCATTACCCACTTTGTTTCCAGCATGGGCACCACTGGTACCGTGATGGGCACGCAGCGTTATCTCAAAGAGCAAAACGCCAATATCCAGATTATTGGCGTACAGCCATGTGATGGCGCATCCATTGCAGGTATTCGTAAATGGCCCGCCGAATACGTGCCCGCCATCTGTGACTGGAGCAAACTCGACCGCGTAATGGAAGTTTCGCAGCCAGAAGCGGAAGAAATGACTCGCCGTCTGGCACGCGAAGAAGGCATCTTTGCCGGTGTTTCATCCGGCGGCGCGCTGGCTGCTGCGATCAGATTGTCGGCCGAAGTCGAAAACGCCGTGATTGTGTCGGTAGTTTGCGACCGCGGTGACCGTTATCTCTCCACCGGGATTTTCCCGGCATGAAGCATTGTGTATTGCTCTCCCACGCCACCTGCTTCAGTCAAATAGCGAGGCCGCAGGCATGATGGTTCCTGTCGATTTGCATTGCCACTCCAATTTCTCGGACGGCTTGCTGCCACCGCAAGAAGTGACCCGCAAGGCTGCCGAACGGGGCTGCAAACTGTTTGCACTGACCGACCACGACGACACTCGTGGCCTGGCGTTGGCGGCAGAAGAAGCCGCTAAATACGGTATGAAGTTTCTCAATGGTGTGGAAGTCTCCGCCAGTTGGGGTAAGTACACGCTGCATATTGTCGGGTTGAATGTTGATCCGGCTAACCCGGTATTGTCTGAAGGCTTGGCCAGTGTCCGTGCCGGGCGTGATGACCGCGCCCAGCAGATGAGTGCATCACTGGCGCGGGTCGGGCTGGATAACGTACTGGAAGGCGCGCGTAAATACGCCGAAAACCCGGAAATGATCAGCCGTACCCACTTCGCCCGCTATCTGGTGGAAATCGGCGCGGCCAAAGATACCAAATCCGTGTTCAAGAAGTTTCTGGTACGCGGCAAGCCTGGTTATGTGGATCATGAGTGGGCGCGCATGCATGAAGCCATCGAGTGGATTCGCGCTGCTGGCGGCGTAGCTGTTCTGGCGCATCCTGGCCGCTACGAAATGGGTAACGAGACCATGCGCGTGCTACTCACCGAGTACCGACGCCTGGGTGGCGAAGCAATTGAAGTCGTCTCCGGCAGCCACGGCGCTGCAGAGGTAGGGCGCTTTGGCCGGTTGGCGCAAGAGTTTGGCTTTATGGCGTCTTGCGGTACCGATTATCACGCTACTGGTGAAGGCGCTCGCGAACCGGGCTTGAATCCTGAACTGCCAATTGGTTGCACGCCAGTGTGGGCACAATGGTTACCGGAGCACGCATGACCACGGTGGTGCTCTATGCGGCTATCTCGCTAGACGGCAAACTCGCCCGCAGTAACGGTGATCTGGACTGGTTGCCGCAAGTCGATCCGCAAGGCGGCGACTTTGGTTATGGCGAGTTCTATGCCGGAATCGATGCATTGGTAATGGGGCGCGCCACGTTCGACCAGGTGCTGACCTTCGGTACCTGGCCGCATGCGGATCGGCCGTGTTATGTGTTTAGCCACCACGCTTTACCCACCCAGCCGGTATCCAGCACTTTGCAACGGGTTGATGAGCCGGTAGCTGACTGGCTGCAAAGCATGCAACGCGCCGGTTTTGAGCGCATCTGGCTGGTTGGCGGCGGCAAACTGGCTGCCGATTTTTTCACGGCTGGCCGCATTGATGAGCTGATTCTGACGCTGGTGCCTGAGGTTTTAGGCGAAGGCATCGATCTGTTTGCCGGGCCAGCCGCGTCATCCTGGCAATTGCAGCGCACACAAGCATTACCCGGCGGGCTGTTCCAGCTACACTATGCCCGCTCCACCACCCAGGTACTTGACCGGGCGGACTCCTGACCTTATCTGTTGAGACATGGCCCAATTCTTTTCAATACACCCTGAAAACCCGCAAGCGCGTCTGATCAAACAGGCCGCAGACATTGTCCGCAAAGGCGGATTGATCGTTTATCCGACGGATTCCTGCTACGCCCTGGGCTGTCGGCTGGACGATAAAGACGCGCTGGAACGCATCCGCCGCATCCGGCAACTGGATGACAAGCACCATTTCACGCTGGTTTGCCACGATCTGTCGCAACTGGGCACGTATGCCCGGGTCGATAATCGCACCTACCGCATGCTCAAAACCGCGACGCCAGGCAGCTACACATTTATCTTGCAGGCCACCAAAGAAACACCGCGTCGCGTGTGGAACCCCAAAAAACAGACCATTGGTTTGCGGGTGCCGCAGCATCCGGTCGCGTTGGCCATGCTGGAAGAAATGGGCGAGCCGCTGCTGTCATCCACGCTTATCTTGCCCGGCGATGATTACGCGCTAACCGATGTGTGGGATATTCGCGACCGGCTGGAACACGATGTCGATCTGATTATTGATGGCGGTTATTGCGGTATCGACCCGAGTACTGTGGTTGATCTGTCTGGCGAGAACCCGGTGGTGTTGCGACAAGGCAAGGGCGACGCCAGCTTGTTTGGCGGTTAACCGTGGGTGATTGAACCCTTGGCCGCACATCTGCTCCATTCACGACGGCACTGCGATTCCCGCAGTGCCGTTTCCGTGCGATGATTCTGCGCACGCTCGCTCAAGCTCCTTCCGGTAAGGCCACATGGATATCAATTCCTTTATTCAGAACGTTTGCATTTACGCGTTGCCCGTTTTGTTTGCGATTACCCTGCACGAAGCCGCGCATGCCTATGCAGCCAAGAAATTTGGTGATCCAACTGCCTTTTTGATGGGGCGCATGACGCTCAATCCGATCAAGCACATTGATCCGCTGGGCACCATTGCCTTGCCGTTGCTGTGTTTGTTGTTGCCGGGCAGTTTTCTGTTTGGCTGGGCCAAGCCGGTGCCGGTCAACTTCGGCGATTTGCGCAACCCCAAACGCGATATGCGCTGGGTGGCGCTGGCTGGCCCGGCTGCCAATCTGGTGATGGGCATACTGTGGACACTGGTGCTGGGCGCAGTCATTCACGCCGCTGAAGGTGATTTCATGTTCCCGCTGCGGCAAATGGCGCAGGCCGGTGTGCAGATCAACGTGGTGTTGATGGTGTTGAACTTGATTCCGATTCCACCACTGGATGGCGGGCGGATTCTGGTCTCCATCCTGCCTATCAAAGCGGCCCAGACGGTGGCGCGCATTGAACCCTATGGCATGATCATCGTGCTGGTGCTGATGATGACCAAGGTGCTGTTTTTGGTGATGAGCCCGTTTATGGCGCTCACCTTCCAGTTCCTGCAGTTGTTTTTGAGGCCTTTTCTGTAAACCGCCTTGCGCGCGGTTGTGTTGCATATACTAATAAAATTAACTGGATCAAGGATTTAACATGTTTCCCGATCGTGTTCTCTCCGGCATGCGCCCGACCGGCAAGTTGCATCTCGGTCACTACCATGGCGTGCTCAAGAACTGGGTCAAGCTGCAAAGCGAATACGAATGCCTGTTTATGGTGGCTGATCTGCATGCGCTGACCACGGCGTATGACGATGTAACGGTCATTGAGAAGAGCGTTTGGGACATGGTGATCGATTGGATTGCTGCCGGGGTAGACCCCGCGCAAGCCACTATCTTTATCCAGAGCCGCGTGCCCGAGCACGCCGAGCTGCATTTGTTGCTGTCGATGATTACGCCGCTGTCCTGGCTGGAACGCGTACCGACATACAAAGACCAGATCGAAAAGCTGTCCAGCAAAGATCTCGGCACCTATGGTTTTCTGGGTTATCCGCTACTGCAAGCCGCTGACATTCTGCTGTATCGCGGCACGCTGGTGCCGGTAGGCGAAGATCAGGTGCCGCACGTTGAGATCACCCGCGAAATCGCCCGACGCTTCAATCATATGTTCGGCAAAGAACCCAACTTTGCTGAAAAAGCCGAAGCCGCCATCAAGAAAATGGGTGGAAAAAAAGGCAAGTTGTATGAAGAACTGCGTACGCGTTATCAGCAAGAAGGCGATGTAGAGGCGCTCGAATCCGCTCGTGCCATGCTGGCCGACACCCAGAACCTGAGTCACGGCGACATGGAGCGGCTGTTTGGTTATCTGGAAGGCGGCGGCAAAATGATCCTGCCGGAATCCCAGCCCTTGCTGACCAGTGCCTCGCGTATGCCCGGGCTGGATGGCGCCAAGATGTCCAAGTCTTATGGCAACACTATCAGCCTGCGCGAAGACTCCGATGCCGTCGCCAAAAAAATCCGTCAGATGCCCACCGACCCGGCGCGAGTGCGTCGCACCGATGTGGGTGATCCGGAAAAATGCCCGGTTTGGCAGTTGCACCAGGTTTACTCCGAAGACAGCACCAAACAGTGGGTGATTGAAGGCTGTAAAACAGCAGGGATCGGCTGTATCGAATGCAAGCAGCCGGTGATTGATGGCGTGCTGGCCGAACAAAAGCCGATGTTTGAACGCGCCCAACCGTATCTGGAAGACCCGACGCTGGTGCGTAACCTGGTGGCCGATGGCTGTGAGCGGGCGCGTGATCTGGCGCGCGAAACCATGCGTGATGTGCGCGAAGCCATGGGCCTGGGCTACGATTGATGTCCACTGGTGACCTCTCGCTGTGAATGCGCCTGCCCATCCTGCCGCCGAGCCCACGGAACCGCAGCCGCTAGCCACTGAAGGTGAGGCCGTGTTGCCGCTGGCCTTGGCGCATGTCTTTGGTGAAGTGGTCACTGAGTATCCGCAAGACCTCTATATTCCGCCTGATGCCTTGCGCGTGCTGCTGGATGCCTTTGAAGGTCCGCTGGACCTGTTGCTGTATCTGATCCGCAAGCAGAACATCGACATTCTTGATATCCCGATGGCGCGCGTTACTGCGCAATATATGGAATATGTCGATGTGATGCGGGTCGATCGGCTGGAGTTGGCGGCTGAATACCTGCTGATGGCCGCCATGCTCATCGAGATCAAATCCCGCCTGTTGCTACCCAAGCCTGCTAGCAGCGAAGAAGGCGATGAAACCGACCCGCGCGCCGAACTGGTGCGGCGCTTGCTGGAGTACGAACAAGTCAAACTGGCCGCGTACGAACTGGACCAATTGCCGCAAGCCGGACGGGACTTCCAGTTGGTGAGCGTGCTGTTTGAAAAAGACATGGTGGTGCGCTTGCCCGAAGTGCGTCAGGAAGACCTCAAAACCGCATGGATGGCTATTCTGGCGCGGGCCAAACGCAACAAGAGTCACACCGTAAAACCGGATGAGTTGTCAGTGCGTGAGCAAATGACGCATATCCTCAAGCTCTTGAAGGATGGCCGTTACGCTCGTTTTGAAACACTGTTTGATACCACGCGCGGCGTGCCGTTGCTGGTGGTGACTTTTATCGCGGTGATGGAGCTGGTGAAAGAGAAATACATCTGGGTGAATCAGGATGAAGGATTCGCCCCCATTTACGTTCGTCTGGCTGGTGCTTCGGCCGATGAAGTCATGCCCTTACCGCCTGAACACTGAGCCTGGTCCATGAGCACCTCTGTATCCACTTCCAGTCTTTATGACCGCGCCCACATGCAAAAAGTGCTGGAAACAGCGCTGCTGGTGGCGCCAGAGCCGTTGTCGCTGGCTTCGCTAAAAATCCTGTTTGCCGAAGAAATTCCCGGTGCCTTGATTAACGAGTTGCTGGAAGAAATCCAGCAATCGTGGTCAGGGCGTGGCGTAGAGCTGATCAAGGTGGCGTCTGGCTGGCGTTTTCGTGCACGGCTGGAAATGCAGCCCTATCTGGAAAGGCTCAACCCGGAGCGCCCACCACGCTATTCGCGTGCAGTGATGGAAACGCTCGCCATCGTCGCCTACAAACAGCCGGTTACCCGTGGCGACATTGAAGAAATTCGCGGCGTAACGGTATCCAGTCAGATCATCCAGACGTTGAAAGAACGCGGCTGGCTGGATGTGATTGGCCATAAAGAAGTCCCGGGCCGTCCTGAGTTGCTCGGCACCACCAAACAATTCCTGGATGATCTGGGGCTGGCTGGCCTGGCTGCACTGCCGCCACTACAAGAACTGGGCAATATGGTGTTGCCTGGCTCTGGCGATGCCGCCACTGAGTAA
Source organism: Silvimonas sp. (assembly GCF_031291215.1). Classification (NCBI taxonomy): domain Bacteria; kingdom Pseudomonadati; phylum Pseudomonadota; class Betaproteobacteria; order Neisseriales; family Chitinibacteraceae; genus Silvimonas; species Silvimonas sp. The sequence goes on from NZ_JARLJK010000136.1 coordinate 365,433, forward strand.
TCCTGGCCTGGTTTGCCGGCTGGTCTCTCAAGCAAACCCGGTTTTTCACCCGCGACAGGCGTATCTGCTCTGCTAGAATGGCCCTTTTCGTCTCAACCTCTGGTAAGTCCATGCTGAACATCTACAACACGCTCGCCCGCGAGAAACAGGAATTCGTCCCCATCACCCCAGGCTTGGCCAAGATGTATGTCTGCGGCATGACGGTGTACGACTACTGTCACCTCGGCCATGGGCGCGTGATGGTGGTGTTCGACATGGTCTCGCGCTGGCTCAAAGCCAGTGGTTACGAGGTTGATTACGTGCGCAATATCACGGATATCGACGACAAGATCATCAAACGTGCCGCCGAAAACGGCGAAACGATTGGTGAACTGACCACGCGCTTTATCGACGCCATGAACGAAGATGCTGACGCCCTTGGCGTACAGCGGCCCAACCATGCGCCCAAGGCCACCGAGCATATCGATGGCATGCTGGCGTTGATCGGCCAGTTGGTCGCCAAGGGCTTGGCGTATCCCGCACCCAATGGCGACGTGTACTACGCCGTGGGCAAGTTTGAGGGTTACGGCAAGTTGTCCGGCAAGTCGCTGGACGACTTGCGCGCGGGCGAGCGGGTAGAAGTCGACCACAACAAACAGCATCCAATGGATTTCGTACTATGGAAAGCCGCCAAACCAGGCGAGCCAGCATGGGAATCGCCATGGGGTTCTGGTCGTCCTGGCTGGCATATTGAATGCTCGGCAATGAGTTGCTTCCATTTGGGTGAGCATTTCGATATTCACGGCGGTGGCGAGGATTTGCAGTTCCCGCACCACGAGAACGAGATTGCTCAATCTGAAGGCGCGCACGATCACAAGTACGTGAACTACTGGCTGCACAACGGGTTTATCCGGGTGGATGACGAGAAGATGTCCAAGTCTTTGGGCAACTTCTTCACCATCCGCGACATCCTCACCAAGTACGATGCCGAAGTGGTGCGCTTCTTTATTCTGCGCGCGCATTATCGTTCGCCGCTCAACTACAGCGACGCGCATCTGGATGATGCCAAGAACTCACTGACTCGTCTTTACACCGCGCTCAAGAACACGGCAGCGACCGACGTTGCCATCGACTGGACCACGCCTCACGCAGCGCGTTTCAAAGCGGCAATGGATGATGATTTCGGCACCACCGAAGCCGTCGCCGTGCTGTTTGAACTGGCGCATGAAGCCAACAAACAACAATCGGCTGCGCTTGCGGGCGAACTGAAAGTGCTGGCTGGTGTGCTGGGTCTATTGCAACGCGATCCGCAGCAATTTTTGCAAAGCGCCGCTGGTGAAGGTGAACTGAGCGCTGAAGCGATTGATGATCTGATCGCCCAGCGTAAAGCTGCCCGTGCTGCCAAAAACTTTGCCGAGTCCGACCGTATTCGCGATGCGCTGACGGCCGCAGGCGTTGTGCTGGAGGATGGCGCGCAAGGCACTACCTGGCGCCGCGCCTGACCGGCCACGTCTGGCCAGTTGTTGAGCGTTGTATTTGTGCGCATTAAACGCCGGTATCAGGGAAAGCCTGATGCCGGCGTTTTTCATGGGGCCGTGATAATGGTGCATCACGCAATCAAGAGGCTTTTATGCTGCAACTGATCGATCACCCCAACGGCATCCGTGAACTGAATCTGGCCCATGCGCCGGTGAACGCATTGGGGCCGGAGTTGCTGCGTGCATTGCGTGAGCAAATTGCAGTTGCGGTCAGCGACGGCACTCAAGGGCTGATCTTGTCCGGCCGCCCCGGCTTGTTTACTGCCGGGCTGGATGTGCCCGCCTTGTTGCCACTACAGCGCCCGGCATTGCGCCAGGCTATGGATGACTTCTTTGGCATCTTTGCTGCGTTGGCGGCCAGTCCGATTCCCGTCGTGGCTGCAATTACCGGCCATAGTCCTGCCGGCGGTGCAGTGATTTCGATTTTCTGCGATTACCGCATCATGGCCACGGGTGATTACCGGATCGGCTTGAACGAGGTCCAAGTCGGGCTGGTTGCACCGGAATGCGTGCAAAACGCTTTGCGACGGTTGGTGGGGCCTTACCGCGCCGAACGCTTGTTGGTCGCCGGTAGCATGATTACCGGCGCAGAAGCACATGCATGCGGCATGGTGGACGAACTGCGCCCGGTTGAAGGCGTGGTGCCAGCGGCAGTCGAGTGGTTGCAACAACTGGCTCGGCTGCCACGCCACGCCGTGCTCGCTACCCGTCGTATCGCACGCGCCGAACTGGTAGCTCCGTTTGCCGCCGGATTTGATCTGGACGCATTTCTGGATGACTGGTTTAACATTGAGACGCAAACGGCGCTGCATGCGCTGGTCGCCAGACTCAAAAAATAATCCGGCAGCACGACGGCCATATGCTTTGGTGCGCCGTCCGTAAGCTTTTCACTTTCAAAGTGTTGTTTAGGTGATTCCACCACTGTCTGGCTTATGCTGACTCGCTATGATGATTGCATGGGGAGGGCGCATGCCAACATCGCTGCAAAACAGGTTTCAATTACTGCGGGAACTGGGGACGGGTTCACAGGGCAAGGTATGGCTGGCCCACGACAGCAAGACTCAGCGTGAGGTGGTGCTGCGTGTCGGGGCGGTGGGTGATATCGCCGCAGTGGGCCTGAAGCATGCCGGTCTGGTGCCCTTGCTGGAGTGCACGCGCTTCGACGAACAGAGCGCGCTGGTTTACAAATACGAACAGGGTTCGCGTTTGAGCGAACAGCATTTCAGCATCGCACTGGCGGTGGATCTGGTTATTGATCTGCTGGATGCCCTGGCAGTCCTGCATGAGGCAGGGCTCACGCATGGTCACGTCACTGCACATAACATTCTGCTGGATACCCAACAAAAGCCGCGGCTGCTGGACATCGGGACAGGGCGAGGGCTCGCCGCAGATGACGTACATGCGGTAGGCGCTTTGTTTTACATGATTCTGACCGGGCAGACTGCTGCACCAGGCGCAAACCAGCCCAGACCGGAACTTGATGCGGCGCTTGATCAATTGTTGATGAGCGCACTGCAACCCAGGCCGCCCGCCGCCGCTGCCCTGCGCGATGCCTTGCGCAACTGGCGTGGCGACTCAACGCCCATGGCCGAAGGCGCGCCCGGAACGCTGGAATTTCTGCTGCGCCGTATGCGCCATACCAGCGATTTCCCCGCGCTATCTCAAGCCATCGGCGCAATTAACAAAATTAACGAAGGCGATGCCGAGCGCTTGCAAGTGCTTTCTGGCGTCATCCTCAATGATTTTTCGCTGGTCAACAAATTGCTGCGGCTGGTTAACTCTGCCAGCTATGGGCAGTTTGGCGGCACTATCAGCACCATTTCACGCGCCATCGTCATTCTGGGTTTTGATGCCATCCGCAATCTGGCCATCACGCTCTTGCTGTTTGAGCACATGCATAACAAGGCGCATGCCGCCCAATTGCGTGACGCGGTGTTGCAGGCGTTTTTTGGTGGCTTGCTGGCACGGCAAATTGCGCTGGAATGCGGTGCGCGCGACGCTGAAGAATCACTGATATGCGGCATGTTTCACCATCTCGGGCGCTTGCTGACGGTGTATTACTTTCCGGAAGAACAGCGCGAAATCACCCGACGCATACAGTCCGGCATGTCGGAGGAGTCTGCGGCCATCGCCGTGCTGGGGATGTCGTGGGATGAGCTGGGTATTGGTGTGGCGCGGCATTGGCTGTTCCCTGAACGCATCGTCAATGCCATGCGCCCACTGCCTGACGGCATGATGCGCGAACCGGCCAGCACGCTGGAACGTTTACGGGTTTACGCCAATCTCAGTGCCCGTCTGGTGCCGCTGGTGGGTGCTGCCCCGGTCAAGCTGAACGAGCCGGTGCGTTTGTTCGGCACCGCTACCGGGCTGGATTTTCGGGGCATGCAACAAGTCATGAAGGCAGCTGGCGCCGCGCTGATGGAGCAACTGGGTGCCATTGGGGTCGATGCGCATCACAGCGTGTTTTTGCAGACGCTGCTGCGTGGCGAGGGTGCCGAACAATCGGCCGATGTTATGGACGACCTTGTGCTGACTAGCGCCACCCAGACGGCGGGTGACGCGGCGGCGGTGCTGTCTGCGGGGGTTCAGGATATTACGCAGGCCTTGGTCAGTAATTTTGCGTTGAATGATGTACTGCGCATGATTCTGGAAACCATGTATCGCGGAATAGGCTTCGAGCGGGTACTGCTGTGCACGCGCGACGCTAAAAAACCGATGATTCTGGCGCGGTTTGGTTTTGGCAACGATGTAAACAGTGTAATTCCGCGGTTCCAGATGGATACCACGCAAAAAGGGGACGTGTTTCAGGTGACGCTTGAGCGTAATCTGGATGTCTTGATCGACGACATTGACGCGCCCAGTATCGCCGCGCGCGTACCGCAGTGGTATCGCCAGCAAGTGGCGGCGGCGACCTTTATGCTGTTTCCGATCAAGGTGGGTGATCGTGTACTGGGGTTTTTCTACGGTGATAAAACAGTGCCGGGCTCGATTACGGTGGGCAGCAACGAACTTAATTTGTTAAAAACTTTGCGCAATCAGGCGGTTTTGGCCATTCGCACCAAACAATCGGGCAGTTAGTCCGGCCTTGTGCGCAAATAAAAACGCCGTCAAGAGACGGCGTTTTTTTGATAGTACGGACAATCACGCTCAAGCCAGCACGCAAGCAGCCTCGGTACCTTCACTCATCTGACGCAGCGGTGGCAGCGTCTCGGCGCAGATCGCTTGCGCCTTGGGGCAGCGCGTGCGGAACACGCAGCCCGTCGGCGGGTTGATCGGTGAGGGCAGGTCGCCATTCAGAATCTGGATTACCTTGGCTTGTTCCAGCTTGGGGTCCGGAATCGGAATGGCCGACAGCAACGCCTGCGTGTACGGATGAGTGGGTTGGGCGTACAGCGCTTGCTTGGTCGCCAACTCCATGACATGCCCGAGATACATCACAAGTACGCGGTCACTGATGTGCTTCACCACGGCCAGATCATGCGCAATGAAAATCAGTGCCAGCCCCATCTCCCGCTGCAGTTCTTTGAGCAGGTTGATAATCTGCGCCTGAATCGAAACGTCTAGTGCCGAAACCGGTTCATCACAAATTACCAGCTTGGGCTCCAGAATCAACGCGCGGGCAATGCCGATGCGCTGTGCCTGACCGCCCGAGAACTCATGCGGATAACGGTTGATCTGCTGCTCGCGCAAACCCACGCGCACCATGATCTTGCGGACACGCGCCATCACTTCGTCATTGGACAATTCCGGACGATGCGTACGCAGCGGTTCACCGATAATCTGCGCCACGGTCATGCGCGGGTTCAGTGATGCCAGCGGATCCTGAAAGATCATCTGGATATCTTTGCGTGCAGCTTGCCAGTCGCCGTGACTGGCACCTTTCATTTCTTTGCCCATCCACACGATGCTGCCATCGGTAGCCGGGATCAGATTAAGCATGGCGCGAGACAAAGTGGATTTGCCGCAGCCCGATTCGCCCACCACACCCAATGTTTCGCCCGCATACAAATCGAACGAAACACCATCGACAGCCTTGAGCGTGCGTGGCGCTTGCCATGGCCACTTGTTGCCCTGGCGCACCTTGAAATGCACTTTCAGATCACGCACAGACAGAATGAGTTGTTTTTGCTCAGCCATGGACCAGCTCCTTGTGCTTGAGTGCAAACACTTCGGCACCAGCTTTGTGGCAGGCACGCAAAACTTGCGGATTCTCTGGAGTAGCCACCAGCGGCGGCATATCGGTATGGCAGCGCTGATCGGCCAGCGAACAACGCTCACTGAACGGGCAGCCCGCAGGCATATGCGCCATGTTCGGCGGATTGCCCGGAATCGAGATCAACTCGGCGCCGTCGTGATCCAGTCGTGGCAATGCGTTCAACAAGCCAATGGTGTACGGATGCGAAGGGCGATAGAAGATGTCGTCAGCCGTGCCGTATTCCATGGTGCGGCCGCCGTACATCACCATGACTTTGTCGCAGCTGCCGGCCACGACGCCCAGATCATGGGTAATCATGATGACGGCGGTGCCAAAGTCGCGTTGCAGTTCTTTCAGCAAGGTGATGATCTGCGCTTGTACGGTCACGTCCAGCGCGGTGGTCGGTTCATCAGCCACCAGGATTTCGGGCTCGCACAACAACGCCATGGCGATCATGACGCGTTGTCGCATACCGCCCGAAAACTCATGCGGATACATGGTAACGCGGCGGGCGGCTTCGGGAATCTTGACCGCTTCCAGCAGCTCGATGGCCCGTTTTTTGGCGGCCTTGCGGCCCATACCCTTGTGCAGCTCCAGGACCTCGGTCATCTGCCGCTCAACCGTCAGGTACGGGTTAAGCGAAGTCATCGGGTCCTGGAAGATCATGGAAATGCGATCGCCGCGAACCTTGTTCAGGTCTTTGGCCGGCATGGTGAGCAGGTTTTTGCCTTCAAACAGCGCTTCACCCGTGGCCTGGCCGTTGTTGGCCAGCAATCCCATCAGCGCCAGTACGGTCTGGCTTTTGCCGGAGCCGGATTCGCCGACGATGCCGATGGTCTTGCCGCGTTCCAGTTCAAAGTTGACGCCGTTGACCGCACTGATCACGCCGTCGGGCGTGGTGAACTGCACGCCCAGATTCTTTACTTGCAACAAACTCATGGCGGGCCTCAACGATCTTTCGGGTCGAATGCATCACGCAAGCCGTCGCCAATGTAATTGACGCAGCTCAGGGTGAGACACAGGAACAGGGACGGGAACAGCAGCATCCATGGCGTGGCATCCATCTTGCCAACAGAATCGCCAATCAATGCACCCCAACTGGTCATAGGCTCTTGCACGCCCAGACCCAGGAAAGACAGTACGGATTCGGTGAGAATCACGCCTGGCACGGTTACCGTGGTGTAGATCGCCACAATGCCCAGCAGATTGGGCACGATGTGATTGAAGATGATGCGATGCGTTGGCACGCCAATGGCGTGGGCCGCTTCGACAAACTCACGCGATTTGAGTGTGAGCGTCTGGCCACGTACCACTCGGGCGGTATCCAGCCACGAGAACACGGCGATGGTGATGATCACCAGATAGAACTCACGCCCGAACAACGTCATCATCAAAATGGCGATCAGCAGATACGGGACGGCGTACATCATGTCCACGATCCGCATCATGACCGAATCGGTCTTGCCGCCGAGGAAACCGGCGACAGCACCCCAGGCAATGCCGATTGCCACGCTGGCCAATGTACCCAGCAGGCCGACCAGCAACGAGATGCGTCCACCAATCAAGGTGCGAACCAGAATGTCGCGGCCCAGTTCGTCAGTACCAAACCAGTGAGTGCCCGCCCAAGTAGGTGCCATGCTGATGGCGCCCCAGTCGGTGTCGTCAAAAGCGTGCGGCAGCAGCGACGGTCCGATCAAACAGGCGAGGGTGATCAGCACCAGCAAAACGGTGCTGACTACGGCGGCTTTGTTTTTGGAAAAACGACGGCGCGCATCGGCCCAGGGACTGCGGCCTTTGATGCTGGCGAGCGGCAAATCGGTTACCGCGCCGGCCAGAGCGAGTTTTTTACGTGTGAATAACATGGCCACCTCAGTAACGGATACGCGGATCGAGCAGTGCGTACACCAGATCGACCAGCAAATTGAACAGCACGGCGATCAGGGTGATCAGCACCACCAGTCCCAGCACCAGTGTGTAATCGCGGTTGGACGCGCCATTCACGATCAGCTTGCCTAAGCCCGGCAGCGCAAACACGGTTTCGGTGACAACGGCGGCAGTAATTGAACTGATTGCCAGCGGGCCAAGTACGGAGGCAACTGGAATCAATGCTGGCTTGAGCGCGTGGCGCAAGACGATCGTGCGCAGCGGCAGGCCTTTGGCGCGAGCGGTGCGGATAAAGTTGCTTGTCATCGTTTCGACAAGTCCGGCGCGCATAATGCGGCCAATCGTCGCCACGTTGATAATGCTCAACAAGGCAATCGGCAGCACCATATAGCGTATGCCGCCATCCCAGCCGCCGGCAGGCAACCAGCCGTCACCATCCGGGTGCTTGAGCCAGATAGCGAAGATCAGGATCAAAACCGGTCCGAGCACAAACGAAGGTACGGTGTTGCCAATGTTGCCTAAAAACATCACCACGTAATCAATGGCGCTGTTTTGCCGCAGCGCGGCGGCAATGCCAAGTATGACGCCGACGACCAAGGCGATGATCATCGAAATGCCACCGATGGTCAGCGATACGGGCAAAGCTTGGGCAACCAGTGAGTTGACACTCCAGTCCGCGTAGCGGAAAGACGCACCCAGATCGCCATGGGCAAGGTCGTTGAGGTAGTACAGGTACTGCTTCCACATCGGCTGGTCGAGGTGGTATTTCGCCTGCAGATTGGCCAGCACTGCTGGTGAAATCTGGCGTTCGCTATCGAATGGTCCACCTGGGGTTAGGTGCAGCATTACATAGCAAATGGTAATGACGGCCAGCGCGGTGGGGATCGCCCACAGCACCCGGCGCAAGATGTAAGACCACATTTGATTTTCTTCCCGACTGGAACAACAAAAAGGCGCGCCCACGCAGGGCCGCGCCATTATTCCAGAATTCTGGAACGGCTGCGCAAAGGTGCGACTGACGGAAATACCGTATTGTCACAACACTTTGCGCGCTCTCGGTGCTTCTACTTAGTGCTTGATGATGTAGAAATCCTGCGTGAGGTAGTCATCCAGGAAGTTGGTGTTGGTGTAACCACCCACGTACGACTTCACCAGACGTGCCTTGGCGTACTGGAACATCGGGATGACTGCGTAGTCTTCCATTGCGAGTTCCATGGCCTTGGAGAACGCCGCAGTGCGCTTGCCGGCGTCGGTTTGCTGGTTACCGTCAGCAATCAGACCATCCACTGTCTTGCTGCAGTAGAAGGTATCGTTCTGCGCGCTGCCGCAACGGACCAGGTCGAGGAACGACGTTGCGTCGTTGTAATCGGCAATCCAGGCATTGCGAGCCAGTTGATACGCACCGTCATGACGTGTCTTGACGAACACCTTGAACTCCTGGTTTTCCATGCTGGTTTGCAGGCCGAGCTTGTTTTTCCATTCAGAGGCCAGGAAGAGGGCGATCTTCTTGTGCATTTCGTTGGTGTTGTAGGTGATCTTCAGCGTCAGTGGTTTCTTGCCCGGACCATAACCTGCGTCAGACAGCAGCTTTTTGGCTTCGGTTACGCGTTGGGCCATCGGCTCTTTGGTCCAGCTGTAGGTGGTCGGCGTGCCAGCACTGGTGCCTTTCACAAACAAGCTATAAGCCGGAGTCTCGCCATTGCCGGTAACGCGCTGGGTGAGGATGTCGCGGTCAACCACCATAGACAATGCCTGGCGCACGCGCTTGTCTTTGAACTCTGGCAGGTTGTTGTTCATGTTGAAGTAGTAGACGCCCAACCATGGGGTGTTACGCAGTTCGCCACCAAACTGCTGCTTGAGCGAAGCGTAGATGCCTGTCGGGATTTCGTCGGTCCAGTCCATTTCCCCGGACTTGTACATCTTCAGTGCAGTATCGTCGCTCTCAACCGGGTTGTAGGTCACTTTGGTGATCACAACGGTTTTGGCGTTCCAGTAGTTCGGGTTCTTGACCAGAACTACACGGTTATTTGGTACCCATTCAGCCAGCATGTAGGCGCCGTTGGACACCATCTTGCCGGGCTTGACCCAATCTTTGCCGTTTTTATCCAGTGCTTCTTTTTTCAGCGGGGCCATATTGCCCATTGCCACCAAACCTGGGAAGAACGGCACCACGTCGGTGGTTTTAACTTCAAGCGTGTATTTGTCGGTCGCTTTTACGCCCAGTTCTTTGGGCGCTTTTTTACCAGCGACGATGTCTTTGGCGTTAGCAATGAATTCATGCAGGATGGTGTACTTGGAACCGGTTTTCGGATCCACGGTACGCTGCCAGGAGTAAACAAAATCATCGGCGGTAACCGGGCTGCCGTCAGAGAACTTCGCGTCTTTACGCAGCTTGAATACCCAAGTATGCGGGTCGGTCTGCTTCCAGCTTTCGGCTACGCCAGGCAGGATGCTGCCATCGGCGCCGTTGCGAGTCAGACCTTCAAACAGATCGCTGGCGATGTAGTTGGCCGGTTTGGTTTCATACAGGCTTGGATCAAGCGAATCCGGCTCAGTGCCGTTGTGGCGCACCAGTTCTTGTTTGTCTGCCAGTTTGACGCCAGCTGGCACGTTCGCGGCCAGTGCGGTCAGGCTGCAGAGCCCGAGTGACGCGGCAAGCGCCGCTGCAATGATTTTGCGGTTCATGAAGTGCAACTCCTGGCCAATCGTGTTGGCATTTTGATTTGATGTGCCGCCAGCACGCGGGTGGTGCGCTGACAGTCGCCGGGTATAAACAAAACCGCTGCCAAGACTGTAAAGCACGCCCTGACAGCGGATCTTTGTCCTTAGAACAATGCAATCAGACCTACGCTGAGCACCTTGCTGTCGCCAGCACTGGATGCAGTCCAGCCCATGTCTGCGGCAGAGCTCTGAAATCCGTTCTGCCCGCGATTTTTAATGTAACTCGCCTCGGTGTAAAGCAGGGAATGCTTAGAGAGGTTGTAATCTGTGCCAATTTCAAATTGATCGGCGGTCCTCAAGCTCGGGCCGTTATCAAATTTCCCTGCAAACTGATGGACATAGCCAACGCGGGGAGTCCACTTGCCGATGCTGTCTTGCGCCATCAGCAGCACGCTATCGCGTTTCATTTGTGTTGCGGTTGGCGCACTGGCTGGCGCACCGGCCAAGTCCTGTTGCGCATGTTGGTACAGGGCACCAAAGATCATGCCTGGCACAGGGTAGATCTGTGCGCCCAACAAATAGGACTGCATGGATTTACCTTCGGCACCGGTCGGGTTGTACCAGGCGCCTGCGTTCGTGACGTCAGACAGGTCGCGGCCGGAGTTGCCGAACTTCTGATAGGCACCATACAAAGCAAACTTTTCCTGGGCGTATTTGGCGGATACGGTGTAGCCGTAGGCATTGTCGTTGCTGCCATCCCTGAGTTGATATTCACCCTTGAGTACCAGTCCCTCCCATTTGGGTGAGGTATAAAACAATGTGCCATTCGGGAAGGAGCGATACGTGCCGTCTTTAAATGTGCTCACCAGGGTTGTATTCGATTCAAACAAGTCGAAATCATCCATGACTTGCGAATAGGTGGACTTGGATTTACCCGAGCGAAACGAACCCCAATCTTTGTCGGAAATACCAATCCAGGCTTCGCGACTACCCCACGTGTAACCGCCGGTGTATTGATACAGATTCCATTCCAGCGTGCTGCCATTATCCAGTTTGTCTGAGCCTTTGAAGCCAAGGCGGGCGCCAATATCCTGGTAATACAGGCGATTGCCGCTATTGTTGCCGCTGGTGCCGTAGTCGATAGATGCTTGAGCAATACCGTAAATGGTAACGTCCGCGAGGCTAGTGCCTGCTGCGCAGGTCAAAGCAATGGTCATGGCCAGTTTGGAGAGTCTCATCCCGTCTTTTCCCGTGAATTTTTAGATTTTCGGCTCCCGACACTGGTGAAGCGCGTCGGGACGTATTGATCATTTCACGGTCGACGGAAAATTTAAGCCGGTAAAAAGACGAATGGAAAATTGCAGGAAAATAATGTTAGCCGCAACCCATTTTGAAATTGAATGATTAAAAATTTGAGAAAAATTAAAATAACTATTTCTAATAAATGGTGGATTTGATTTTTGTCAAATTGATGGGAATTTTTCTTACAATGGACATGCTTTTGATCGTGCACTTTACGGCGATTGCGCTGAAATAATAAAGTGCATTGGCATGATTTATTTGCCGGATGGCAGGTTAAATTTATTTGATGCACATTTAATGTGGTGTTCGGGCGACAGGTTTGGGGTTTGTTAAATATTTTTGACCGGAAAATGTACCAGTGGGGTCGAGACATTTCTGAATTTACGGCGTGAATCGGACGAGCAGGCATCGAGGCGTGCTATGGCTACCGCCAAATAAAAATCCGGCCACCTGCAAGGGGGTGGCCGGATTGATGTGTTGCTACTTGCGCTCCCGGAAAACCAACCGGGAACCCACAAGCTTAGAACCATTCAGCGTGGAAGATGCCTGGCTTGTCGGTGCGCTCGAAAGTGTGCGCGCCGAAGTAGTCACGTTGTGCCTGGATCAGGTTGGCTGGCAGGCGGGCAGCGCGGTAGCTGTCGAAGTAGGAGATTGCGGAACCGAAGGTCGGCACTGCAACACCAGCTTGAACGGCAGCAGCAACCACATCACGCAGTGCAGCCTGGTATTCGTTGGCAACGCCAGCGAAGTACGGGTCCAGCAACAGGTTGGTCAGTTGCGGGTTGTTGCGGTATGCATCGGTGATGTTTTGCAGGAAGCCCGAACGGATAATGCAACCAGCGCGGAAGATCTTGGCGATTTCGCCGTATTGCAGATCCCACTTGCTTTCGTCGGACTGGGCGCGCATTTGGGCGAAGCCTTGAGCGTACGAAGCGATCTTGGACAGATAAAGTGCGCGGCGAACCGATTCAACGAATGCTTTCTTGTCAGCAATGACAGGCTTGTTGGCTGGGCCATTCAGCAGCTTGCTGGCTTGAACGCGTTCGTCTTTCAGTGCGGAGATGAAACGCGCGAACACGGATTCAGTGATCAGTGGCAGCGGTACGCCCAGATCGAGCGCGGACTTGCTGGTCCACTTGCCCGTGCCTTTTTGGCCGGCCTTGTCCAGAATCACATCAACCAGTTCGCCACCGGTATCAGCATCTTTTTTCTTGAAGATGTTGGCGGTGATTTCGATCAGGAAGCTGTCCAGTTCGCCCTTGTTCCAGTCAGCGAACACGTCGGCCAGTTCGGCGTTCGACAGGCCAACCACATCCTTCAGGATGGCGTAGGCTTCAGCGATCAGCTGCATGTCGCCGTATTCGATGCCGTTGTGAACCATCTTCACGTAATGACCAGCGCCATCCGGGCCGATGTAAGTCACGCAAGGTTCGCCATCCGGAGCCTTCGCAGCAATTTGCGTCAGGATCGGAGCGACCAATGCATAGGCTTCTTTCTGGCCGCCAGGCATGATCGACGGACCTTTCAGTGCGCCTTCTTCACCGCCGGATACACCGGTGCCAATGAAGTTGAAGCCCAGGTCAGACAATTCTTTGTTACGACGGATGGTGTCGGTGTACAGCGTGTTGCCACCGTCGATAATGATGTCGCCCTTGTCCAGCAGGGGCTTCAGTTGGTCGATGGTGGCATCGGTAGCGGTACCGGCCTTCACCATCAGCAAAATGCGACGTGGGGTTTCGAGCGAAGCAACGAAATCTTCCAGCGTGTGGTGCGGAACCAGCTTCTTGCCTGGGTTTTCCGCGATAACTTCGTCGGTCTTTTCTGCCGAGCGGTTGTAGATCGAAACCGTGTGGCCACGGCTTTCAATGTTCAACGCCAGGTTACGGCCCATAACGGCCATGCCGATGACGCCGATTTGTTGCTTGGACATTTCTTCTGCTCCTGTCGATGCGCGTATTCGTAGAGCCGCGCCTGTTCTCACGATGGAATCAGCCTCTTGGGCTGAACTTGCCAATGCAAGCCGCCGCAGTGATTTTCGGCTGCATTTGATATGGGGTTTCTTTTCGCCTGATAAAGACGGTCTACTGCAAAGTTGGCACTTGCAGCAGTTGAAACCTCTATTTTCTGCCTGTGGGGTAAACCGCGCTTTCCAGACAAATAACAGTCCAGAGTGTTCCGATGATTCCGGGAGAAGCTGCGTACTTCAACAGTCCTGGACAAGGAAAAGCGAGCCATACATCCGGCACGGGTGCCAGAAAAACCTTCGCATCTTACACCCCTGTGGCTGAAGCTTCTACGCCGTTTCGACGAAACAGTGTTTCCAGTGAGGAAACAAAGCGTTGCTTGTCGGTGGCAAGTTTTGGTGCGGGAAGTAAGACCATTTTGGACTGATTTATTAAATCACTTGAACTGTGACGGCTTATATATTGATTTTATTTGATAAAACCAAAATTCAATATCGCAGGCTCTCGTGGGGCGATAACTGTGGCTGACGGACAAGGTCATGGTTTGTCTGCATCTTCAGTGCCTCCAGTTATTCGAACCAGAATGGGGCGCAACATAAGCGCAGGCCAGGAAAAAGCCCGCATCTGCGGGCCGCTCGAAACGGGGAAGGGCTTAGAGGTGGAATAGATGCTTGGCCTGGATTTTGCGGCTTTGCTCACCGATCTGGTATTCAATGTGATGGAACGAAAGGCGGCGCATTACTGCTTCAATCGTTTCTTTCTGTGCCGTTTCTCCAAGTGGAAAATCCACGATACGGCGCAGGGCCATGTTCTCTGGAAATTCGTGCTGGATTACAGCTTCAAGCACCAGCGAGTCCACCTGTGACGGGGCGAGTGCTTCGCCGAAGTCATAGGTAAATGTCTTCTCGTTTTCGTGCGTTCTGTAGGTGATGCGGATCGGTTTCATGGTGTCACAAGCCTCCTTTTACCTGAGGTGCACTAGGGTTGGGTGAGTGTTATTTCACTGAATATGAATTGTGAACGTGAAACTCAAGCACGAACCAGACCAGTTGCCGATTAGCGGCAAAGAGGGCGTGATAGCTGGCAATGGCTAGCGCATTTGCGGCCAAGAAACTTGAGCCACTACAAGGGGGCTTTCGTGCGTTGAATGGCTGGACGGGAGGGGAGGTGGTCAAGTTCAGGCCGCGCGCGCTCAATCAACACGCCCGGGCCGCTACCAACAGTCCATAGATCTGGATATTGGTCGCAAAATGAAAAAAGCCGCATTGAGCGGCTTTTTCTTGTTCAGTTTTGGCTTGGCCTTTCGTGGCATTGGACCATCTCTGCGCCAAAAACATTCCAAGTCATTGATTTTGCTGGGGATTGTGGAGCGGGCGATGGGAATCGAACCCACGGCTCTAGCTTGGGAAGCTAGGGTATTACCATTATACGACGCCCGCAACGAAGCCCGGATACTACCCGAACGGCTTCGCAGGGGCAAGCTGGCGTAGGCGTGCCAGCCAAGGTGAAGCCTTGTGGCAAGTCACGAAAATAGCATGTTTGACGCAGTCATTTCCGGGGCGCAGATAAACGTGACTAGCCGCATAAAGCGCTGGCGCAGATTGGGCGGCTAGTCACAAAAATATCTGTTTATTGCGGCCGCTCTTTTGCATCAAATACTTGCATAATTTTGTGACTTGTCACATAATTAATCCATATTCAATGCAAGTCACAAAAGGACGCGATCATGAAGCAAGCAGCCGACACCCTGACCGCCGAATTGCCCGGTCTTTCTGTGGTATTGAAACGCGGTCGGCCTTGTGTCGGGGCTCGCCCCATGACGGCGGCGGAACGTAAACGCCGCAGTCGGCATCAGCGCATGCAGTCGGCGCTGACATCTATGGATGTCACCAGCGTGCAAATTCCGGTGCAGTTGAATGCAGTGGTTGATGAGCGCACGCGGCGGTTGCTGCGCCAGCGGGCCGCAGAGCGAGGCGTGACGATAGGTGTGTTGATCGATGAAATGATGGCGCGCCTGATGAATTAACACTCAAGGGCGCATGTCAGAAGATCGCAACAAAAAAAGCCAGACCGGGTTGAGTGGTCTGGCTTTTTTTGTTTTCAGCGCTGGTCTGGTTTATTCGAACAGACTGTCAAGCAGGTCTTCGTTATTGGCGCCGAGGTTTCCCGCCAACACCAGCGTGGTGGCGTTTTCGATGTCCGGCGAGAACCAGCGATCTTTTTCATAGAACGGCACCTTGGCGCGCAAGTGGCCACGAACTTGAGCCAGGCGCGGCGAGGTGACCAGCGGCGCATGAAAATCCACGCCCTGCGCTGCGGCCAGCAATTCAATGCCAACCACCGTGGCGGTGTTGCGCGCGATATCGTCCAGGCGACGGCCAGCGAAGGTCGCCATGCTGACGTGATCCTCCTGGTTGGCGGAGGTAGGCAGGCTATCAATACTGGCCGGGTGCGCCAGAGTTTTGTTTTCAGACGCCAACGCCGCAGCTGTTACCTGCGCAATCATGAAGCCGGAGTTCAGCCCCGGTGCGTTGACCAGAAATGGCGGCAGGCCAGACAGCGAGGCGTCGATCAGCAGGGCAATACGGCGTTCAGATAATGCGCCAATTTCCGAGATGGCCAAGGCCAGCGTATCTGCCGCAAACGCG
Organism: Silvimonas sp.; assembly: GCF_031291215.1. Classification (NCBI taxonomy): domain Bacteria; kingdom Pseudomonadati; phylum Pseudomonadota; class Betaproteobacteria; order Neisseriales; family Chitinibacteraceae; genus Silvimonas; species Silvimonas sp. Next base: position 381,604 of record NZ_JARLJK010000136.1, read on the forward strand.
ACGGGCTCGGCGTGGAAGTTGCCGCCAGACAGTACAGCGTCGTCAGCGCCATTTTCACCGGCAAACACCAGCGGATTATCAGTAACCGCGTTGGCTTCAATCAGCAAAGTGCGGGCGGCTTGAGTGATCAGATCATGACAAGCACCCATTACCTGAGGCTGGCAGCGCAGACTGTACGGGTCTTGGACACGCTCGTCGTTTTCCAGATGGGATTTACGGATTTCGCTGCCCACCAACAACTCACGATAAATGCGCGCAAGACGAATCTGGCCGGCCTGCCCACGCACTTCGTGAATGCGCGCATCAAATGGGGCGTCACTGCCGCGTGCGGCGTCAATTGCCAGCGCGCCGGATAATGTCGCCGCAGCGAACACCCGTTCCGCCATAAACAAACCATGCAAAGTCAGCGCCGTTGAAACCTGCGTGCCATTGATCAGCGCCAGCCCTTCTTTGGCGGCCAGTCGCAATGGCGTGATGCCGGTCTTGGCGAGTACTTCGCGAGCGGGCAAACGCTGGCCATCGAGCCAGGCATCGCCTTCACCCATCAGCGCCAGCGTCATATGAGACAACGGTGCCAGATCGCCCGAAGCGCCCACCGAACCCTTGGCCGGAATATGCGGGATCACCCCAGCGTTGAGTGCCGCCAACAGTGTTTCCACAATCACCGGGCGAACGCCGGAGAATCCGCGTGCCAGACTGCCAATCTTCAGCGCCATCACCAGCCGGGTTACGGCCGGGCTCAGTGCTTCACCCACGCCGACGGAGTGCGACAGGATCAGATTGCGTTGCAGTTCTTCCAGTTGTTCATCCGGAATGCGGGTGTGCGCCAGCTTGCCAAAACCGGTATTGATGCCATACGCGGCATGACCCTTGCCGAAAATGCGCGCTACCACATCGGCGGAGGCTTGCATTGCAGGCCACGCTTCTGGATCAAGCACCAGCTGGTGCGGTGCTTGCCACAGATTGCGCAGGTCGTTCAGGGAAAACTGGCCGGGTTTCAGTTGAATGCGTGGGCTCATGCTGCAGGTCCGTTTGATATCTGGTGGATGCTTGCTCGCTGGCAATGGGTGCCAAAGCGTGCGCTTGATTTATGCCGGTTCGCCCTGACTCTGTTGATGTGCCAGGGGCGAATAATTGCCGGTCAGGTTCAATGGAAGATGGGCATTCTACGTGTTTTGTTGGTTGTATATACAATTAGCACAAACCCGCATGAACGCACGATTATTTATCGATTCTGATGCCCGCTGCAGCAACACGCAGTCGTTTGGAAGTGGCGCTGATAAGGGCTGCAGATATGACGGTTGCGTGGCGGCGGGTTCAGCAATTTTCGCGCTTGCACACTATGGTGAAAGGGGCTCAATGCACGTAATTGCGTGTTGTTGAGCCTGCCGGTGCTGCTGCCTGTGTGCGCAGTACTGGTCTGTTCGTTACCCCTTGGTGGGTGCCCCCACAAGGCAGGTAAACACCCCGACTGCAAGTTGCAGCGGGGTATAAACGAGAGAGGTTCCCGTGTCCCGCAAAACGCCTATCGAGCGCTACCGCAATATCGGTATCAGCGCGCATATCGACGCCGGTAAAACGACCACCACCGAGCGCATCCTGTTCTACACCGGCGTCAATCACAAAATTGGCGAAGTCCATGACGGCGCGGCCACCATGGACTGGATGGAACAAGAACAAGAACGCGGGATCACGATTACCTCGGCGGCGACCACGGCATTCTGGAAGGGCATGGCCGGCAATTATCCAGAACACCGCATCAACATTATCGATACCCCCGGTCACGTCGACTTCACCATTGAGGTGGAGCGTTCCATGCGCGTGCTTGATGGCGCCTGCATGGTGTACGACTCGGTCGGTGGCGTGCAGCCGCAATCCGAAACCGTCTGGCGTCAGGCCAACAAATACAAAGTGCCGCGCATTGCCTTTGTGAACAAGATGGATCGGGTCGGTGCGGATTTTTTCCGCGTCCAGAAGCAGATTGCCGAGCGCCTGAAGGGCGTGGCGGTGCCGATCCAGATTCCGGTCGGCGCTGAAGACCATTTTCACGGCGTGATCGACCTGGTCAAGATGAAGGCGATCATCTGGGATGACGTCAGTCAGGGCGTGCATTTTGAATATGCCGATATCCCGGCTGATTTGCTCGATAGCGCCAACGAGTGGCACGAGAAAATGGTCGAAGCCGCGGCGGAAGGTGATGAAGACCTGCTGCAGAAATATCTGGGTGGCGAAACGCTGACCGAAGACGAGATCAAGCGCGGCCTGCGTAAACGCACCATCGCCAATGAAATCGTACCGATGTTGTGCGGCAGTGCGTTCAAGAACAAAGGCGTGCAGGCAATGCTGGATGCCGTCATCGACTACATGCCGTCGCCCATCGATGTACCCGCCATTTTGGGGCACAGCGAAGACGACAAAGAAATTGAGCGCCATCCGAGCGATGAAGAGCCGTTCTCCGCGCTCGCCTTCAAGATCATGACCGACCCGTTTGTGGGACAACTGACGTTCTTCCGGGTGTATTCCGGCGTGGTGCATTCCGGTGACGCACTCTACAACCCGACCAAGCAGAAGAAAGAACGGCTAGGGCGGATTTTGCAGATGCATGCCAACAACCGGGCCGAGATCAAGGACGTGTATGCGGGTGATATCGCCGCAGCAGTAGGGCTGAAAGATGCCACCACCGGCGACACGCTGTGCGATCCGGACAAGATCATCATTCTGGAACGGATGATTTTCCCGGAGCCGGTGATTTCGCAGGCGGTCGAGCCAAAAACCAAGGCCGATCAGGAAAAAATGGGCATTGCGCTCAATCGACTGGCGCAAGAAGATCCGTCCTTCCGGGTGCATACGGATGAAGAGTCGGGCCAGACCATTATTGAAGGCATGGGTGAGTTGCACCTGGAAATCCTGGTTGACCGGATGCGGCGCGAGTTTCACGTTGAGGCGACCGTGGGTAAGCCACAGGTGGCCTATCGCGAAACCATCCGCACTGCGGTGGAGGATGTTGAAGGCAAGTTCGTCAAGCAATCGGGCGGGCGCGGACAGTATGGTCACGCGGTGATCAAGCTGGAGCCGCAACCGCAAGGCAAGGGCTACGAGTTTGTCGATGCCATCAAGGGTGGGGTGATTCCGCGTGAGTTCATTCCAGCGGTGGATAAAGGCATTCGCGAAACGCTGACCGCTGGCGTGCTTGCGGGTTATCCAGTGGTGGACGTGAAAGTGACGCTGACTTTTGGCTCATACCACGACGTGGATTCCAACGAAAACGCCTTCCGCATGGCGGGGTCGATGGCGTTCAAGGACGGCATGCGGCGCGCCAAACCAGTTTTGCTGGAACCGTCCATGGCGATTGAAGTGGAAACGCCAGAGGAATTCATGGGGAACGTGATGGGCGACTTGTCGTCCCGGCGTGGCATGGTGCAGGGCATGGAAGACATTGCAGGCGGGGGTGGCAAACTGATCCGCGCTGAGGTGCCGTTGGCAGAAATGTTTGGTTATTCCACCACCTTGCGCTCGCTGACCCAAGGGCGTGCCACGTACACCATGGAGTTCAAGCATTACTCCGAGGCGCCGCCACCCGTGACGGCGGCAATTGTCAGTACCCGCCAACGCTGACAACTGCTGGCCAATCACGAAAAACGGGAATCCGCTGAAATGGATTCCCGTTTCTTTGTGATTCGTGCGCCAATTTGGCGATGGTGTTTTATGCAATTGTCTCGCCGTTCTGTGCATGGCGACGCGATAATGAAGCCTTCTCGACAGGGCGTAACTGCAAGATCCAATGCCAGATACATTCATCCCCGAATCAGCTAGCCAGTCCGCGATCGCTACGACCGCCGATCAGCCACAACCCTTTGTGCGCGAAGATAACGGCACGGTCTCGCTGCATTTTGATCTGAGCGCCACCCAAAGCAGCATGCGACTGGTGGCGCCGGACCATCTGGATCTGGGCTACACCCGGACCATGATGGGTTGTCTGCTGTTTAACGAGCAACCACGCCATGTGGTGTTGATCGGACTGGGTGGAGGTTCGCTCGCCAAGTATTGTTATCGCCACTGGCCGCAAGCACACATCACCGTGCTGGAAATAAACCCCCAAGTCATTGCTTTGCGCGATGCCTTTGCCGTGCCGCCCGATGACGAGCGCTTCCGTATTGTGTGTGGTGATGGCGCGCAGTTGATTCGGGAATTATCTGAGCCGGCAGACTGGCTAATGGTCGACGGTTTTGATGCCGATGGACAAGCGCCCAGCCTGTGTACGCAGCGCTTTTACGATGATTGCCAGGCTGCGCTGGCCGAATCTGGCGTGCTGGTGGTGAACTTTTGGGGTAACGATCCGCATGTCGGCGCTTATTTGAGTCGCTTGCAGCGCAGTTTTGCTGATGACGTAGTGCTGATTCGTTCGGAAGATGCGGCTAATCAGGTGGCATTCGCCGGTAACGACCAGGTGACGCGACGTGCGGACGCACAATTGTTTGCAGCGGCCACTAGACTGGAACAGGGCCCGGCTCTGGGTTTGCGCAACACAGCCCAGCTGTTGACTGTTAGTCGGCGGCAATTGCAAATGGAGGGGGCAGAGGCTGCCGCAACTGATCTGGCGAAAGGCCCTTTGGCACATGAGTGAACGCGTACTGGAGCACCATCAGTGACCGCAGTTGGCCAGAAAATCCGTTTTTACCGGACGCGCATCCCCTCATTTGAGTGCGTGCCGGGTTGTCACGATTGCTGCGGGCCAGTGCTGGCGACGAGCGAAGAAATGTCGCGCTTGCCGCGCAAAAGTCGAGAGCAACAAGATGCCGCACTGGCCGAACTGAACTGCGTGCATCTGGGCGGTCAGGGCTGCCAGGTTTATAGCGAACGGCCATTGGTTTGCCGCTTGTTTGGCACCACACCGCGCCTGGCTTGTCCGCATGGCAAGCGTCCGGAGGTGATGATCGACGAAGAGATCGAACAGCAAATTTACCGATTCTTTGAAACCAATCGGCAAGTGCTGATCTGATCGCGGGCATGAAGTTCAATGAGGCGACCCTTGCGTGAAAGCTTCAGCGGGCTTAAGTCTGGTTGGCGGCCCGGATCAACGGGCCAGAACAGGGGACGAGTGCGCGTTTTGAATATGCGTTTTCGCTTATATTTGAGATTGAGCGACGCTTGCTGCCGCCAAAAGCCTGAAATGTGTGGCCGATGGCGGTTTTGGGCGCGCTTGGCATGCTGGATAACTCAAATAAAAACAGGAATTTTCATGCGTCATCTGGCTTTTGTTGCCTTGCTACTGGTGGTGGTTATTGCTGGCTGCGCCGTTCCGGCCAACGATGCGGGCAATGCCAGCAAAATTGCTTCTGCACCTACGCCCACGCCAACACCAGTCGTGACCCCAACGCCCACCCCGACGCCAGTGCCCGCCAAGCCGGTAAAACGCAAACCCGCCAAAAATGCCAGTGCCGCCAGCCAGATTACTGGCAAGCCTGCCGCTGGCAGCAAATTTTCCATGCTGCGCATTGGCATGACCCGGCATCAGGTCGAAGCGTTGATCGGCTTGCCCGGTGACGTCAAAACCACGCAACTGAAGAATGGTGGCACCAGGGATGAAACCTTCTATCAGCATGAAGGCGTTCTGTCGTTCAGCAAAAATGGCACCGTGCTGGCCCATATCTCGGTGGATACTGCCGCCAATGGTTATCAATAGCCGAACGGTAAGCCACGCTCAAAGCTCCGCCCGGCAGGCCTGCGCGCGGCATCCTCAAAGAGGATCAGCGATTTCTTTCCCGCCGGGTTATGGCTTAAGCTGCTTTATTTTCGCGCGGGGGAACGCCGTTTGAATGATCGTCAATTGCTGGTGGCCGGTGCGGCCAATATGTTTATTGCCATTGCTGCAGGGGCATTTGGTGCGCATGGACTGAAAAACATGCTGAGCCCGGAAATGCTGGCGATCTGGCAAACAGGTGTGACTTACCAAGCCAGTCACGGTTTGGGTTTGTTGTTGCTCGCTGTGCTGTGGGATCGCTTTGGCCGCAGGCAATTGTCATGGGCTGGCGCTTTAATGTTGTTGGGGATTGTCTTGTTTAGCGGCAGCTTGTATCTGCTGGCGTTGACCGGCGTGCGGATGCTGGGCGCAGTTACGCCATTTGGTGGTGTGGCATTTCTGGCCGCGTGGGCGATGGTAATGTGGGCAGGTGTGCGTTCGCGCCGCGATAGCGGTGCTGCATAAAACGCATAAGTTAGAACAGGCTAGCGGGTAAGGCGAGGGCGGGTTTACGCCCTCGCGCCAAGTAACGGGCTTAGCCGCGCTTGGTCATTAGCGACAGAAACTCGCTACGCAATACCGGATCGCGCAGGAACGAGCCGCGCATCACGCTGTTGGTCATCTTGGCTTCGGTGTCTTTCACACCGCGCCAATGCATGCAGAAGTGATCGGCTTCCATCACAATCGCCAACCCATCCGGCTGCAAACGCTCCTGCAGCAGATCGGCCACTTGTGACACAGCTTCTTCCTGGATTTGCGGACGATTCATAATCCATTCAATCAGTCGCACGTACTTGGATAAGCCAATCAAATTAGAGTGCTCATTCGGCATCACGCCCACCCAGACCCGGCCCAAAATCGGGCACAGGTGATGTGAGCATGCGCTGCGCACGGTGATTGGCCCGACGATCATCAGCTCGTTCAGGCGTTCAATATTGGGGAACTCGGTCACCGCTGGCATCGGGTGATAACGCCCGTGAAACACCTCGCGGATAAACATCTTGGCCACACGCTTGGCCGTGTCTTGGGTGTTGTGGTCGCTCGCAGTATCAATCACCAGGCTTTCCAGTACGCCACGCAGTTTTTCCTGGACTTCGAGCTGCAAGGCGTCCAGTTCACCTTCTTCGATGAATGCGGAGATGTTGTCGTTGGCGTGAAAGCGGGCCTTGGCGTTGACGATGCGGGCGCGGATCCGCTGAGACACGGCATCAGGTGCCGCCAGTGTGTACTCCGATTCTTGTTTGGGCATGATGCGTACCTTTGAACTGTTTATTTTTCTAGCAAAATTGACGAAAAGTTTAACCGGTTTCACCTGTCAGGTAAAAACAGTTCCCCGCTTTACAGCGCATCCGGGCGGGCGGCGGGCAGGTGAATCCGGGGTCGGGCAACGGGCCAATGTGTCCGCGAGTATTTGCGATATTCAATAAAATCAGGGGATTGCAGATATTCACAAAGCATATTGCTTCGCGATGTAGCCATTTTTTGGCATAATTGACTGGTCTAATTGTTAGCACGCTTAGACATTTTCTGGAGATTCTCCTGCCCCGCCGCAAGCGGGTTTTTTTTATGGCTGCGCGAAATGGTGAGGAAAAACGCTTTCGGGAGTGAGTGAGTCACCGCTTTGAGGGCTGGCCGCGCCGGGATGGACTCAGGCTTTGGCGGCGCTGCTTTCGCGTACGATTAATTGCACCGGTTGCAACGCATTGCACTCTTTATTGGGCCCGCTAAGCAACAAGGAGATGCCTTCTCGGCCCAAGGCTATCTTGTCGACGGCCAGGGTGGTCAAGCCAGGTTGCGCGGTGGCGGCGACACCCAAATCGTCGAAGCCGACAAAAGCGATATCCTGCGGCACGCGCAGCCCCGCTTCCTGGCAGACCCGCATGGCGGCCAGCGCCGTGGCATCGTTATAGGCAAAAATGGCATCTGGCCGTTCAGGCAGCGCCAGCAACTCGCGCATCGCGTAGGGCGCGCCGGTGGCGATATCCATGCCGGGCGGAATGAGCGTTTCCAGCGCTGGATCAGCAAGTCGTCCCGCATCAAACAGCGCCTGGCGATAGCCGCGTTCGCGCAAGCGGATCGAATAATGCGCCAGCGATCCTGACAAAAAAGCAATGCGTTGACGCCCGCCCGCGATCAGATGCTGTGTGGCCAACCACGCGCCTTGCTGGTTGTCGGTGTTGACGGCAGGCCAACCCGGGGAGTTCATGTCCGACAGCACCACTGGTTTGCCCAGCGAGCGAATGATTTCCAGCGTTTCCGGTTCGAAGAAGCCGATACACAATAGTGCGTCAGGCTCTTGGCGCAATATTTGCCGCCGCGCCGGTTTGGCCGGGCTCAGCGACAATACGTCACAGCTAATGCCGCGCTCCTGGCACGCTGCTGCCGCGCCCTTGAGCACTTCTGAATAAAACGGGTTTTCCTGCGGGACTTCATGCTGACTATGCAAGATGCACAGCACGCGCCGAATAGGATCGGGGCGTAGCCGGGTCTTGTCGTAACCCAGTTCCTGAGCCAATTGCAAAATGCGTTCACGCGTGGCGTTAGACAGGCCTTGTTGGTGTTTCAACGCACGTGAAACGGTTCCCACAGACACGCCGGCGGCGCGGGCGAGATCGCGAATGCTGACCGGCAAGGGGTGTTCCTTTTTTTATTTATTGTTTAAAGCTTCAGGCCCGAATGACCCGGCAAAGTCGGATGTTGTTGCCAGTGCGTCTTGCGCTGGCTGCTCTGCCGCGCATTATGCAGCAGGCATAGTCAGATGTGCTGAACGCTCGCTTGCAAGTGTGGTAATCAGCTCACCAAATAAGGTGTTTGCCCAGGAAAACCAGCTGCGGGTGAAGTCTGTCGGGTCGTCCGGCATGAATGATTCATGCATCAGACCGCTGCCACCGTCGCTGGCCAACAACATACGCAGACAAGTGCTGATTTCCACCTGATCCGAACTGGTCAGCGCCCGCATGATGATCGACATCGGCCAGATGCGCGGCATGAGCGTGTGCGGGCTACCGATGCCTTCCAGTTGCTCGTCGCCGCTACGGAAAAACCACGGGTTGTCGGTAGAAAGCGCAAACGCCCGAGTGTTGCGGTAAATCTCGTCGTTAATGTCTACGGCACCCAGGTAGGGCAAGGCCAGCAGGCTTGGAACATTGGCGTCGTCCATCATCAGCGCATTGCCGAATCCGTCCACTTCATATGCCCAGATGCGCCCGTGAACCGGGTGGATAACGATGGCATTCCGCTGCAGCGCGGCGTGCACCTCATCCGCCAGCGTGCGGCAGGTTTCGATAAGTGGATCATCGGGGTAAAGCGTATCGAGCATTGCGGCCAACTGGCGCAGGCTCACTACGGCAAAGTGGTTTGACGGCACCAGAAACGGGTAGATGCAGGCATCGTCCGAAGGGCGGAACATTGATGCGATCAAGCCGACGGGCCGCAGCGGATTGCCAATGCCATTGCATGGCAACGTATCCGATTGCCACGCCGTCTTGCGAGTAAAGCGATAGGGCCCCGCATCTGTTTTGCGTTGCTGTTGTTGTAGCGTGGCGACCAGCAAACGCATGGTTTGCAGCCAGAACGCGTTGTACGGGCGACGATCTTGCGTAATCTGCCAGTAGCCGTGCGCCAGGCGAATGGCGTAACACAGCGAATCCAGCTCCCATTTGCGCTCATGCAGTTCGGGCTTCATCTCGGTGTTATCGAGTTGCCATTCGCTGTGACCAGGGCCGTCGTTAAACGCATTGGCATACGGATCGAGCGCAATGCACGCGGTTTGACGACGCACCAGCCCGGCAATCATTCGCGCCAGTTGCGCGTCTTGCGGAATCAGTCGCATATACGGCCAAACCTGCGCCGTGCTGTCGCGCAACCACATGGCGTGAATGTCGCCGGTAATCACAAAGGTGTCCGGCTCGTCGTCGTCATCCTGAAAAAACACCGTGGTATCCAGCGTATTGGGATAACAGCGGATAAACATTGCGCGCAGCTTCGGGTTGGTGATGACTGCGGCAATCCGGGCAATTTCAGCCTCGACCGCGGCACTGATAAAGCGGGGCGATTGCGGTCGACCATGCGTACCAGTGCCGGTTGGAAGAGGGCTTGTCATTGCACATCTACCGGGTGATCACGCAGGGTTTGCACAACGTCGCCAGAATGATCAGTCAGCAACAGCAAGGCGCGACCCGCCGCCAACGTGGTTTGATAGCTGCGAGAAGTTATCTGGTCTTGCCAGGCCAGCTGGCTGTCGCGGCTGGATTCGCTCACCGCGATCCACAAATTGCAATCGGCAAAGCTTTGCTTTTGCAAAAACACGCCTGGTTGCGCCTCGCCGATCCACTGCCACGGCGCGCTCACTTTGGCTGTTTGCATGGCTTTGCGATAAACCGCTTCGAGCGTGTCGCTGCGCTGGTTGAGTTCAAGTGGTAACGGGCACCACAGAATGCGGCCACGACCAATCTCGATCTGGGTCAGGCTGGAGGCACTGCCATCCAGATGAGCGCCCGTGCTGAGTCGGCCAATTGCCTCGCCGCCAAAGCTGGCGCGCAGCATTGTGTCATCCAGTTGCAGAATTTCTTCGCGGCTTAGATTGCGTACGGCGGCCTCTTTCATGGCAAAACGCTGCGTAGCGGGGCGCCAGTATTCGTCCAGTGTGGCCGGGCCGGTGAGCAGTACCGTGACATCGTGCTGCAACAACAGGTTTTCCAGCGCAATCCACGTTTGTTGTGCCAGATTTTGCGGGCAGGGTAGCAAGACCAGTTTTGGTACGTCCACCAACAAGCTGTCCAGATCAAAGTCGCTGACTGCGCGCAACGGCAGACCCAGCTCAAAGAAGCAGCTGCGCACCAATTGTTGTGTGGCTTCAAGGGCTGAGCGCCGGTTGCTGTAATCGTTGGCAAATGGATAGATCACCGCCGTTTCCGGCAACTGTCGTGCAGCCAGTTTGACTTGCAGGTTGCCAAAAAACGCGCCGAAAGCGCCGGTGATTTCGGCTTCCGGTTTCATGGAGCCATCCGCTCGGCAAGCGCCGATATGCGACTCGTTGATATTGTCCATGTGGTAGTTGATGTTCCATATCCACTGTACCGCCCCGGCATTGCCACATGCAAAAGCGTAGGCATATTTGCGCTCCAGCAAAGCTTGCAGTTCGGCCTCGCTGCGACGCGAACGGCCATCTGGGCGCTCCACGTGCATGATGCCGGTTTCCTGGATCACGTTGGGCTTGCCCGGGGTTTTGCTGAACAGACTGTCCCAGGCCAGTGCATCATTGAGCCACCAGCTATGCACCGTGGTGTAATCGACTGCCTCGGCATAAAAGAACGGTTGCGGGCGTTGCTGGCCCAAGGCTTCATCCTGCCCGACACAAACCATTACGCCGGGTGCGATAGCGCGGATGGTTTGGGCCAGATCGCCCGCCCATTCGGCATGCATGGCTTGGGTAAACAAGCTGTAGTCGAGCCAGATACCGTGTTGTTTGGGCAGGATTTCGGTGTTGTTAAAGCCCACTTCTTCCGGTTGCGGCGGTAATACGGCAGACCAGTCTGGTAGTTGCGCCGGGCTGGCGTCCCAGCGAGCCTGCCAGACGCTGATGTCCGGCTCACGCTGCTGCAGCCAGCTTCTGAAAGCGGCAATTTCATGGGGATCGCGCAAAGTGCGTGGGCCAATGAAGATGCGCGCCGGGTCAAACAGCGATGGCTCGTTGATCAGGTCCCAGTGCACTCGTTTGGTCTGTGCGTGGCGCCCGACAATGGCGCGGATAAAGCGTTTTTGCGCCGCACGGGAGCGTGGGTCCAGATAAGGGTTGCTGCCTTCCCATGCTTCTGGGGTGAAGGCAAAAAAGGTAAAACACGCTTCCAGATCGTGTGCGGCGGCGGTGAGAATAAACGCATCAATGGCGCGCAGAATGGCTTCGTTGGCATGGCCATCGACAAACATGGCGTGGCGCCAGGCGCTCCAGATACCGGTACGCAAATAATTGACGCCCATGCCGGCCAGCGTTGCCATGTCGGCGTTCCACACCGCGACGTTAGGTAGCTGCAGAAATTTGCGGTGAACGTCACTGGCCATATAGGTCATGCCAACCACGGGTTGTGGCTGGCCATCGCGTTCAAAATAATCGCGCCCGGCGCGCAAGCGGGTTCCCCGTTCCAGCAAAGCGTGATCCCGGCCCCAGAAGCCTTGTTGCAGCTGGATGGTTTCGTTGCTGTCGCTGGTGAGCGTGACATCAACCTGATACTGACCAGCCTGTACCGCAAACGGTAAAACGTGTCGAATATTCACGGTTCCATCCGCATCCATCGCCAGACTTTGCGTCAGTTCATACAGTGTTTCATGGTCCTTGCCGACTTTGATTGTGGCTTGCCAGTTTTGCGGCTGCGCGTGGCCAAGTGCTTCACCTTGCAGCGTTAGCGTGGCGACCTCGCCGGGCTCGTAGCAAGCGAAGTCCGGCTTGATCCACCATTCGGTCACGCCATTGGCGGCGTGTTCGGCCAGAGTGATCAACGCTTTGGCGCCACCGTTGCGCCAGAAAGCAGCGTCGACATCCAGATTGGTAAAAATCTGCCGGGAACCAGCGGCTACTCCGCGCAGGCGTTCAATCAATACCACCGGGCTGGCAATGGCGTGGCCCGCCGCATTGCTAGCGATCAGCAATGGATGAATGCGCGCATCCATCGGGCCAGCCGAACCGGAATCCTGTGGCTGGTCTTTGTGTTTGGTCGGCATCAGCACAAAGCCGTCTGTGGGCGTACTGGCGGCAAACAAATCACAAAACTCGGTCAGCCACGGATAAGTGGTGCCCGGTTTGAGTTCGATGGCCGAGCCGCTGTCTACGGCCATGATCTCGTGGATATCCAGATCACGGAATAGCGCCGCTTGTTCACGGCTGCCACCATCTTCATCGACCGGTTGCGAGAATGCCTGCCGCCCCAGACTCACCAGCGCGCCGCCGCGCTGGATAAACGCCAGCACGGCCGCCCACGCTGTCCGCGGAACATAACGTCCATGCAAATGAATCAGCACATCGCCCTTGCCCTTGGCCGCGTTCAGCGCGGCGCTGAGTTTTTCGGCGGTATGAAATCCAATGCCCTGTGCCTTCAATTGCGCCAGTGCACTGGCGTCCGGGCGTGTGCCGTTAAACGGGAAGTTGGCGTCGTAAAAGGCAATCAAAGGCATGGTGGGTCCTGGTAGGCAATGGCCACCCGGCGCAAACCGGCTAGCTGAGTATTCAGATTATGCGAAAAACGGGGAGGGATGCGCCGCATGGATGAGTGCTACCCATGCGGCGCATCCTTGATACGAGCGGGCGATTTATTTTTTACCCAACTGCGCATTCCAGTAGGCGACGGCTTGATCCAGCGCCGCTTTGGCTGGCTGGCGGCCGCTGACTGCAGCTTCCAGTGCGGTGCTCAACGCCTTCATCATGCCCGCCTCATCTGGCAACCCAGAGACATTCAAAGTACGTGCGGCACCACCAGTCGTGGCTGCGACCGCACCGCCTGCAGTGGCCGCATCTTTGCTGTTTTGTCCGGCCATAAAGTACGGGTCCGCCAATGCGACTTTGGTTGAAGGCATGGTGGTTTCCGTGGCTTTGGAGAACGTCAGTTGCGCCTTGTCGCTGGTCAGAAATTGCCCCAACTTGATTGCCGCTTCTTTATGGGCGTAACCCTGTAGGACCGACCACATAAACAGATTGCCCGGCAGGATTTTATTGGGATACGGCGCTACCGCGGCGTTGGCGTAGACCTTGGGTGCATCGTTTTTGATGCGGATCAGCGCGGATGGTGCAGTGGCGATCATGGCGTAGCGGCCACTACCAAAGCCGGCGATTTCTGCTTCAAACGTATCTTTGAACAAATCCGGCGGAATCACGCCTTCTTTGACAGCCTTGGCGTATTTCTCCAGCAAGGCTACGTGTTGCGGGCCGTTGAATACGGCTTTGCCGTTTTGCAGAATCGGCAGTCCTTCCATCATGAAGATGCCGGTTACGCCTTCGTCGTTCATTTTGGGAACAAAACCGACCACGCCCGTTTTCTGCTTGATCAAGCGGGCAGCGGCGAGCATCTCATCGGTATTGCGCGGCAGGGCGGTTACGCCCGCTTTATCCAGAATGGCCTTGTTATAAATCAGCACCGGCACCTGGTTGTACCAAGGCATGCCGTAGGTCTTGCCTTCATAGCTGACGTCTTTCAGCGCGCCTTCGGTGTAGACCGACTGAAACGTGCTGATATCAATCGGCTGGATGATTTTTTTCTGCGCAAACTGCGCCATCCACGGCACGGTAATGTTGATCAGGCCTGGCTGACGGCCTGCAGCAACGGCGGCAATGACGCGGGTTTGATAGGTATCCCACGTGACATCAACCCATTTGGCCTGAATGTCTTTCTGGCTGGCGTTGAACTCTTTGGTGAGTTGCGTCATGACACCATCAAACTTGGGCGACAAGCTGTTGGACCAGAACTCCACCTCAACCGCGGCCTGTGCGGCGGAGGCAAGCGTCAGGCCGATAACTGCAGCGTGCAATGTCTTCTTCATGCTGTACGACTCCTGTTGATTTCAATGGCAGCCGGGCGATCGGCCGCACTGAAGTGCTGTGTTTATTTAATTATTTAATTTTTACTAAACAACAAAAGCCATTCTGTTCCTGACCTGCGTTTTAGGCAAGACGGTCCGCTTGCCTCAGTCTGGTCAGGGCAAGTGAAGCTAAATTCGCAGTTCAAGCGAGAAGGGTGGGAAGGGGTCAGAAAGAAAATGCGGGGGAGCGGATGCAACAAAAACAGCCGACGTGCTACATCGGCTGTTTGGTGAGTGGGCGAATGCCTGAGGAAGTTACGTAGTTACAACGACAGGAGCGCTGCGCAGGGCTGGTGGCGGGGCGATGTCTATCGCACATGAATGCCGGTGAGCTTGCCCACGCCAATATTGGCTGGCCGCACTCAGCCAACTGGCACGTAAAGCAAGCCGCCGCCAAAGAAGCGCCACACCCGGCTCGTGGCGCCGATATCGGCCTTCAATTACGGCACGATATTCAAAAACAGAAATGCTGCAAACAACACCAGATGGACCACGCCCTGGAGAACGGTCGTGCGGCCAGTGCTCAGGGTAACGGTGCTGACAATCAAGGTGAGCACCAGCATGACCGATTCTTTGGCATCCAGACCCAGTAATAACGGTTTGCCCGTGACAATGAAAATGGCGGCAACAGTGGGAATGGTCAAACCGATACTGGCCAATGCGGAACCCAGCGCCAGATTCAGGCTCTTCTGCAGTTGATTGGCCCGCGCAGCTTTGGCCGCCGCAATGCCTTCAGGCAACAGAACCAGGCCCGCAATAATGATGCCGACCACAACGGCCGGTGCGCCAGCTTGCGCTACGGCGGCTTCGACTGTGGGTGATAGCAACTTGGCTAGTCCAACCACGCAGACCAGACTGACCAGCAGCAAACCGCTACTGAGCGCCGTTTGCTGGTTGCTCGGCGGTGGCGCATGTAATTCGTTGGCATCTATGACCGATTGTTCTGGCGACGGCACGGCAAGAAAATAGTCGCGATGGCGGACGGTTTGCACAAAAACAAAAGTGCCATACAAGACCAGCGAAGCCACGCCGGAAAAGGCCAGTTGAGAAGGCGACCAGACTGGTCCAACGACGGTAGTGGCGTAATTGGGCAATACCAGCGCCAGCACCGACAAGGCCGCCAGCACTGCCAGTGCAGCACTAGCACCTTGCTGCTGGAAAGTTTGCACCCGGTGTTCTATCGCGCCTAACAGCAGACACAAGCCGACGATTCCGTTGCACACAATCATGACTGCCGCAAACACGGTGTCACGCGCTAGCGCAGCTTTGGCTTCGCCGCCGGTCAACATCACCGACACAATCAGTGCCACCTCGATCACAGTTACCGCAACCGCCAGCACTAACGTGCCAAAGGGCTCGCCCACTTTGTGAGCGACCACTTCCGCATGGTGGACCGCCGCGAATACCGTACCAGCCAGGCAAACTGTGGCAAAGATCAGCAATGCGGCGTTGTTGCCCATGGCCAATGCGGCAATCAATGCACAGACCGACAGCATCGGAAAAATCCATGTCCAGCGCGGATTGATATTAGAAGGGTCGGACACAGCGGCTCCTTGGCTGGATGAGGTCATTTATCACAATGTCATACGTTTTATATGAGCCCGCACAATCTGGCAAACCTGCGCCGCGTGGCCGATGCTCGAATGGAGAGCGACGTTCTGCCTGATTTCGCAATCGGTCATCGTAGTTCAGTCCAGGTTTTTAAGAATAGGTAGTAGATACTTACTCTGTGCGTATAGTGTTTTTATCTAATTGATTGATCAGCGCAACGCAGAATGCCCCTTCCGACGCAACAGATTGCGGGATTGCCTGGTTGGTTGATATTGAGTCTTCAGTTGGCCCTGAAAAAATAGCCGTCAATTTTTTATATGGCTAAATTAATGGATAAATATCACTAATTTACATCGACTTATGTCGTGTTTATGAGTTGCTGCATGAAGGTGTTTTCTGCCGCTGAACTTATGGGTTTTGACGGACGGGCGAGTTTTCGGTGTTGGCGAAAAGTGCCGATTTCGCGGAAAGAGACGGACGGCGATTTGATGCTTGCATCAGAATTTTCTAATGCAATATTATGCAAGTGAGGTGACCTGACAGGTTTCGTACTATATTCACGTCAATGCGAAACTTACAGTCTGTCGCCGGAGTCATGCCAAGCCCTTAGTGCCAGGCAAAACCGGATCCGCAACCTGGTTTGCAACCCGCAAGACCCATTACTGGAAGCCAATCCGTGACTGAACCTGTGTCATCAGATATTCGCAACCGGCCATTGGTAACACAGCGACATGCCAGTGGCTCGGCAGAAGCGCTGGCGGAAATCCGCGACCATCTGGATGCAATTGATCGCAGCATGATGGTGGCCCGCTTTTCGCCAGATGGCGTATTTCTGGGTGCGAACACGCTGTTCCTGAATTCGTTTGGTTATGCCATAGAAGAGATTGCCGGCGCGCCGCATGAACTGGTTTGCCCGGTTAAACATCACTCTGGCTTGAGCGCGCATCAGGATTTGTGGCGGGTTTTGCGCAGCGGCCGGCCTTACTCGGGGCTGGTAGAGCGGGTGGCACGTGACGGGCGCGCCGTATGGCTGGAAGTCACCTATGCGCCGACTTTCGACCAGACCGGACAGTTGTTGTCTATTTTGTCGATTTCTTCAGATGTGTCGCTGAGGGTCGAGCGAGAACGCAGCGAATCCAAGCGCTTGTGGCAATCGCTGGTGGTCGACGAAACCGACAGTGCCGTGATCGTCACCGACGGTCAGTGGCGCATCGTGTACGTGAACGCGGGTTTCACGCGCATGTTTGGTTATCACCTGGACGAGATTCACGGTCGTCGCCCGATTGCCTTGCTGGTGCCACACGTTAAACCCGCTGTTATCGAAGAAGCCATCAGTTCGGCCAACGCTGGCAGGCCATTCCGGCTGGAGGAGCTTACCTTCGCCAAAGACGGCCAGCGCTTCTGGAACAAAATGATCATCAACCCGGTGCGCGACACGCACGGTTTGCTGGTCAATACGGTGAGCGTGGTTACCGACATCACCGAAGCCAAGATGCACGAGGTTATCCACCATAAAGGCCTGGATGCGCTGGCGCGCGAAACGCCGGTGGTGCAGATCATGGACATGATTTGCCAGGAAGTGGAGCGCATATCGCCTGAAGTGGTGTCGTCCATTTTATCTGTCGATGAAAACGGACGCATGCACGCACTGGCCGCGCCGAGCCTGCCCGAGAAGTTCTCCCGCGCGCTGGATGGGTTGGTGATGGGTCCGGCAAGTGGATCCTGTGGCACGTCCGCGTTTCGCGGCGCAGAAGTGGTAGTCACCGACATCGAGACCGATCCGCTGTGGGTCGATTTTGCCCAGATCGCGTTGCCGTTGGGGCTGAAAGCTTGCTGGTCCACCCCGATTATTTCCAGCAAAGGCCATGTGGTCGGCACATTTGCCTTCTACTACCGCGAAAAACGCGAGCCAGACGTGTTCCATCGACGCTTGGTAGATGTGTGCGTCAACCTGTGCGCGCTGGCCCTCGAACGCGAAGCGGCGCGTGCTGAAATCCAGAAGCTGGCGTTTTACGATGCCCTGACCGAACTGCCCAATCGCAGCTTGTTGCTGGCCAAAGCCGAGCAGGCAATCGCCGGCGCCGCACGTGACAGCACGCCGTTGGCGGTCTTGTTTGTGGATCTGGATCGCTTCAAGCAAATCAACGATACGCTGGGCCATACCGTGGGTGACGATGTGTTGCGGCTGGCGGCGCAAAGCCTGGCTCAAGGGCGGCGTAGCTCAGACATCATCGGGCGGCTGGCTGGTGACGAGTTCGTGCTGGTATTGCCGCAATGCGACGGTAATCACGCGGCCGATATTGCCGAGCAAATCCAGATCAATCTGTCGCGCCCGCAACGGGTCGGCGATGTGACGCACGTTCTTTCGGCCAGCATTGGCATCAGTTTGTTTCCGGAAAACGGCGAAGATATCGAAACCCTGCTGCGCCGCGCCGACATCGCCATGTATGAAGCCAAGGCCTCGCAGCGTGGTGGTTTCAGCTTTTTCAGTAATGAGATGAATCTGCGGGCACAAGAGCGCCTGGCGCTGGAAGCGGCGCTACGGCAGGCCATTCGAGAAAAACAATTGCGCTTGTTTTACCAGCCGCAAATCAGGCTGGCCGATGGTGCCATCTACGGCGTTGAAGCACTGGCACGCTGGCATCACCCGGTATTGGGCGAAATCTCGCCGGTGCGGTTTATTCCGCTGGCCGAGGACTGTGGCTTGATCGGTGAGTTGGGCTTATGGGTGCTGGAAGAAGCTTGCCGGCAGATGGCGGACTGGCGCAGTCGCGGTATAGATGTCCCCGTGGTGGCAGTGAACTTGTCGCCCACCAATTTCCATAACGTGGATTTGCCGGACATCATCGCCGACCTGCTGCAGCGTTTTGCTCTTAGCCCGCAGCAACTGACGCTGGAGATTACTGAAAACGTTTTGCTGGACGGCAACGTCGGGACATTGGCCAGTATTGACGACATCCGGGATCTTGGCGTGCGGCTATCCATGGATGACTTCGGCACCGGTTATTCCAGCTTGAGCTATCTGCGGCGCTTGCCGGTGAGCGAGCTAAAGCTGGACAAGAGCTTTGTACGCGACCTGCAGCATGACCAGACGGCCCGTGCACTCAGTGAAGCAGTGATACGCATCGGCGAAAGCCTGCAACTGGTTGTGGTGGCGGAAGGGGTGGAAGACCAGGCGCAGCTGAACCTGCTCAAACAGCAAGGCTTTCATGTGATTCAGGGCTTTTTGCTGTCGCGCCCGCTGGCTGCACCCGCGCTGGAAGCATGGCTGGCTAAACGTCAGCCATTGCTGGAAGCGATGAGCGTAGGTTCGTTTTAGGCGTCGCTTGTGACCGTTTGCAGTCTGGGGCAAAGCAACAGGCCGGGCTCAGCCGCCATGGCTTAACGCAGGATAGGAATTTTCTCAGGAAAAATAAGGCATATCCGATATCCAGGGGGTGGTCGAACTCTCAAAATTCTCTCTTCCAATTTGAGAGTTCTGACCATGTCTGATGATTGCTTTGAGTGCCTGGCATTAGGCTTGGCCAGCAAGCCACGCTGTAGTGCCGTAGTGAATGTAGTTGCTGATGAAAAAGCGCCAGGCGTCTGGATGATTTCACAGGGCTGCCTGAAGGGCGGGGTCTATGCTTCGCAGGAAGTCGTCGGCTCGCAGAAGCTGGCACTCGAATATGCCGCGCAGTTGTCTGACAAAAAGCCACACCTTGTTCCGTAGTTCACACCACTGATTGTTCCGCCGGCTCGGTTGCAGGCCATTGCTCCGGCAACATCAATGAGCATTGCCCGGACTGCGCACCGCAAAGTTGCGTGCCAATTGTCATGACGGTCTCGCGCAGCCATTGATGCCCCGGATCACGGTCATGACGCACATGCCACACCAGATGAGCCCGGCTCACCGGCATGTCAAATGGCACCGGGGTCGCATGGATTTCCGCACGGCGCGGATGCGTGCGAATCACGCTCTCCGGCACCACGCTGATCAAGTTGGACGCCGCCAGCAAATCCACCACGCCGTAAAACGTATTCACCGTCATTGCCACGCGGCGGCGTTGCCCACGCTGCAGCAGTAGTTCATCTACCACGCCGACCGGATCCCCCGATAGCGATACCAGCAGGTGATCCGCGCTCAGAAAGCGGTCCAGCGTCAGCGGACGTGCGGCCAGCGGGTGGTTGCGGCGCATGGCGCACACAAATCCCACATCAAACATCCACTGTTGCTTCAGTTCGTCGGCTTGCGGCGCTTTGACGCCCACCGCAAGGTCGATTTCATTCTCGTTCAACTGTTCACGTGTGCCATTTACCCGCACCGGTACCGCCAGAATGTCGATGCCGGGGGCGCGCGCTTCGAGCAGGTTGCGCAGCGGCGGCCACATCGGATTGGTGATGAAGTCCGTGGCGGCCAGACGAAAGCGGCGAGCGGTTGTTGCCGGGTCAAATGGCGCCGGGTTGATGCTCTGGCGGATGGTGGCCAGTGGCAAGCCAATATCTCGCCAGATGGCAGACGCCTTGGAAGTAGGGCGAATGCCGCGACCCACCTTGATGAATAGCGGGTCTTTCCAGACTACCCGCATACGCGCCACCGCATTACTCACTGCAGATTGGGTCATCGCGAGCCGCTGCGCCGCTTTGGTGATGGAGCCTTCGGTCATGATGCTGTCAAAAATCGCCAAGAGATTCAGATCTACGTCACGCATGAGCGGGCCTCGGCAGAAATGGGGTGAAATCGAGGTAAAACAAACCAATCACTAAAGATGATGGTTCATTTCCACAATATCAAGATATTGGGTCAGGTCTTTTATTTCGGGCTTTGGCAGCACTTCCTGATTTGCAAATTTTCTTCAATTCCCCCTGGCGGCGTTAACCTGGCTAGCCCCGCATCGGCGCTCGGTTTGGCCATGCATTCATCATTTTTCATGATGAGATATTTATCAAATATCAATTAGACGATCGGTCTAGTTCGTTCATATATTTGCCGCAATCAACCGTTTTATGGAGCGGCCATGCGCGCTTTCGTACTCGATCCCTTGCTCAGTGGCAGTGCCGCATTACGGCTGCAACCCAGTCGGCCCACGCCCGCTTTGGGTCCGCACGACGTGCTGGTGCGCATTCGTGCCGCTTCGCTTAATCATCGTGATCTGCATATTGCGGACCGCAGTCGCGAATATCCGGGGCGTCATGCCATCGTGCCGTTGTCGGATGCAGCGGGCGAAGTGGTTGAAACCGGCCGGGAAGTGCGCAGCATTCGTCTGGGTCAACGCGTGGTGAATACGTTTTATCCGGACTGGACCGGGCAGCAAGCCACTCGAGAAAACACTCGCCGCACGTTTGGCGAGGATAGCGACGGCGTGTTGAGTGAGTTTGTCGTTTTCAACGAGACCGGGGTGCTGGTGTTGCCGGAGGGGCTAACTTTTGAAGAGGCGGCCACGCTGCCTTGTGCCGGTGTTACGGCCTGGCACGCCTTGATGGAAAACGCACCGCTGCGTCCGGGCGATTACGTGGCAGTGCTCGGCACCGGTGGGGTGGCGTCAATTGCGTTGCAACTGGCCAAAGCAGCAGGCGCGCGGGTGGCCGTTGTGTCCGGCTGTGACGACAAACTGTGCCGCGCCATGCATATGGGGGCAGACCACGGCCTCAATCACCAACGAGTACCTGACTGGGATAAAGCCTTGCTCGACTGGACCAGTGGGCGCGGAGTGGATCAGGTGGTCGATGTCGCCGGGAACGAGCTGGATCGCTCAATCAATGCCACTCGAGTGGGTGGTCAAGTCAGCCTGGTGGGTGATTTGGGCGGCACCAGTACAGCACTGAACGCCGGAGCATTGCTGGCCCGGCAAATCCAGTTGCGTGGGGTCAGCGTGGGCAGCCGGGCAATGTTCCAGTCGTTGCTGCAAGCGCTCAGTGCCAACCGGATTCGGCCGGTCATTCAACGGGTGTTTGGCTTTGATGAAACGCCGGATGCCTACAACGCGCTGCGGCGCGGCAATCACGTCGGCAAGTTGGTGGTCGCCTTTTAATCAGCAGGCCGATCGCCTTAATGCCAAGTGCATAAAAATTTCGGGACTGCTGACAAAACGTTGTCAGTAGCACCTGGTTACCGTGCGGGTTGTCCGGGTGATGGTTTGGTCGTGCAGGTGTCGACCCCCTTGCCCCTCTGCGGAGTAACAGACCGCGGACTCCCATCTTGCTTTACCCAAATTCATGCGCCAGCGCGCTTGTTGATACCAATAAGAAACAATGATTTATCAGCCATTTATCTGGAGAAACATCATGCAAAGCAAAACCAAAATGCGCATCCGGTCTGCCGCCACGTTATTGATTCTGGCGCCACTGGCCGCTGCGGTGCTATCCGCCTGCCAGGATAGTCGCGCCAACGAACAAAGCGCCGCACCGCCGCCGCCCGTGGTGAGCGTGGCGTCAGTCATTCACAAGTCGCTGAACGATTTTGACGAGTTCACTGGTCGCCTCGAAGCCCCGCAAACCGTGGAAATCCGCCCGCGAGTCAGTGGTTATGTGCAATCGGTTAACTTCCACGAAGGTGCCGTGGTCAAGAAGGGCGATTTACTGTTCCAGATTGATCCACGTCCGTTTCAGGCAGAGGTGGATCGCCTGAACGCCGAGTACCAATCGGCCAAGGCGCATCAGGCACAGGCGCGCAGCGATGCCGAACGGGCGCAGCGTTTGAAGTCGCAAGACGCCATCAGTACCGAAGACTTTGATGCCCGCAATACTGCTTTGCTGGCCGCTCAAGCTCAGGTCGATGCCACGGCTGCCGCGTTGACCGCCGCCAAACTCAATCTGGATTACACCCATATCACCGCGCCGATTAATGGCCGCGTGAGCAATGCGCTGATTACCTCGGGCAACCTGGTGAGCAGCAGCAGCGCGGGCGCCAGTTTGCTGACGACGGTGGTGTCGACCGACAAGGTCTACGCCTACTTTGACGCCGACGAGCAAACCTTTCTGAAGTACCAGCAACTGGCACGCAGCCACAAGGTGGATGCCGCCGACGCCAAATACCCGATCTTCCTGGGGCTGGCTGACGAGACCGGTTATCCGCATCAAGGCGCGGTGGATTTTCTGGATAACCAGGTGAATCCGCGCACCGGCACCATCCGCGCTCGCGCCGTGTTTGACAACAAAAACGGTGAGTTCACACCGGGACTGTTTGTGCGGCTGAAGGTGATAGGCGAAGGGCAGCGCGATGGCTTGCTGATCAACGACCGTGCGGTTGGCTCGGATCTGGGCAAGAAGTTTGTGCTGGTGCTGGGCAAGGACAACAAGCTTGAGTACCGCAATGTCGAGCTGGGTAGCGACGTGGAAGACCTGCGACTGGTGCGCAGCGGCCTCAAGGCGGGCGATGTAATTGTGGTCAACGGCTTGCAGAAAGTGCGCCCGGGCATGGCCGTATCGCCGACCAAAGTGCCGATGACGGAGCCTTCCACGCTCGATAAACAGTTCCCCGCTAAAGGCTGACCGCTTTGCGTTGCCGGGCAAGCGCAGTGGCAAATACCACTGGCTACGCCCCAGCTTTGCCTGATGAATTTGGCGGATGGGCCACGCCCGTCCCAAGAATGACCGTTCCCAAGGAACAACCATGAAATTCTCTCAATACTTCATCCAGCGGCCGATCTTTGCGGCGGTGCTGTCGATGATCATCTTTATTGGTGGTTTGCTCGCCCTGAAGGTGTTGCCGATCAGCGAATACCCGGAAGTCGTGCCGCCCACCGTGGTGGTGCATGCCAGTTATCCTGGCGCCAATCCGCAAACCATTGCAGAAACCGTCGCGTCACCGCTGGAGCAGCGCATTAACGGCGTCGAGGGGATGTTGTATCAATCCTCACAAGCCACCTCCGATGGCGCAATGACGCTGACGGTGACTTTTGCGCTGGGCACCGATGCCGACAAAGCCCAGGTGCAAGTGCAAAACCGTGTGGCCCAAGCTTTGCCGCAATTGCCTGCGGACGTGCAGCGCCTTGGTGTCACCACAGAGAAAAGCTCGCCCGATCTAACCATGGTGGTGCACCTGACATCACCGAGCAATCGCTACGACATGCTCTATCTGAGCAACTACGCCAATCTGCAGGTCAAAGACGCTTTGGCGCGGATTGATGGCGTGGGGGATGTCAAACTGTTTGGCGCGGGCGACTACTCCATGCGCCTGTGGCTGGACCCGGAAAAAATCGCCAGCCGTAACCTCACCGCGTCGGATGTAGTAAAAGCCGTACGCGAGCAAAACATCCAGGTAGCCTCCGGTTCGCTCGGCACTTCGCCGACCTCATCCACTGCGGATTACCAGCTCAATATCAACACGCAAGGCCGGCTGGTGACTGA
Organism: Silvimonas sp.; assembly: GCF_031291215.1. NCBI lineage: Bacteria > Pseudomonadati > Pseudomonadota > Betaproteobacteria > Neisseriales > Chitinibacteraceae > Silvimonas > Silvimonas sp. The sequence continues at coordinate 405,788 of NZ_JARLJK010000136.1, forward strand.
GGAAGAGTTCGGCAACATCATTATCCGTAGTGGTGCCGATGGCGAAATCGTGCGGCTGCGCGATATTGCCCGCGTTGAACTGGGCTCCAACAGTTACGCCTTGCGCTCGTTGCTGGATAACAAACCCGCCGTGGCGATTCCGATCTTTGCCCGGCCAGGTTCCAACGCGCTGGAAATCTCCAAAAATGTGCGCGCCACCATGGCGACGCTGAAAAAGGATTTCCCGCAGGGCATCGATTACTCGATCGTCTATGACCCGACCGTGTTCGTGAAAAGCTCGATCGAAGCCGTTGCACATACCTTGTTCGAGGCGATTCTGCTGGTCGTGCTGGTGGTGATCCTGTTCCTGCAAACTTGGCGGGCGTCGATCATTCCGCTGGTGGCAGTGCCAGTATCGCTGGTGGGCACCTTTGCGCTAATGCATCTGTTTGGTTTCTCGCTCAACGCACTGTCGCTGTTCGGCCTGGTGCTGGCCATCGGTATTGTGGTGGACGATGCCATCGTGGTGGTGGAGAACGTTGAACGCAATATCGAGCTGGGTTTAAGCCCGATTGATGCAACGCGCCGCGCCATGAGCGAAGTGACTGGCCCGATTGTCGCTACGGCGCTGGTGCTGTGCGCGGTGTTCATCCCGACTGCGTTTATCTCCGGCCTGACTGGCCAGTTCTATCGTCAGTTTGCGTTGACCATTGCCATCAGCACGGTGATCTCGGCATTCAATTCGCTGACCTTGTCGCCCGCGCTGGCCGCGGTGTTGCTGCGTGGTCACGATGCACCGAAAGATCGCCTCACACGCTGGATGGATGCCACTTTCGGCTGGTTCTTCCGTTCGTTTAATCGTTTCTTCCATCGTTCGTCTGCAGGCTACGTGAGCGGGGTGCAGGGCATTTTGCGGCGCTCGGCGATTGCCATGTTTGTCTACGTTGGTTTGCTGGGTCTGACCGTGCTCGGCTTCAACAGCGTGCCGGGCGGGTTTGTGCCGCAGCAAGACAAGCAATACCTGGTGTCGTTTGCGCAGTTGCCTGGCGCCGCCACGCTGGATCGCACCGAAAGCGTTATCCGCGCCATGAGTGCGATTGCGCTGAAAGAACCAGGCGTACAAAGTGCGGTGGCTTTTCCGGGGTTGTCTATCAACGGCTTCACCAACAGCCCGTCGGCTGGGATCTTGTTTGTCACGCTCAAGCCATTTGAGGAACGCAAGACGGCTGATCTGTCGGCGGGGGGCATCGCCGGCAAACTCAACGCCAAATACGCTGGCTTGCAAGACGCCTTTGTCGCCATCTTTCCACCGCCGCCGGTACAAGGGCTGGGCACGATTGGTGGTTTCAGAGTGCAGATCGAAGACCGTAGTGGTTTGGGCTTTAACGAGATGTACACGCAGGTGCAAAACCTGATCGCCAAAGGCCGCAAAACGCCGGAGCTGGCCGGTTTGTTTAGCGGTTATGAAGTGAATGTGCCGCAGATTGACGCGCACATCGACCGCGACAAGGCCAAAACCCACGGCGTGGCGCTGACCGATGCTTTCGACACCATGCAAATCTATCTGGGTTCGCTGTATGTGAACGACTTCAACCGCTTTGGCCGCACCTACCAGGTAAACGCCCAGGCCGACCAATCGTTCCGGCTGCACCCAGACGACATCGCCCGCCTGAAAACCCGCAATGCCGATGGCGACATGGTGCCGCTGGGCGCATTCATGACCGTGAAGGAAACCAGCGGCCCGGATCGCGTGCAGCATTACAACGGCTATGTGACAGCCGAAATCAACGGCGGCGCGGCACCCGGCTTTAGCTCCGGCCAGGCGCAAGCCGCAATGGAAAAACTCGCCAAAGAAGAACTGCCCAATGGCATGACTTTTGAATGGACCGAGCTGACTTACCAGCAAATCCTCGCCGGTAACACCGCTATCCTGATCTTCCCGTTGTGCGTGTTGTTGGTGTTCTTGGTGCTGGCGGCGCTGTATGAAAGCTGGACCATGCCGTTGGCAGTCATCCTGATTGTGCCGATGGGCCTGTTGAGTGCCATTACCGGGCTCTGGCTCACTCATGGCGACAACAACGTGTTTACACAAATCGGCTTGATTGTGTTGGTGGGGCTGGCGTGCAAGAACGCGATTCTGATCGTCGAATTTGCCCGCGAGAAAGAAGAACTGGAAGGCATGGATCCGATCCACGCCGTGCTGGAAGCCTGCCGCTTGCGTCTGCGTCCGATTTTGATGACCTCGATGGCTTTCATTATGGGTGTCGTTCCGCTGGTGACCTCAACCGGTGCTGGTTCTGAAATGCGCCGTGCCATGGGTACCGCCGTGTTCTCCGGCATGCTGGGTGTGACTTTCTTTGGCCTGCTGCTGACGCCGGTGTTCTATGTACTGCTGCGCAAACTGGTGCACGCCGACCGCAAAACCAGACCCGTCGACACACCCTTGTTGCCGCCGCAAGCCCAACTGGAGGGTCAATAACATGACCAACAAGATCAATATTGTTAAGCATTTCACGCTGCCCACGCTCAAGCTGGTTAGCGCGCTGATGTTCAGTGGAGGTCTGGCCGCATGCGCAGTCGGGCCGGAATATCACGCGCCGGTGCCTGCTGAAATCCACTTGGCCAACACCGCCACGGCGGATTTCAACACCAGCAGCATTGAACGCAACTGGTGGGCGCAACTGGATGACCCAGAACTCAACAGCCTGATCGACCAGGGCTTGAACGCCAATCACGATCTGCGCATCGCCCTGGCGCGGGTGAATGCAGCGCGCGCGCAGTTTGATATCAGCGAGATCAATCGCTGGCCGGTGGTGACGGCCAATGGGCAAGTCACACGGCAAATGGCGCAGCAACCCGGTTTTACCACCAACCGGGTGCTGACCAATGACTGGCAAGTCGGCTTTGATGCGGGCTGGGAGCTTGATATCTGGGGGCGCTTGTCCAGCCTGGAAACCGCTGCGCGGTCTCGTGCCGAAGCGGCGGCTTTCGGGCTCGACCAGGTGCGTGTGAGCGTCGTGGCCGAAATCGGCCGCAACTATTACTTGATGCGCGGCGCGCAGCAGCGTTACGCAGTCGCTCAGCGCAACCTGAAAAACCTGCAATCCACGCTGGATATCACCCAGGCCCGCGTGACTAACGGCCAAGGCACGGAACTGGATGTAGCCCGCGCCCGCGCCAATCTGGCCAATGTGCAAGCCACGCTGCCGCCGCTGGAAACGGTCGTCAAACTCACGCAATACCGGCTCGCCGTGCTGGTGGGTGTCATGCCTGGTACGCTGGATGCACAATTGGCACCCGCCGTGCTGCCACCGATCTCCAAGCCATTGCCCATTGGTGATGCGGCCGAGTTAATTCGCCGTCGCCCGGATATTGCCGTGGCCGAGCGTGAACTTGCCGCGGCCAATGCCGATGTCGGTGCCGCCATGGCAGAGCGGTTTCCGCGTATCAGTCTGGGTGGGTTCCTTGGCTTTATCGCCAGCCGTGGTGGCGATCTGGGGCAGGCCAGCTCCAAAGCCTGGAGCATCACGCCGAGCATAGATTGGCCTGCATTCCGTCTCGGCGCGGTAAATGCCCAGGTCCGCAGCAACAAAGCCGTGGTCGATGCCGATGTGGCGCGATACGAGCAAACTGTGCTGCAAGCCGTGGAAGAAACCGAGGGCGCATTGCTGACCTATAACCGCACGCAACAGCGCTTGTCGCGACTGGTTGAATCGGCCCAGCAAAGCAAACGCGCCGCCGATATCGCTCGCGTGCGGTACAAAGAAGGCGCAGCAGATTTTCTGACACTGCTGGACGCCGAGCGCACGCAACTCAGCGCAGAAGATGCCATGGCTCAAGCGGAATCGGATTCGTATATTGAGCTAGTAGCGGTTTACAAAGCGCTTGGAGGAGGGTGGGCGCCAGTCTGAGCGCAGTGACGAATCCAGCGTGTAAATCCGTCAGCATTTGAGGTACAGCGGCCAGGTTCAATCGCAATGATTGACCTGGCCGCTGCGTTTTCTGCCACCGCGCAATCTGCTCTTTGCGAAGTGACATTCCTGCTGGCTATTGCTACCGTAATGGCTGTCTGAAACTTGCCATCAGGATTTATCGTGAAATTATTCCCCGGTTGGGTCTTGTTTGCCTTTGGCTCCGCTTTCTTTGCCGCGTTAACGGCCATTTTCGGCAAACTGGGTGTCACTGGCGTTAACTCCAACTTCGCCACGTTTATCCGGACGATTGTGATCCTGTTTGTGACCGCAGGGATTCTGTCTTTGCGGGCAGAATGGCAAAAACCGGGGACTATTTCGCCTTATAGCTGGCTGTTTCTGGTGCTGTCCGGCATTGCTACCGGATTATCCTGGCTCTGCTATTACCGCGCGCTACAGATTGGGCCAATTACCAAAGTGGCGCCGATAGACAAATTGAGCGTGGCTTTTGCCATCATCCTTGGCGTGCTGTTTATTGGCGAAAAGCTGACCTGGCCAGTGGCGATTGGCGGATCGCTGATTGTGGCTGGCTCGATTGTGATTATTGCTTTCTAAGGCGCGCGAATCAGGCGGTTCTGGAAAGCGCCACGATTGCGGCGATTAACACCGCCATCAAACAAGCTAAAATGGCATCCGTTTTGACAGCCCGTGCGAGCTTCGTATAACTGCGCCGTAAAACAGGTTGTGATTGCTGTTTCATGCTGCACCTGAAGATTGTTTGACCAACGTGCATGTCCCAACGCCCGATTCACTCTGTGGTCGGGCGTTGTCATGTTTGCGCAGTATGTTCCGGGCAGCTTAGGGCTGGCTTAGTGTCCGAACCGCCTGTTTTTAATGCCGGTTTTTCGCGATTGGCCATTGAAATGCCAAGCCCGTCGTGACTAGCCTCAAGTCCGCGTGAAGGACGCTGCGGAACTGTAACCAGCACGGTCGTTGGGGTCTTATAAGTTTGAGATAAGTGAGTCGAGATAACCTGGGAAGCAATCGGCAGCAAGAAGAAGGCGCTCTTCAGTTGCAATGCGCACGGATTGCTGAGATCAGATCGCGTTTGAGTCTGGTCCGTTCAATAGGAGAAAACGTTTTGACTACATCCCCCAACCGGCATGCCCTAACCATGCTGAACAAAGTGCCAGAAGTAACGCTCATCTTCTGGATTATCAAAATCATGTCGACCACGGTGGGTGAAACCGGGGCCGATTATCTGGCTGTTCACGTCGGGCTTGGCACGGCCACTACCGGCGGCATCATGCTGGCTTTTTTGGTGGCGGCGTTGTTTCTGCAATTGCGCGCCAGCAAATATATCCCTTGGAAATACTGGCTCACCGTGGTACTGGTCAGTGTGGTCGGAACCCAGATCACCGATGCGCTCACCGACGGCCTGGGTGTGAGTCTTTACGCCAGTACCAGCGTATTTGCCATTGCTTTGGCCGCGATATTTGCTATCTGGTATCGCATTGAGGGCACGTTATCCATCCACACCATTGTGACCCGGCGCCGCGAACTGTTTTACTGGGCCGCCATTTTGTTCACCTTTGCGCTGGGCACCGCAGCGGGCGATCTGGCGACCGAGGCATTGGGACTGGGCTTTCGCGTTGGGGTTATTGCGTTCGGCGCGCTGATTGCCGTGATTGGCGTCGCCTGCTATCTGGGTGCCAACGCTATGCTCAGCTTCTGGCTGGCCTACATTCTGACTCGCCCGCTGGGTGCCTCGCTGGGTGACTTGCTCTCTCAAGCCAAAACCTATGGCGGCGTGGGCTTGGGCACTGTGCAGACCAGTATTGTTTTCCTGTCGGTCATTGTGGTTCTGGTTGGTCTGGTCAGCATTCAGCAATCCCTCGCCACCCGCAATGCCATTGCAGTTAACGAGTAGCCCGTTAGCTGTCCGGTTTTCTGACTTTATCCATTTAAAAAATCAACGCGTCGTTGAATTAAACCACTCGCTTTGCCCGTGGCAGAGCAAATCATCTGGAGTAAAACATGCTGAAAAATAATCTTTCGAAACGTCTGCTGGCTATCTCTTTCGCGCTATTGGCTTTGGGTATGTTCGATGTCTTTCCTGGCGTATCGATCATCTCGTCCGCCTATGCCGCTGAACCCGCCAAACTGGGCGATCTGGCATCTTTTCGCACCATTGTGGTCGATACCCTGAATCTGGTGCAAAAGGGCGATCTGGCGGGCGGAAAAACCCGTATCAAAGACCTGGAAACCTCTTGGGATGACGCCGAGCCTTCGCTAAAACCGCGTGCAGCCACCGACTGGCACGCCGTAGATAAAGCCATCGACAACGCGCTTTCTGAGCTACGCTCGAACCATCCAGACCAGGCTGGCTGCAAGAAGTCGCTGACCGATTTGCTGGCAATTATGGATAAGGTTGGCGGCAAGCACTAATGGCATATCGCGGCGGCATCCCAAGTCAGAATTAAACGGCATGTGACGCCGGCTTGCCACGGTACCAAGCCCACATTGGCGATGACCAAGCTGAAAAACCACAGACCTGTGCTACGGTTTAACCCCCAAAAAAGGAGAAAGCCATGAAGGGTTTGTTTTTTCTGCTGGTCATCGTGGGTGTGCTGCTCTATCTGGTCAAAAAGCAAGCCCGGAAAACGGCTGGATCGACCACGACAGATGAACCATATCCGTATAAATCGCGTGGGCGTCTGTGCACTGAGGCAGAGGCGGCGTTCTTTGAAAAGCTGCGACAAGCAATGCCGGAACACCACATCTTTGCTCAAGTGCAGATGCTGAGGATCATGGAGGTGAGGGCGGTAGAAAATGCCAAGTCATGGCAAAACAAAATCGACCGCAAGAGCATCGATTTTGTAATCTGCGACGCCAACCATGCAATTGTGGCCGGCATTGAACTGGACGACTCAACGCATAGCCAGAAAAAACGTCAAGATCGTGACGTGTTTGTCGAGCGCGCAATGCGCGACGCAGGTATCAAGTTGGCCAGATTCCACGCACGTGAAGTCATCACAGCCGACGGTATTCGAGAACGGATACTGGGCGCTGCGCCTTCGGTTCAAGGATGATGGCGTCGCCCCAGACGTAAAAATCTTCCGCCTGACGTTACCGGATTGATCGTATCAATGGATAATGTTGCACAAGAAATTATCTTGCCAGTAGCGCAAGAGCACCCAACATTGTCCGGAGATATAAATGACGTACTTGCAAGCTCTGGAAGCCGCCATTGCTGATGTCGAATCAGCTGATTTGCTGACGGCCAGAGACAAGGCGGTAGTAGCCCTGCGTGCCATGGTTGCGCTGGCTAGCGAACTGGTTGCAGATGCCGAAATGGCACGCTTGGCCGCCGAACACGAGCGCGAACTGCTTCTCAGGCGCGTTGAAGTGCTTGAACGGCGCGCGCAAATTGAGGTCCATTCACCAAATTGAAGAGGGCGGTTGCGAGCGGCCTGAATGATCGTATTCTGATCGCTCGCTTCTTCCGGGCTGACTCAGCCAGCGTTGTGGGTGCCAAGGATTAATATCAGCCGGATGTACTTGTCCCGGCGTAACTCACTTCTTCGGTTCAGGCTCAGGCTTCTGATCTTGTGGCTGAGAAGCGGTCATTTTCTGGCTGGCCGGTATGCTGGCTTTATGATGCTTGGTGCTGTGGGCCTTGGGCGCAGAAGCATCTGCGGCAAAACCGCTGCCGGAGAACGCGATTGCAGCGACTGCCAAAATTGCGGTTACGAGTTTCATGATCTTTTCTCCTGGTTAAGCAAAATGGATCGCCTTTCGTCAGGCGATTGGCAATTCCCGCACACGAGCGGCGGCGCAGGATATGAGGCTATTCTGCGCGTCCGCGGCAAATCCCCCTGTCGGCGCCTTGCATTAATTGGTGTAGGCAATTCGGCAAATCTTCGACAGTAAATAAGGGATTTAATAGGAAATTTAATCGGGCAATTGATTGACTACCAAACAGCTGATGGAGAAAGCATGTCGCCGGGAGGCGGGCGCCCATTGAGGGTCAAGCGTATTGCAGCGGCACTGTGGCGTAACACCATCGAGTCATTGCCCCGATACACCCATCGTTAGCCCCAATATATTGGCGCTTCTCAGTGAGGCCGAAACAAGCCAGTTCAGCGTTGGCCAGTCCCGGTTGAACGAGATGTCAGGCTCTTTGTGGTAGTTCAGCGCTGAACTTGAACACCAGATAAATCATGAGTAATGCGCTAACTAGAACGCCAACCGACGCAATGCCAAGAATTGGCCCAAGAACGGCTTCCGGAAGCACACCACCATAAAGCAGCAGAAGGCCTGTGAACATCGAAATTGCAGCAATCTGGTGCAATACAAATTGCGCCTGGGAAATACGCCGATCAGGTTGATGCAACCAAAGTTTGTGGATAATCCCATAAATAAAAGACAGAACGAAACCGACCAAAAGAATATGAGCATGGGCGACAAACTGGGAATGGTTCTGCGACGCACCCATGTAAATCCCAATGCACATGCCAAACGCTACATACGCCAACGAACAGATTAGATATTTCTTATCAAAATTCATGGTATCTCCAGCTACTTAAAGAACAAGGTCGGGTGTAATTCCGGAGTATTAACGTGGCGGTAAAGCCATCTGTAAAGCTAAGCATTTCGTCTGGGGAAAACAACTTTTCAATTCAGTGAGGGTTCAGTTTCGGACAAGTGGATGGTGACCGGGCCGGTACCGTTGCCTTCGGCGTGACAAGCCGCTAAACCGGCGAGGGTAGTAGGGCGCATGTTTGCTGCTGTTAACGGCATGCACTGGTGTTCCTGTTGCTGTGGAGCGGGTGATTAGTCCGGACGTCCGGCGTGAGAAGGGTGATACTAGCCGGGGCAAGGTTTCACTCTAGAAGTACGGCGCATTACTTGGATTGAAATTGCCTATCGCAAAGTGAGCAACAACCATCGCCAGCCTTTTCTGCATAAACCTGCCTCATTTCCGCTTCTATCTCTTTGTCCCTAAAGCCTTGAAGCATTTTTTTGGCGTCGAGTTTTTCCTCAAGAAGATCAAGAGCATCCGGAAGAATGTACCCCTCTGTGCTTGCTGCTAAGAGGCCATTTTCCGGATGTATTTCACACGTCGTCAACGCACCACTTTCCGTCAAAATATCTGTTGCGAGCACTTTCAGTGCCCGCGCTTGCGCAAAAGTTCTCGTCATTATTGCTTTCCTTTTTTACCTGTCTACAGGGCCATTTTCTAATGATTCGTCCCAAAAACCCCTTATCGCCGCCTGCTCCAACCGCCCCAAAGTGAGAGGTGCAAGGGGTTCACTTCTCAGGTGTTTGAAAAAAATCCCCAATATTGGAGCCGCAAACGCCGTGCCTTCTGGCCCGAAATACCGCGCATATGGAAATCCTTGGGGGCCGACCACCTGTATGCTGCATGCCTCAAACCAATGATCGATAAAATCAATGGCATCCTGACCCGTTATCCGTAGATCGTCTTCTATGCGCGTTTCCCGCGATAGAGCTATTTCCTTTCCGAATAATGGTCTCCCAATTTCATTGCGGGTAAATGCAACTAGCGTTTCCCAGATATCTGTTTCCATAGTCAAAATATTTGGTCACTAGGGCTAACCAACCGATTATAACGCCGCACTGTGCGATAAACGATGGTTGCCGCATCCGCGATTAAAACAGCCTCGCCGACAATGGGAATCGCTCGCCCAACAAACGCCCCCAAGTTGCGTGTAAAGGCTATACGCATAGAAAACAGGCCAGTCCGAATCAATGTGGGTAGACGTGTTCTTATTGTGACAGGCACCGCCTTGCGGGAGACTAGGGATGCGATAGAAGTGCCCCGTATTGCGCCACCCAACTTTCCGGAAACGGGAACAACATTAATTCCAAGCAGAACAGCACCCACCGATTCGATGTCACGAAGTCCGAACTCCTCCGCAGTTTGATCTGCCATTACCCAAAAGAAGAGTTCTTCGCGGGAAATGCCAAAGTGCCATCCGTAGTTGTATTGATTGCTCAAGGCGTACTCGCATTTGAAAGGGCTATTGAAGTACCTTACAACCACGCTTTATGTAATGAAATCCCCACTATTTGGTCTGGCCCGGCCTCGATGGACACTGACTTAAGGTGGATAATGCCCACCCAGGAGTTGTGTTCATGACCAAGACCAGACGTACTTACCCCGAATCCTTCAAACGTGATGCAGTAAACCAGGTGCTGGCCGGCACCC